>JBAUGL010000016.1:0-35595 GCA_049679665.1 Pyrinomonadaceae bacterium | reverse complement strand
ATTAGCTCCCTCTTACGAGATTGCGACGTTTTGTACCGTCCATTGTAGCACGTGTGTAGCCCTGAACATAAAGGCCATGATGACTTGACATCATCCCCACCTTCCTCCGTTTTATCAACGGCAGTCTTGACAGAGTTCCTAACTTAATATTGGCAACTGTCAATAGGGGTTGCGCTCGTTGCGGGACTTAACCCAACATCTCACGACACGAGCTGACGACAGCCATGCAGCACCTTGTTTTGGGTCTGGTTTCCCAGACTGATGGTATTACCCAACATTCCCTCACATTCTAGTCCAGGTAAGGTTCTTCGCGTTGCGTCGAATTAAACCACATGCTCCACCGCTTGTGCGGGTCCCCGTCAATTCCTTTGAGTTTCAGTCTTGCGACCGTACTCCCCAGGCGGAATACTTAAAACGTTAGCGACGGCACCCAGAGTTTTAGAACTCCAGACACCAAGTATTCATCGTTTAGGGCCAGGACTACCGGGGTATCTAATCCCGTTTGCTCCCCTGGCTTTCGCGCCTCAGCGTCAGTGTCAGCTTAGCAACCCGCCTTCGCCTCAGGTATTCCTCTTGATATCTACGCATTTCACCGCTACACCAAGAATTCTGATTGCCCCTTCTGCACTCTAGCACAGCAGTATCACTTGGCCGTTCTGAGTTAAGCTCAGAGATTTCACAAGTGACTTACCCCGCCGCCTACGCGCCCTGTACGCCCAGTAAATCCGAACAACGCTTGGTCCCTACGTATTACCGCGGCTGCTGGCACGTAGTTAGCCGGACCTTATAAATAGTACCGTCATTTATTCTTCCTATTCTTTCGAAGTTTACATTCCGAAAAACTTCATCCTTCACGCGGCGTTGCTGGGTCAGGGTTTCCCCCATTGCCCAAAATTCCCGACTGCTGCCTCCCGTAGGAGTCTGACCCGTTATTCAGTGTCAGTGTGTCCGACCGTCCTCTTAGACCGGATACAGATCGTAGCCTTGGTAAGCCATTACCTTACCAACTAGCTAATCTGCCGCAAGCTCCTCTTCAAGCGAATTGCTCCTTTAACAACTGTCATCTTACGATGCCGCTGCATTATGCGGTATTAGCGTCCGTTTCCGGACGTTATTCCCCACTCGAAGGTAGATTACTTACGTGTTACTCACCCGTGCGCCACTCTATGCACTCTCCGAAGAGAGCTTTAATCGTTCGACTTGCATGTCTGAGGCACGCCGCCAGCGTTGATTCTGAGCCAGGATCAAACTCTCGTTAATTAAAGTTATCCTACTCATTTTTGTACTTACGTACGAATTAACACATGGACTCGCATATCTAGTTTTCAAATATCAACTTCTGTTTCGCTATCGACTTTCACCTCGAAGCGAAACTACCGATTATACATAAGCATTTTCGGTTGTCAAGCCCGTTCAGCAATATTTTTAACTTAACCTTAAATCTCCGTTAAATACCTTGCTTGAGAGGCAATTTATGATTCTCTACGCTTCCTATATATTTGTCAAGCGGCCAGCGAAATATATATGGAAAAACATTCCGCCAATTTCGGCGACCCTGATACAACATCATATTCGCTCAAGGCCGCTCACCGACGAACCTTTGGCGTTAGCCGGACGATCATCTGGGAATAAACCACACGGGGGGTCCCATGCTGGCGATGCGTCGAGCTCGATACGATCCGACACGCGTATTTAATTCTGTCCCGGCGGGTCGGGCTGGGGGTTGAAGCCCTCTGCCAGTCCGGGATACATAAACAGAGTTCCCCCGGTTTCCGTGCTGAATACTTCCATTGTCGGAATGACAGTGCAACGGTTTGGGCGCAGATTCGGGTCGTCAACAAACCTGAACGTCGCCCGAAACTGAAATGTGCCTTCGATTGATGTTCCCGCAGGAATAACGACGCGGCTGACGGCAACACCAGGACGCAGATCAAAAGTGTCGGGCGTTCCGTAAGCGCGTCCGGCCGCATCGAAAATTCTGACCTCGACGCGGCACGGTCTGAGGTTCGGGTCGTCAATCGAGCCGTCAATTCTGACAAAATTCAGCCGCGCGTTTTGCGATGCCGGAAGCAAGGTAACGATACCGAAATGGACTCGTCCGTCAACCTCTCTGATTGCGCTAACGCGATTGACGTTCCAAACGGCGAACCCGATGAGAACGCCGACGACAACACCCAAGGCGAGTGTTTTTACTAATGTTTGTTTTGTTTTCATGATTTTTACCTCTCTAATTTTTTTTTGATTTTTCCTTTCCAAATTACTGATAAATCGTTCAATGCGATAAGGCACACCCATAAGGTTAGTCGGTTGTCCGTATAAGTTCTGCGAGGCGATTGTTACGGCTGATACAACTCGGCTGTGGCTTGTGCGTTATTGATGAAAAAGCCGCCCGAAATCAGCACATCGCCGTTGCGCAGGCGGGTCGCCGTGTGTGTGGCGCGCGGGATGCTCATGCCCGAAGTGGCTGCCCACGTCCCTGTCTGCGGGTCGTACATTTCCGCCGATGAGAGGACGCTGATGTCCATGTCTTCGCCGCCCGCAACTAAGATTTTTCCGTTTGTCAATTTAGTCATCGTATGTACGACGCGCCCGACGGTCATACTTCCGGTCGTCTCCCAAGCGCCGGTTTGCGGGTCGATATTTCGGCTGACGCATAGGAGTTAGCGAAGAATTCGTTGTAGCCGCCCGCGACCAATACTCGACCGCCGTGGAGGCTTGCGGCTGTATGGTTAAATCGCTCGGTGGACATGGCTCCGGTCGCCTTCCAAGTGCCAGTCTTCGGGTTGTACAATTCGGCGGCCGCCACCGCCACACCGCCGCTGCCGAGTCCGCCCGCCACAAGCACCTTCCCGTTGTGCAGCCGAACCTCTGTGAAAAACCCGCGTGCCGTCAGCATGTTCGCCGTGCTTTGCCACGTGCCGGTCTTGATGTCATAGATTTCCGCACTGGACAAAGCGGCATCCGCTTGATCGAGACCGCCCGCAACCAAAACATCGCCGTTACGCAGGCGTGTCGCGGTCTGCGCGTAGCGGGCGGTCGACATGTTCCCCGCCGAACTCCAGATACCGGTCTGCGGATCGTAAATTTCGGCTGACTCGTAAACCGGAGCCACGCAGTCCGGAAAGCAGATGCGTTGATCGAAGCCGCCCGTTACAAGAACCTTTCCGTTGCGCAGCAGCGTCGCCGCGTGGCTCGAACGCGGGACGCTCATGCTCGCCGTCGCACTCCAGGTGCCTGTTGCGGGGTCATAGATCTCCGCGGTGGCCACCGTCGCGTTGTTGTCGCCGAGACCTCCGGCGACCAGCACCTTGCCAGTACGCAAACGAGTCGCCGTGTGTCCATTGTGGTGCGGCGCGTCCATGCTCCCGGTGGAACTCCACGTTCCCTGCGCCGCCGCCTGTGTTACCGCCGAGGCGAGCAGTATGAGAAGCAATCCGACCGCCGCAATCGGCTTCCGAATAAAGTCCTCCGCCTGTGCGAGATTTATCGAAGTGAGCAGATAATTTTTTAGTGTGTTCATGGTGTTTCTCCTTTTTGAGTTCCTTTCTACAGTTGATTCGGTTGCCGCATCCGCCTAGTTACCGCCGATAAAGACGTTCGAAATTTCCGAGGCTTTGAGGGCGATGATCTTGAGGTCTTCGTACTGCACACCCGGTTGGCCAGGGACTACTGCGTTATCGCCGCACCTCAAGACAGCCCTTCCGGGACCGGCCGAGGGAGGAATCAACACGCGTTTGTTAATTCTGTCCCGGAGGATCGGGCTGCGGGTTGAAGCCTTGCGCAGCGGGATAATTAAATAGAGTTCCGCCGGTTTCCCGGTTGAAAACTTCCATTGTCGGAATGACGACGCAGCGACTGCGGATATTCGGGTCTTCAACAAACTTAAATGTCGCCCGAAACTGAAATGTGCCTTCGATTGATGTTCCCGCAGGAATAACGACGCGGCTGACGGCAACACCAGGACGCAGATCAAAAGTGTCGGGCGTTCCGTAAGCGCGTCCAGCGGCATCGAAAATTCTGACCTCGACGCGGCACGGTCTGAGGTTCGGGTCGTCAATCGAGCCGTCAATTCTGACAAAATTCAGCCGCGCGTTTTGCGATGCCGGAAGCAAGGTAACGATGCCGAAATGGACTACTTTATCAACCTCTTTAATTGCGCTGACGCGATTAACGTTCCACGCGGCGAACCCGATGAGAACGCCGACGACGACGCCCAACGCGAGTGTTTTTACGAATGTTTCTTTGTTTTTCATAATTTTTACCTCTCTGATTTTTTTGATTTTTCCCTTCCAAATCGCTGATAAATTTTTCGATGCGTTACGGAACGTCCACAAGATAGCCGGAGATAGCAAAAATGAGATTGCCGCCGCCGGTTGTGGAATTACGGTTCGCAAACGCGCCGGGAGTCGCGCCAGCGTCGAAGTAAAGTTTCATCTCCTCGCTGGCAACAAACTGGTCGGATCCTCCGAAGGCTGGAAAGTTTGCCTGCGGGTGCAAAACCACCGCATGATTGGTGTTATTCTCGCGGGTAATCAGCGCGAATAATTTTTGTCCCGCAGGGATGCCGCCGTAGACGGAAACATGCTCGACAACCAACCGTTTGCCGGGTGGAACAGTTGAGAAATTGCCGCTCGCCGTGGGCGATCCGGCCGCGAAGTCGGCGAATGTCTGGCTGAGGTAAGGCTGTCGCGCGTCATTTACGTCGCGCACCCATACCGGATCTGCAGTCGAGCTGCCGACGTTGACCGTGGGCGTTCCGTCGAGATCGACGGTCCATGAGCCTGACTGCTGCGCCTGCACTGTCGGCGTGTTCACGACATTGACATCTTTTGCGCTCACGCCGCCTTGCCCTTGAGTAGTTGTCGGAATAATGGCACCGGCCAGTCCGATGAGTGCGATTATGCCGAAGAAAACGATAATCAAGTTCTTAGTTTTATTCATTGCCGATTCTCCTTTTTCGGGTAATTCAATTTAGTTTTTCGCCGTCGTTACGGGTACGACGATGGTCGCCTGCGTGGAAACAACCTGCCATCGGCCGTCGCGTTTGACGAAGGTGTCGGTGAACATATAATTTCGGTCAAAAGCGCCGTTTTTATCTTTGCCGACCCGATGCAGACGACCCGTTACGACTCCCATATCTCCGTGAACGCGCACTTGCATATTGGAAAGCTCGCTGCTCGTGATGGTGTCTGTGTTCGACAGCGTATCGGCGATGTCTTCAGTCTTGTTGAACCTTTTGCCGAGACCGTTAGTCGCGGTGTATTCGTCGGCGAGATTGCGTTCAAACCACGCTTTGTCTTTGTTTTTAGTCGCCTCTTCCCATTCGCGCTCGATGTGTCTTAACACATTTTCATCAGGAATCGCGTTGCCTCCGTTAGCGACTACTTGCCAGCGTCCGCCGCGCTTCATCCAAATGTGGATACTTCGGCTGTAGTTAGTGAAGGCTTTGCCTTTGTAATCACCTTTTCCGATGGTGATGTGCGTCATCACCGCCATATCCGCGCTTTTGAATTTCACCGAGTAATTTGAAGAAACGGACGAGGCGTTTTTCAAATTGAGGTCATCATCGGCTTTATCCTTCATCGCCTGCTCTATGTACTGCGTTTTGTTCCACGTTCCGTTGCGAGTCGTATAGTCGTCGGCGATAATCCGATTCAGCACGTCACGGTCTCCACGCTCCATTGCCGCGCTCCATTCCTTGTCGAGTCTGATTAACTCTTGCGCGTCGGCGCCGTTTTGCGCGATGACAAAGCCAGCCGAAACCATTGTTAGCAATACGATTGTCAATATGTTTTTCATAGTTTTTGCTCCTTAATTGATTGTTGTTTTTCCTTTTCCGCCGAAAGTGAATCGAAACAAACGAGCAACAAATTCGTCGCCGTTTCCCGGAAATGCACCTCGCCAGCCTCGATTAATCGAAAAATCGCGCGTGAATTTATTCCGGCAAATTGCGCCGCTTCCGTCACGGTCAGCATCGGCGCGCGCCTCGCGCACGTTTCGCAAAATTCGTGGCGCTTTTCGCCGCTGATGCGGATGGTCATAAACTTTTCGGTTTCAACAGTCATTTCGATTCTCTTTCGGATTTTCAATTTTTTTCTCCAAACTCAACTGTTTGCCGCCCCAAAAATTAAATTGAAAAAATCTGACTTCACGGTTATAATCGCTGCAGCACATTTAAGTCCTTTGCGAACTCTCTTTTTTTTCTCGTCAAGATCTCGGTTTTGATATGAGCGAACAAACTCCACACTTTTACGAGTTCGCCGAATATCGGATCGAAAAGAAAGAACGCCTTTTGATGCGCCGCGGCGAGATTGTGCCACTGCCGCCGAAAGCCGTCGAGCTCTTGTTTGTTTTCATCGAATCCAGCGGGCACGTCCTGAACAAAGACGAATTGATGAATCGCGTTTGGGCCGACAGTTTCGTCGAAGAAGCAAATCTTTCACGGAATGTTTTTCTGCTGAGGAAGGTGTTGAGTGAAGGAAACGGCGGCGGGAAATTTATCGAGACGATACCGCGACGAGGTTATCGTTTCGCGGCTGATGTCACTGAAACACACGGCGACGAAGCAATCGAGATAATCTCCCACGAGCGAACGCGCTCGCACATTGTCATCGAAGATATCGAAACCGACGACGCGGTGATACAAGAAAGTGAAACCGGAGAGCGGCGGCTCGAAACGCAGGAGCGAATCCTAAAACCGCGAGAAAAAGTTTGGCAACAACGGCGCGGCGCAATCGTCCTGACGGCGGCTTCATTGGCATTTATCAGCACGGCGGCTTTTGGCTGGTACGCTTTTTTCATAGAAAACAAAACATCCGCGCCTAAAGCGGCGACGACATTCACTCTCGTCACCAACTCGGGCAAAGCCAGCAACGCGAGCATCTCGCCGGACGGGAAATTTATCGCTTACGGGGAAAATTACGAAAGCGGCGAAGGTGTAATTTATGTGCGGCAAATTGACACGAACCGCGAAGTTAAACTTTTAGAACCGGGCGAAAGGACTTTCGGTGGAACGGCGTTTTCGCCCGACGGCGCGTTTATTTATTACGTCGTTTATGACAAAAAAGACCCCCACGGAGCGTTGTATCGGATTCCGGTTTTGGGCGGTATAGCGACTCGCGTTTTGCCGAACTTCGGCTCGATGTTCACCATCTCGCCCGACGGCTTGCGCGTCGCTTTTTACCGGAAAAATTACGAGCGAAAAGAAGAAAGCATAATGATTGCCGCTTTGGACGGAAGCGGCGAACAGGCGATTTTGACGCGCCCGTTCAGCGAAGCGATTTTGAGCGCGATTGCGGCTTGGTCGCCCGACGGCAAAACAATCGCTTTCGGCGCGGGTGTGGAGCGCACGCCGGACAGGGTTCATCTGGATGTCAAACTTTACTCGGTTGAAATCGAAAGCGGTGCGATAAAACAACTGTCGAACGAAGTGTGGTCGGCAATCGGCAAAATGAATTGGCTGGCGGACGGGAGCGGTCTGGTTTTCGTCGCGGCGCGTCCGCGCGTCGGCAATCAGCTCTATTTGTTTGATTACCACACGGGCGAAACGCGGCGCATCACCGAAGGCTTACAGAGTTATGGCAATTACAGTATGGGCGTAACGGCTGACGGAAACGCGGTGGCGGCGGGAACATGGGAAGAGAAATCGCATCTGTGGGCAATCGGCGCGGACGGCGACACGAGCCGCTCCGTTCAATTGTCGAAAGGCGAAACGGACGGAAATTTCGGTTTGACCAATCTGTCTGACGGGCGCGTCGCTTACGTCGCCCGCGTCGGCAATAATTACGACATCTGGACGATGAACGCGAACGGTTCGGACGCAAAGCCGCTGACGGCGGATTCGTTCTGGGAAAGCGGCTTAACGGCGACCGCCGACGGGCGTTTCCTGATTTTCATTTCAAATCGGGCGGGCGGCAATCATCTTTTCCGAATGAACGCGGACGGTTCGGACATTCGTCAATTGACTTTCGGCGAAGCGGCGGACCACGCGCCCGATTGCTCGCCCGACGGACAATGGATAGTCTATCAATCCTGGTTTGCCGATAAATTCACCCTGCGAAAAATCCCGATTGAAGGCGGCGAGTCCGTTCAGTTGACCGACTACCAATCGGTGATGCCGACAATTTCGCCCGACGGCAATTCGATTGCCTGCATTTTGCCGAGCGACAGCCGCGCTCGTCCGGCAACTCTCGCCATTATTTCGGCAGCGGGCGGCGAGCCGCAAAAAACCTTCGCGGTCATCCCGTTCGGATATTCCTATCAAAGTCCGCGCTGGACGCGCGACGGGCAAGCCTTGATTTACGCCAAACAGAAAAAGCAAATCGGCAACCTTTGGAAACAGCCTGTCGCGGGGGGCGACCCCGCCCAATTGACCAACTTTAACACCGACGTTATTACCAACTACGACTACTCACGCGACGGCAGTCGCCTTTTCGTTTCACGCGGGCAGCGTCACGTCAACATCGTGCTGATAACAAATTTCAGATAGGCAATTTGTTTATCCCAAACCGCCGCAGAATCAAATTGTGTGGGTGCAGTATCGGCGCGGCAAACACGAAATATGGCTGGCGGATTTTCAGACTCCCTTGAAATTGTTTTGATAAAACAACCCAAAATATAAAGAAACGTATTATTGCATGTTTTTGGCCCGATTTTTCGAGGGCAGGATCAAATAGTCTGGGTCCAATGACACTATTATTTACTGGAGCGGGCGACGAGGATCGAACTCGCAACTTCCAGCTTGGGAAGCTGACACTCTACCATTGAGTTACGCCCGCTTGCTCCGGTTCAAGCATTATATCAAATCGTACCTACGGTTCGGCAACAAAGTTCATCCCGGAAACGTTATCGAAGGGCGTTATTGACCGTGACGGTTCCCTTATCGTAAATCGCCGCGCACCAACCGTCACAACATAAGTATTGCCGGCGGGCAATCCTTCGAAGTTATAAAAGCCAAATGTACCGGTCACCGTTGAAATAGGAGTGATAAGGTTTCGGCCCGAAATGGTGACAAATGCGTTTCGAATACCCCGCCCATGCGACGTGATGACCCTTCCGCTGATCGAAAGTCCAGCTGCCGTCGGCGCGAATATCTCGTCAGCCCCTATGTCAGGGCTCGCCGTATCGCGCATCTCCCCGTCGATATCGTCGGGAACACCGAGGTTGGCCCCGCCGTTCTCGATCAAAGCAAGCGGATTCAGGACAATATGCAGATCAGATTCCGACACAAATGGCGGCGGAGAATTCAACGCCGACGAAGCATTGTCGTTGGTTGCATTACCCTCCAAATTCGCCGTATAAGTCCGGAAATTAGCGGGGTCTCCGGTCGAGCTGGCGTCAAAATTTGATGCCAAATATTCTCCAGAACCAACAATTAACCCAACCTGAGCAAGTCGACTGTTAGTAACTGTTACCGGCGCTTGATGGTATGAATTGTGATTCAGCGTCAGGTTCATTCCCGACACTGCACTTGATGGAAGATAAACCGCAGCATGCCGTGTCGAAGTCGAGTTTCCGCCGCTCAACTGATTCGAGAAGATATTGTTTCGGACGTCCACGTTTACACTCGAAGTACCATTTAAAGCGAAAGCCGCAGTAAGGTTCTGGTTCTGTTCGCCGGGGATCGAGCCAAAAAGATTGACAGAGTTGTGATAGATCTTATGAGAATTTCCTGCCCAGATCCTGATCCCGAAGGCACCATGCGAAATTGCGAAGCTTCCGCCACCCGTTACTTGATTATTGGAAATACCGGAAACAAAGTTGTTGCGCACCGTATGTCCAGTCTCACTTGAGTGTGACGCAATATTTATCCCATTGGCGTTGTGACCTTGCGGGTGGTTGTTCCTGACGCGGTTGATCCGGTTATCTTCGATCAAGGCGTTACTGGTTCCAACCGATGTTGAACCAACACTGATACCGCAATTAGAAAATGGAGAAGCCGTCGAACCAACATATCCCTCGACGTAGATCTCATTGCCGGTAATCTCAGCTGTGTTTGAGCCGCGCACATATATGCCAACTGAATAGATACCATCCGGCATGCCCTCCGCCGGATTACCAATCAGGTTTCGGCGGATGCTAAGTCCCTGGAAGACCGTACCGGATGACGCTAGTGTAGCCACACCCCTAGCCGCTGACATGATTCGGTTATTCTGAACGCTGAAATTCAATGCGCTTGCGGGAGGGCCAAATTCAGTGTTGCTGATCGGTGATGGAGCGGCGGTTGCACTTGCACCGCCGCCGGCATATATCCCAAAGGTATTATTTTCGCTCCCGCTAGTGGAAGTTTCGGCAGCGTTATTACCTGTATTCATACTTCCAATGAGGTTCAAGTTCTTAAAGACACAATTATCAGCAGTTGTCGATACGGCATCGGCGGTCATGTTGAATGCGAGCCTCAACACCGCCGTGTTGGTCGATGCCGCAACCGCGGTATTCTGAATGCTGAGGTTTCGATCTATCGAGGAGTTGTTGGGGTTGTCACCATCGATCGTCACGTTATCAGCACCGTTCAGTTCGATCAATCCGCGGCCGGCGCCAGATGATCCCGACATCGTAACGTCGTCAGCCGCGGGAAAAATCACTATCGACTCGAAGCTGGCGCTTAAGATCCCGGAACTATTTATCACAACGGGGCCTGGTTCGATGGTATTTCCACTGATACTTATTGTTATTACGCCGGTGTGGCTACCCAAATTGATCGCCGCGACAGCGTCACTAACGTTTACATAAGTTTGTTGCGTATCTCCGCCAGTCGCCAATACCTCAACCGGCAATGCACCAAACGATTTTTGAGTGTCGTTCGTCTTAACCCTGGCCATCGATTGCGACGAAACAACAATTGGAACTTGGATCAGGGTTGTAAAAAGAATCGCAACTAGAACAAGGGTGTGAATTGGGGCGGACAGGTACGATACACAAGCAGCAGAGTGGATTCTGGACATAGCTTTCCCTCTTGGGAGTCTCCTGATTTAGATTTTGGGTAAAGCTTTATTGCGGTAAATCGTTGAAATATTAATACCTTGACAATCAAACGTCAAGGGGGACGAATGCTCTATTCGGCGCATAGCGCCTGTTGAAGTTCGTTGTTGCCATCTCTTTCGCTTGTCGGCATCACGAATTTCTCCTGGCCAACATAAGTTCCCCTCGTATTTGTGGAGCCGTGTTCGTAAATAACAGTCCACCGGTAGAACATCTTTTCGCATAGCCCAAGGTCCTCTGAATCGGGAAGATCAAACGTAAACGCATTATCGGATCCGGGAACCGGTGATGCTTGTCCGATCCGTTCAGCAGACTCCGCGAATCTATGTGCAACCTGAACACCGCCCCCATCAGGCAATAATCGGTTCTCACGCAAGTCGATCCTGATCTGAATTCGCCGTTTGCCAACCTCGGTCGAAACGGCACCGGTACCGTTCGAAGATACCCTCATCACGGGCTCTTCCGTCACAATAATGCCCGATCCAGGTTTTGTTGGCCCGCAGCCCAAAACCATCGTGATTGCGGCGACAAAGATCATTGATCTCGGTCTCAGATATTCTTTCATGGTCCTTCTCTACTAAAGTGGATTCGGTCGTAAGAGGTTCATTTGTAACCCAACAACGACTTAGGTGTCAACGCATTCTTTAGAGAAGTTTACAATGTTGAGGGATGTTGAATGGGCGGGTCAATGCGGACGGGTAGTCTATTAGTCCGCACTTAAGACCTGGGCAACCGTCTCTTTTTTGAGACTTTGTCCGCTTCGCTTGTTGTAATCGCTGAGGGAAATTTGAGGGTCGCGCCATGCATCTAGATGTCCGACCTGATGAACGCATTGGATCGTGCAGGTTGGCGCGCACCATTTTTCGGTGCTGTACTCTCGTTCCATATCCTTATTGGTGTATTCAAGAAGTGGAATTCCCGGAGTTCCACGCTGCTGTGAGCACCAGCTGACGATCCCGTTTTCGTCAATGTATAGATACCGAGCACCTGCTCGACATCGCCATTCGTACTCCTTTCCGTCGACAAGGTTGTCTTGGAACCAATTCCAACGGGCGTAAGAACGAGTTCCCTTGCTCTTTATCTCTTTGTAAACTTCCTTTTCGCGTTCGGTTAAGCCTTTGTTCAGGCCCATCTCATCGTGGATAACACCCACGGTCGACGAGAATCCCAACTCGCGGGCACGCTTTGCGATGATGAGGGCTTCATCTGGATTCGCTACTCCGCCACCAACCACTGAATTGATATTTACCTTGAATTTTGCATGATCGCGAAGGCTGACCAGTTTTGCATCTAGTACCTTGAGGCTCTTCTTCGAAACCTCATCAGGTGTTACGTTGTCTATCGAGATCTGCAAATAATCGAGCCCAGCATTGTTTAGTTTTTTGATCTTTTCGGCTTGAAAATAATATCCATTAGAAATCAAGCCGGCTATCATTCCATGTTGCCGGATACGCGCGATTATTTCGTATATCTCCGGGTGCATCATTGGCTCGCCGCCCGAGATCGTGATGACAGAGGTTCCAAATGCGGCCAGCTTGTCGATGCGCTCCAGCATAACGTCGATCGCCACCGGATCGCTCGTTTTGTCGTACTCATTACAATATGTACACGCCAGATTACATCGGCGCATCGGCACGATATGAACCAGGACTGGGTGTTTGGTCGACGCAAAGGCGCGGACCGTGTGTCGCACCCCGCGAGTAAATCTGCTGAAACTGCTTGCCTTTGGCATATGTTCTATTAGCTACATCGGTAGCCCATACCGGACTGCGTCAAACCGGTAATTATATGTATTAACCCTGCATATTACAAATTCGACAGAAATCCCCGGACGGACCGGGGCTTTACCTTGAGTCGTATTTAACAACTTGCTAGCTCTTAATAACCTTTGTACCCTTCGGCAGGTTGATCCGAAATACCGACGCATTTATCGAAACATTTTTCTCCAGATTCGAAAGCAGGACCGTGGTCGAGTCGTTGTTCTTCTCAATAACCTTTGCCTGGATCGGCATGCCGTTTCCGTCAACCCAAAGCTCGGCCGACTTGAAGCCAGTCGCCAATTTCGGGGTAAGTTCCAGGTGCCAGGTCTTCGTTCCGGAACTGACAGTTTCCTCACCCAAATATCGAACGGAATAATTTGCCTTCAGCTGATCCCTCGACATATTCATAAAGGACAGTGCATTATTAGTTCCTTTTGATTTCGAGCCGTTTACTTTCCCCGTAATGGCCTGGGCTAGCCGCGGTCGATAAAGAACGTATTCCTTATTGACCACGCTAAGCGATTCATCCGGTTTGACCCAATCTATTCTAACGAGCGCGTCTCTACCTTTTTGCGGCAGGTATACGGCGGTACCGTTAACTAGATCTGGGTCACCGCCAAGCTGGGCGTTGTATTTGGCCATCGAAACGCTGGCTCGTAGCGAAGTAAGTGATTTATTATGTTGGTCCATCCGGTTGAGTATCTGCCGCAAAACGTCCTGAGCCGAAACGTCAGTCACCGCAAAAACGTTCAGGAAAAGCATCAAACCCATCGCAATTGAACCGAGTTTACATTTTCTATTCATATCAAAAACGTGTTCCTCATAGGAGGATCAGATTAACAAATGGCTACTGGATAATTATTTTCTCTTCGTGAATCGACCGAACCGACTGTGTCAGCCCGGTTTGTTTGACGTCGATTCGTTCAACGTGGGTTGCAACTTTTTCCATCTTCCCAAACCAAGAGTTGGGCGTAAGAAAAATAAATGCAATAATTAAGAGACATAGGGCGTCCCATTGCCACGAGCCGCGTTCGAAATTCCAGAGTACGATATTCTTCATTTCGCAACTAATATCCGACGATTCACGTTAATCCGAGATCAAACCATCCCTCATTCGTATTGTACGTGAACATGCCGCGGCGGCTTCGGGATTATGGGTGATCATAATGATCGTCTGGTTATATCGGTCATTCAGTTCCCGAAACATTTCCAGCACGATCAACGAATTCTCGGTGTCCAAATTGCCGGTTGGCTCATCGGCGAGAATAATAGCAGGATTATTTACGATAGCTCGCGCTAGTGCTACTCGCTGCTGTTCGCCGCCCGATAATTCGAGCGGTTTGTGATGCATCTTATTTTCGAGCTTCAGAAGCCGCAGTACCTCTCGTCTTTTTTCTGCGCTTCCACCTCCGTTGCCGGTGTGGATCTTTTCCGCTAGCTTCAAATTCCCATCAGCCGTGAGTGTCGGAAATAGATTGAACCTTTGAAAAACAAAACCGATCTTTCGCCGTCGGATGTCTGTTCGCTTAGCGTCCGATACTTTTGAAAGATCTTCACCGTCGACAAATATTCGACCGCTGCTTGGACTTAATAGCCCTCCCAGCAGGTGCAAAAGCGTGGATTTACCGCAACCAGACGGCCCCATTATGGCGACGAATTCGCCTTCGTGAATATCCAGCGAAACACCGCGAAGAGCCGGAGAATCTATTTTTCCAACTTTATAAGACTTTACCAGATCCTCGGTTCTTAAAATTGTATTCATTAAAAATTCGCCTACTGGATCCGGGTAGCAGTGTTTTGGTTCCCGGCGGGGGTATGTTCTGCGGCAGTTTCGCCTAATTTCTTATCCAGATCGACCACCTCGAGGTTCCACGAATTCTGAAGTACGAACGCGGTCTCTGGATATGTCTTACCGATCGCTACCGTCTCGGGAGTTTGATAGGTGAGACTCATTGTGTAGCTTTCCTTAGGCCGAGTAACCTGAATTCGAAGCGGTAGGTTCTTATATTCGCCTGACTCCGTCAAAGTCCCTGCACGTCCGTATGTAATGTCCGACTCGATCTCGCCGTACGCATCAAAGATCTGTTGCCGGGCAAGCCGAATTCCACCGACGCGGTCGAACCAAAATCGTCGGGAGATCCGCATCCCGCCGTCACCGATTCGTACATGCTCGTCAAGCAAATAATAACCGCGCATGACGCGTCGAATTGGGGATTTCGATACCTGCGATTCATCATCTTCGACCTGAAAAATCGTACTCTGGGTATATAAATTTACCGGATCGATCGGACGAACGAGTAAAGCTTCTGTAAAATGCTGAGGACGCATGTTCGCGAAAGCATTTACACTCTCTTTTATGGCTTTCCCATTGTCCAGGTCCGCGGCATTCAAAGTATTTCGCAGCTTGGAATAATCGGCATTATTTGTACCGATCACAAACTTTTTGTATTTCCCGCTGCCACCGTCATGCAGTATCGCAACGCGAAATGTACTCCCATCTGACGTCATTTGGGCAACGTCGGTCTTTATTACTGGAACCCGTACCTTTAGCAAGATATTGGCAGGCCGCTGAACCACGACTTCCCCATCCGCAGCCCGATAGACCTCTTTACTGCCAAATTGGGCAAATGAATTGTCTTCGAACTTCAGATCCATCTTCGCCCTTATGGAATTTACGCGTGCAAACCGGTTTACTTCGTCCGTCAGTTCATTAAATCCGGCTACCTCGGTCTTCAAAAGTGTTGGCGTTTTTCCTTCTTTTTTTACGATGTTGCAGCCGGCACCCAAAACCATTAACGACACAATTAGTAAATGGCATGAACTTATTGCTTTAAGATTGAAAAACTTCATTGGTCTATGATGTACGAAATGGCGAGCCCGGTTGTTCCGTAATAACAGCATCGAAATCGCTCTCAGGCATTTCAAATCGAAGATGATAACACGTCAAAAGGTTAATGTACTAGCCGCAAAATTCCATACCAGGAAATAAAGAAAGAAACCCGGCGAACGCCGGGTTGATGTTTGATTCTCCAATCTTAACCGGCGACATTAGCCTGTAAATATCCCCGATTCTCGGGTTAGATAGTCCTGCATCGTAAATGCGAACATAATTGCCAGCCAAAAAAACGACGAGACCACAACAAGCCAAATCAGCTTCGGACTCCAATAAACGTGCATAAAAAAGAGGACTACGAATGTCATCTTCGTAAATGCGATCAAAAGAGCCACAAGTGTGTTGGCTCCAGGAAAGATCCTATCCAGTTCTACGGTCGCGGCAAAATAGGTCAGTATTGTGCCGACGATAAGAATTGCAAAAACGCCCAAGTAGCCCGGAATGCCGACGTGAGCCTTTTGGGATTCCATGTGATTGATTTTATGATCTGCCATTTTACGATTCCTCAATGAACAAAATGTCGGCCCAAAAGATACAAGAGCGGAAACAGAAAGATCCACACTATATCTACGAAGTGCCAGTAGAGCCCCGACATCTCTACAGGTGCGTAGTAATCGGCGGAAAATGTGAACCGCCACGCCTTCCACAACAGCCATGCCATTATCCCGAGTCCGATCACCATATGAAGTGCATGCAGCCCAGTCATGACAAAATATATCCAAAAGAACGAGCGCACCTTATCGCGAAACTTTTCGGCATCGATCCTTCCATTTGTAAAGTAGCCGATCTCTTCGCTTCTCGTAAGGAATCCGCCCTGTCGAGCTTGCTCCGCGAGCGAGGTGTCCGACCACTGAAACTCCCCCCTCGGATTCGAATATTCGTGGACAGCGGTCGATGGCTCAGCAGAAAAAGCAGACGCCGTAGTTTCAAACGGAAGTCGAATCGAACTTGATGCGTGTTCAGAGGCAGTGCCGGCCTTTGCCTTCTTGTTCCAGCCTGTCACCGGAACGAGTCCATGTTCATACTTATCGGTATATTCGATGGCTTTGACGCCGAGGAAAACGGTCCCGAAAAACATTGTCAAAATTATCATCAGCACCTGCAAATTACGGTTACCCTTTTGGGCGTAGTAAACCGTCAATGCCATGGTCAAACTGCTGACGATCAAGACGATCGTGTTCAGGCCGCCCCAAAAAGCGTCCAAGTGGTTGCTTCCTGAAGCGAACGCCATTGGAAACCGCCAACGAAATACCAAATAGGCAGTGAACATCCCGCCGAAGAACATTATCTCCTGGGCAAGAAAGACCCACATCCCGATCGAGACGGACTCTTCTTGCTGCTTCATGTCCTCAAACTGATGCTGAAGTCCCGGCGGATGGTAATGGTGTTGATCAATTGTATCTACGTTTGTCGCCATGTGTTTATAAAGAACTCAACGGATATTGGACGAACGCATAAGCGTATCGCTCAATTTCGTCGCTTTCAACTAGTTATGAAACCGATGAAACAGCATCGCGCCGCCTCGCCTCTTCGAGATCCAAACCGCTCTCTTCGCCAAATTCGTATGCTTCCCAAGTGACGATCGGCGTCTTTTCAAAGTTTTCGGTCGGAGGCGGTGATGCAATACGCCACTCAAGCCCCGGCAGTAACCACGGATTGGGTCCGGCATCCTTTCCGAACAACAACGAATGTGCGAAATAGACCACCGGCATTGTCATACCCACGCCCAGTACCGAAGCTCCCGCCGTAGAGAAGATATTCAATACCTGAAATTCTTCCGGGTACGACGCATACCGGCGCGGCATTCCCATATAGCCAAGAATAAACTGCGGGAAAAAAGTTAGATTGAAACCAACAAAAACCAACATTGCAGAGATGCGTCCCCAGAATTCGGAGTACATTTTGCCTGTCATTTTTGGCCACCAATAATGAAGTCCACCCAAATAGGCGATCACTTGCCCGCCGACCATCACGTAGTGAAAGTGAGCGACGACGAAGTACGTATCGGTTACGTGTACGGTTACACCGATCGAACCGAGAAACAGTCCTGTCAATCCGCCGATAAGAAACAATCCAATGAATCCGAGCCCGTAAAGCATCGGAGTATCGAACGAGATCGAGCCCTTATATAGCGTTGCCGACCAGTTGAACACCTTGATCGCGGACGGAATAGCAACGACCATTGAAAGGAACGAGAAAACCAACCCGGCATAGATTGATTGACCGCTCACGAACATATGGTGTCCCCACACAAGAAATCCGAACACTGCGATCGCTATGCTTGAAAATGCGATGAACTCGTAGCCAAAGATCTTCTTGCGTGAAAAATTCGAGATAAGTTCGCTCACCACGCCCATCCCGGGCAATACCATTATGTAAACTGCAGGGTGCGAATAGAACCAGAACAGATGCTGGAACAGGATCGGATCTCCGCCAATCGCCGGATCGAAGATTCCGATCTGGGTTAAGCGTTCGAGCGCCATTAACAATACGGTTATTGCGATAACCGGAGTGCCAAGAATCATCACGAGACTGACCGCGTACATCGCCCAAACAAAGAGTGGAAGGCGAAACCAGGTCATGCCGGGGGCCCTCATCGTGTGCACCGTAACGATAAAATTCAACCCTGTTAGTATTGAGGAAAACCCATTGATAAATATTCCGATACCGACCGCCATTACATAGGTGTTGGAAAAGGACGTGCTGTACGGAACGTAAAATGTCCAGCCCGTATCGACTCCCCCCTGTAGCAATGCCCATAGAGTGAAAGCGCCGCCAACCCAATAAATATAAAGGCTAAGTAGATTAATTCGCGGCAAGGCGAGATCCTTCGCCCCGATCATGATCGGCAAAAGGAAGTTGCCGAGCACCGCAGGTATCGACGGGATCAGGAAGAAAAAGATCATCAAGATACCGTGATGCGTGAAGGCCTTGTTGTACGTTCCCATCGCCATCAGATCACTTGGAGGCGTCAAAAGTTCAAGGCGGATCGCGGCAGCGTACAATCCTCCCATAAAAAAGAAGACCGAAACCGTGAGCAGATACATGATCGCAATTCGCTTGTGATCCTTGGTCAACAACCACGATCTTAGGGTGTAACCGTTTGTAAGATAATTCACCGGCTTATCCGCTTTTCCAATACTCGCATCAACGTTTTGCATATTCTTATGGTTACCTTAGTTCTGGCTGTTCGCGGGAGCCGAGGGCTTGGCTGGCTCGGCTGAATTCATTGACGGCAGAGCGGCCTCGGGGCTAGCAGCCGGGGCTGGTGCAGCGCTACCTGGCTGAACTCCACTTAAGGACTTAATATAGGCTACGAGTGACACTAGCTGCTCTTCAGTTACTTGGCCCTTGAACGTTGGCATTATTGGCTGAAAACCTTCAACAACCTGCGAACTGGGATTAAGTATCGAGTTGCGAATATACCCATCGTTCGCTGTAACCGTTTGTCCGCCCACGAGTTTTACATCCTGACCATATATTCCTTCTAATTTGGCGCCGCGCTGCTGTTGTCCGCCGGCATGACACGATGCGCAACCCAGTTTATTTTCGAAGAGATCTCGCCCGGCTTCCACCGGCGTCTGACCCGATGTGTTGCCGCTTAGCCAGTTGTCATAATCCCGCTGTTCCATAACATAAACAGAACCGCCCATCCCGGAGTGATTGAGTCCGCAATACTCCGCACAGAACAAGTGATACTTGCCCGGCTTTGTCGCTTCAAACCAGAGATATGTAAACCTTCCCGGAACAACGTCTGTCTTCGTCCTAAAGGCCGGGACATAAAATGAATGCAAGGCGTCTTCGGTTGTCATTGTCAACTTGATCTTTCGTCCCACGGGGACGTGAAGTTCATTGATCTCTCGCTGACCGGTTCCGTGTTGCAACTTCCACATCCATTGTTTCCCAACAACGTAGATCTCCATTGCATCCGCAGGCGGCGTATACTGGTTGTAGAACACGATCGCGCCGCCCAGAAAAATTGTCATTGAGATGATGAAAGGTATGATCGACCAGGTCGTTTCAAGGACCATTGATCCGTGAATCGCATCCGGCGTTGCATATTTTTCCTTTTCGCGGTATTTGAGAGCAAAAAAGAGAATAGCTGCGGCGATACCGACGGTAAAGACGACGCTTACGACGATCAAATAAACATATAAAGCGTCAACTTGCCACGCAAAGCTCGAAGCCTGGTCTGGAAACAGTGGAACCCAAGAATTCTGTTGCATAATCAGATATTAAGAGACGTAAGTCCTGCAATTACACCTCTTTATTCAATAGCGACGTCCTACGCCAACGCCTCCGGTTCATCCTCTTTTTTCTTTGCCCGCCGCCAAAACACGAACAACATCGTGCCGAGTCCCAGGAGCGTGGCAATTCCGCCTATTCGGATAACATTCAAAATTGCAAGGCCATATTTCCCCGTAGCCGGGTCGTAATGAAAACAATACAAATAAAGCTGGTCGGCCCGGTCGCCAATCTTACTTTCAGCGGATTCCATCAAGCCGAACTTCACATCGCGAGGTGAATAGTCGATGCCGAAAAAATACCTAGCCAACTTCCCTTCGGGCGTGGCGATCATTATACCGCCCGCATGCGCAAACTGATTCGACTTATCGTCCCATTTGAACCCGAATCCGGCTGCCTTTGTCGCCTTTTCGATCGAGGCCTCGGAACCTGTAAGGAAGTGCCACCCCGCATCGCTGCCCGGTCGGCCATAGCGATCCAAATACGCTGTTTTCTTGTTCTGGGCAAGTCCCGGTTTTTCGTTCTCGCGTGCATCAAAGCTGATTGCTACAACATCGAAATCCTTACCTGCATCGAGGGAGATACCCTTCAGCGCTCCTGTTAAGCCGTTTAGAACTTCGTTGCATAGCATCGGGCACTCGTAATATACGAACGCCACAATTACTGGCCGTTTATTCCCAAAAAACTCATCCAGTCGTACAACCTTGCCCGCTTCGTCTTTGAGTTCCGAGTCGAGCGGCAGTTGTTCCCCCAACCGTTGTTCAATTCCAACTTGATCTAAAACTTCGGGTAATCCGTTTTCCGTTACTAGGGCGGGGTCGTACGTTCGCTGTGAATAAAGCGGTGAAGTGTAATGTTGTCCCTTTTGTGCCGAAACGCCGCTCGCAAAAAGCAAAATTACCAACAGTACTAAAAGTTTTACCTTCGATAGAGCTGAAACGATCAAACTTGTACACATATTTCTAACTATTCAACGAAGAAGCAGCGACTTGGCCGCCTCCTTCCTAGTTTCCCCTTTCCGAGGAAAGCCGACCTGCACTCGAATCCGAAACCACCTTAATAATAGATCGAGCGTCCATCGCCCCGGTTTTGGTCTTGATCGTTTGCTGCAGTAGCCTTTCTTTTGCTTCCTCAACAGGCATAGAAACCACCGTACCTGTGATCGGGTCCTTCTCGCCATTCTTGATCTGGTCGTCCCACTGCCGCCTCAATTCCCGAAATTCCGCTTGTGGCTGCGCGAGTTCCATGTGCGTACGACCCGCCTCCGAATCAACGCCAAAACCAGGGGCCGATTGGAGTCGCGGTTCCGGAGGCAGCCGCTCTCGGTCGTTCATCGTCATCGGATTTTCAGGTGCCGCGCTTTCGGCCGCCTGATCGCCCATCACACCAAGTAAAACGACCATCAGGAAGAACGTAACGACGATGAGAACCAGAAGGCCGATCCCAAAATATATTATGCCTTTGAGGCCGACGATATTCTGCTCATACGCCTTTTCAAAATCCACAAACGATTTCTCGTGTTTTGTCGATCCCATATGTTTAGTGCCCCTTGCCGTGCTCAATTGCCTTTTGAAAAAACGGATCCTTCACTGGTACCAGCGGCCGTTTCATCAATTCCCCAAAAAACCACCAAAGCCAAATCCCGCCCACCGCTATTGGACCAACAAAGTCCATCCAACTGACGATGAATGATCCGCGCTCTATAGCATGATCAATGCGAGGATTCGGTCCGATAAGGAAAAACATATCAATGATCCTCATTACCAGGATAAAAATAGCCAAAGCCGCCAGCCATCGCGCCTTACGTTTGAAATCCTGCTGTAAGAGCACCAGGAATGGGAACGCAAAATGAAAAACAACTAAGGCGACGGCGATGTATCCCCATCCGCCCTTCATTCGATCAAGGTACCAACCCGTTTCTTCCGGTATGTTTCCGGACCAAATTATCAGGAATTGGGAGAAATTGAAATATGCCCAAACCATTACAAGCGCCAGCATTAATTTTCCAAGATCATGGAAATGGCGCTTGCCGATCACGCGATTCATTGGGGCCTTATCCGAAAGTTGAGCAAGTACGGCGACCACAAAGCAAAAGCAGCTTAACGCCCAGCCCGCCACAAAAAGCAGGCCCCAGATCGTAGAAAACCAATGTGGGTCAAGCGTCATAACCCAATCCACCACCGCAAACGTTACGGTAAGTGCATAAATTACCATCGTCGGCCCCGAGAACCTTGTGGCTTTACCTAGAAGCGCGGCGGCGTCTTCCGGATCTGAAGTGTCATCCTGACGTCCAGACCACTCGTTAAGCAGATATGACATTATCCAAAAGAGGGCAAAATAGATCGCCGAACGGAATATCCAGGCGGATGCGGTCATAAACCATCCGCGGTGTGCCATGGCATGGTCCGTCGCAGGTAAGTGAGTCCATTCGTAAAGATTCGTCACACCGAATGCCAATGGAAGAAAAAGAAGGATTATTACGGGAAGTGTTCTTGCGCCGGCCTCGACCGTTCGGCGTATAACGACGCCCCACGCGCCCCCCGTCAAATATTGAAGGAGGAGTACGCCGAGGCTTCCGATACCAATGCCGCCCCAAAATATGAATCCGAGAAGCCAGGAACGCAGGGCCTGTTCCGTATTAAAATATAGCCCGATGGCCCAGATAATCAACCCAATGCCGCCAACACCCAAGGCGAGCGTACGCCAACGATTTACGACTTCCGGAGCATAATATTCCCTAAATTCAGTCACTTATTTAGAACCTCCGTGAGTGTTCGCAGTGTCGTTGACGACCGTTGACGGGCGTTGGGGAGTGACGGCGTTAGCATTTGAACCAACATTCGTTTTCAGGACCTCATCGGGGTTCTGGCTCAGTTGCAGCGCCCGGATGTAGGCGACGATCGCCCATCTATCCGCCGGCGAGACCACCGACGCGTAGCTGTTCATTCGTCCCCATCCATTTGTCATTACATCAAAGAAATGTCCGACGGGCGCATTGCGAAGCCGATCATCATGATATGTCGGTGGCTTCGGAAAGCCTCGGCGCACGACCATCCCATCAGCTTTACCGAGCGGTCCGTGACAGACTATACAATAAATGTTGTAACGATCCTGTCCGCGATCGACCAGTTCCTTGGTAACAGCAACCGGAAATTCATCGATGGCATTTGGGAAACTCGTCACTAAGGTGTTCCCCGTCGCGTCGGTCGTCGTCGATACCTGCACATTAGCGTTCGGATTGTCGATCTTTCCAGTATAAAAGGCCTTATTGTCGCGAAGCTGGCCGCGGGCAACCGTTCCCGGCAACAGATCCCGTGACGCGCGGCCGTCGCTGAAAAAGTCACTATTCTTGTACGCTCGATATCGCGGTTGGTCCTGCATATCGTATCGGCATCCAATTGCGGTGAAGCACACGGCCGCAACAAGCACGCCAACCATTGTTCGTCCACGAAAAGCGTAGGCGGATCGCGTGGAACTATTCCATCGTCTTATCGTCAAGAATTTACTCCGGGACATCAAAGACCTCCTGCGGATTCAAACTTTGCATAAAGGCTTTCGTGTTTTCGTGATCGTACTTGGGGTCGTTTGCCTCGATCAGCAAGAAAAACTTTTCCCGAGTCGCCAGAGCAAAACGCGGAACATTAAATACTGGATGATAAGGGCTCGGCAGCCCATTAAGGAACAACATGCCGAAGATCGCAGTAAAAGCGGCGAGCAGGATCGTCAACTCAAACATTGGTGGAATAAAGGACGGCAAGCTGAAATGAGGGCGTCCCCCGACGATGATGGGATAGTCAATAACGTGCACAAAGTACTGTAATCCCAGGCCGGTTAATAGCCCGGCGATCCCGCCGCCAAAGACCAGGTACGGCAGGATGCTTCTCTTTACTCCCAGCGCTTCATCGATCTCGTGCAGAGGATACGGTGAAAAAGCATCAGTCTTCGTATATCCTGCGTCCCTGATCGAAGTCGCTGCGTCGACGAGTTCGGTTGCCGAGTCAAACTCGGCGAGAAGGCCGTAAATTTTATTTTCCATACCTATAATTCGACGGTTGCGATTATTTTGAATTTGGCGGATCAGTCCTGTCGTAAGTGTACTCAACTTCGAGCACGCTTTCGTCAAAATCCTGCTGATGCCCGTGGACGTTGGCTTCGGGCAAAAGTGTCCTGACTTCGAATATCGAAATGATCGGGACAAACCTCACAAACAAATAAATAAGCGAAAAGAAAAGGCCCAGCGTTCCTACGAACATCGAAATATCGAAAATTGTCGGCGAATACATGCCCCACGACGACGGCAGGAAATCGCGGTGTAAACTGGTAACCACAATAACAAAGCGCTCCAACCACATGCCAATGCTAACGATTATCGAAATTATGAAGAGCCAAAACGCACTCTCTCGAAATCGTTTAAACCAAAGAAACTGGATCGAAATACCGTTGCATAAGATCAAGAGCCAATAAAACCACCAATATGGACCTTCCCACATACGGTTCTTGACCATAAAGAGCTCGTACTCAGACGCACTATACCAACCGAAAAACGCCTCCATTGCGTATCCGTAAACCACGATCAGGCCCGTCGCCAACATGATCTTCCCCATGTAAATGAGATGGGTATCGGTGATGAAATCTTTCATGTTGTACCAGATCCTCAGCGGTATACAGAGAATAAGTACCATCGCAAAGCCGGCATAGATAGCGCCCGCCACAAAGTAGGGCGGAAAGATGGTGGCATGCCAACCAGGAACCTGCGAAACAGCAAAATCAAGGCTGACGATCGAGTGAACGGAGAGCACCAGCGGCGTTGAAAGGCCTGCAAGAATCAAATAAGCGAGTTCATACCGGTGCCAATGCCGTGCCGAACCCCGCCACCCCCACGACAAGATGCCATAAACAAACTTGAAGAATTTGTTCTTTGCCCGGTCGCGAAGTGTGGCAAAATCCGGGATCAACCCGACATACCAGAAGAGAAGCGAGACCGTCGCATACGTTGAAACCGCGAATACGTCCCACATTAGAGGACTGCGAAATTGCGGCCACATGCCCATCGTATTCGGATAGGGAAACAGCCAATAGGCGAGCCACGGTCGGCCCGTATGAAGAACCGGATACAATCCGGCACACGCGACCGCAAATAATGTCATCGCCTCTGCAAACCGGTTAATCGAAGTTCGCCATTTTTGGTTCAGCAGCAACAAGATCGCCGAGATCAAAGTGCCCGCGTGACCAATACCGATCCACCAGACAAAGTTTATGATCGGAAACGCCCAGCCAGCCGGCTGATTCGTGCCCCAAATCCCCACGCCTTTCGCTAAAAGCCATACGATCGTGATCAAAAGCATTTGAGCAACCATAAACGCGAGGCCGAATCCGATAAACCAGTGGAACGGTGTTTTTCGCTTGAGCGTCACATCACTGATCTTGTCGGTTACCGTCGCATAGGTATGGTCACCCTCGACCATCGGCGGGTAAATTCTTTTTTGAATCTCTTTCAAATCTTGCATGGTTTTGCTTTCATTCCGACTATCGGTCAGCCGATCGCACCATCCCGCTTTCGTTTCCTGCCAATTTTGTTGCCAAGACGTTTAGTGGCTTTCGCCGCCGTGGCCCTTACTTTTCGACATCTTGTAATCGGGCATTTCCTTATTCTGATTCTTAAGTCCGGCCAGATAAGTTGTACGGGGCTGCGTGTTCAATTCGTTCAAAAGGTTGTAATCGCGACGGTCTTTTTTCGTCTTCGCGACCCTGCTGTTCGGATCGTTCATATCACCGAACGTGATCGCATCAGCCGGACAAACTGACTGGCACGCCGTCACGATCTCACCGTCGGCAATCGGACGACCGGCTTTTTCGGCCTCGATACGTCCCGCCGCAATCCGCTGTGTGCAATACGTGCACTTTTCCATCACTCCGCGGCTGCGAACTGAGACTTCCGGGTTCCGCATCAGTTTATACTGCGGCGTGTCCCAGTCCTGATAAAGCATAAAATTGAACCTACGGACTTTGTAAGGGCAATTGTTCGAACAATAACGGGTACCGACACAGCGGTTGTAGACCATGTCGTTCAGTCCTTCGGCGCTATGGACCGTAGCATGGACCGGGCAAACAACCTCACACGGAGCTTGTTCACATTGCTGGCACAGCACCGGCTGGAAGTTCGGGCCGTCCGGATGGTCGATATCTTCGCCTCCATAGTAAGCGTCAACCCGCATCCAGTGCATCTCGCGGCTTCGTTCAATCTCGGTCTTTCCGACGATCGGTATATTGTTTTCCGATTGACATGCCAGAACGCAAGCGTTGCAGCCCACGCAGGAATTGAGGTCGATCGTCATTCCCCATTTATGGTGCTTGTTATATGTTTCCTGATGCTGCTCGTAGGGATACATCGATTTTGGGTAAAAATCTTCCTGGTCTCCCAAATGCTCATCATGCATGAATTCGTCGAGATCGAAGACACGAAGCAGGTCACGTCCTTCCATATTGAAGTGGATCTGCGTTGACGCGATCGAGGTTTGTTCACCGGTCTTCAGGATATCCCCAGTTCCGAAATTCATTGAATCTGAGCGTCTTACGTCGAATGCGTTGTACCCCAGGCCCGTTCCCACGCGGCCTGCACGTGTCCGACCATAACCCATAAATATTGTAACGACGTCTTCTGGCTGACCCGGCGCTATCCACATTGGCACAGGCTTTGAGATCTCGCCGCCAGCGTATTTGAGGGTGACAAGGTCAGAGTACATGTTACCGCCCCGCGTATTGACAAACGTCGTACCGCGTTCTCCACCCGAACGTTCGTCCGCGTCATTGCCTTGGTTGATGCCCAACTTTCTAGCCGTCTTCGGGCTGATGAGCGCCACATTTTCCCACGTAACCTTGTTTAGCGGATTCGGCAGTTCCTGCAGCCAGCCGTTATTGGCAAACCGCCCGTCATAAATACTCGGGTCAGGGAGAATAGATATTTCAAGTCCTCCCGAAACAACTGGTATCGGCGATGGTTGGCCCAAAAAGGCGGTGTTCGCAGAAACCGACTTCTGAGCGGCAGCCGTATTTGGAATAAAGCCATCGTGAACCGACTTGCGCCATTTATCGTCAAAACCCGTTGTTGCTGTTTGAGCCATTGGCGGAACATCAACCGGTGTCGGCTGATTGTCGCTGTTCGACCCGGCAACGACCGTCGCTTGGCTCGCGGCAGGCGAAATATTCTGTTTTTGCCAGTATTCCTTTACTATGTCCTGGTCAGATTTTTCGAAATTCTCTTTCGAAAACAACTGGACAACTTCGTAAACACTTCGGCCTTCATAAAGCGGTGAGATAAGCGGCTGCGTGACAGAAACAGTCCCGTCGTAGGCTCTCGAATCACCCCAGGATTCAAGGTAGTGTTTTTCCGGTATATGCCAATGGCAGATCTCGGCGGTTTCATCAAAATGCGTACCGACGTGTATTCGGAGTGAAACCTTATTATTGACACGATCCAGGTTCAACCGAAGGTCGGCCGGCGTATTATATACAGGATTGCCGCCCAAGATCACAAGCATTTTGACCCGTCCGCCGTCAATATCCGCCATCAACTCGCGAAGTTGGTCCACTTGTGATCTATCCGAACCCGTAAAGGACGGTTCGATGTATTTAACTGTTTGCCCGACATTTCCAAGAGCGGCATTCATCGCATGAGCCAGCGCGTGAACCATAGGCGGCTGTTGGTCTCCGGCGATTACGAGTGATTTGCCGCGATTTGCCGTCAGATCCTTCGCCATCGCTGCGATCCAGGGGCCATTGTCGGTATACGACGAGACGGCGCCAGAGACGCCAAGTGCCGCGGCCATTGCCTCTGCAGCTTCGGACATCGAACTCGGCTTAACCGCGATCCTGTGATCAGCCTTCGCGCCGGTAAGAGTAACCGTGGTTTCAACCGCATATAGACGGTTAACCGTATTTCCACCCTCGAAGGCTCGGCGTTTCGCGAACTGCTTTATATATCCAACATTAAAGCCGGAGAATATATCAGCGTCGAGCGATAAGATCCGATCCGCCTTTTCGAAATCATAAACCGCCTGAACGGGTGCGCCAAAAGCCATTTTAGCTCCGGCCATCGCGTTATCTTGATTAACGGGCTCGTACTGAATCCAACGCGCACCCGGCAATTCCGATGAGATCTGTTTGAACTGTTCGATCAATGCCGGCGACGTAACGGTCTGACTAAGAAATCGTATACCGGCACCGCCATCTTTACGATTTTCATCAATGGCGGCCCGAAATTCAGTAACGAAATTCGGCCACGCTTTGCTGGTGCCGCGGAATCGGATCTCCTGCGAACGGTCCGGATCGTACATATCGAGCAGCGATGCCTGAGCGAGAACATCAGTCCCGCCACGGCTTCCGGGATGATCCGGATTTCCCTCGATCTTGACAGGACGTCCCTCAAACGATTTCGCCAGAAGCCCCGTTGCCACGCCGCCGATCGACATCGAGGTCGCGAAATAATTCGGTTTGCCAGGCAGCATTCCTTCTTGCGGAGTCACATACGGAACGATCTGCTCTGCGGGTTGGATAACACAGCCAGAGATACCCGCGAGCGCAAGAGAAGCCCCCATTATCTTTACGAAATTGCGTCGACTCACACCGTCGTGCCATTCTTCCGCATGCTGCGGATACTCCTGCTTTACGAACTCCTCGAATTCCGGTGCGTCTACGTATTCTTCAACGCTACGCCAATATTGCTTCCCGTTTTGCGACAATATCTTGTCGCGTAACGATTTGAAGTCCTGTTTGCTGTCCTGACTGGGCATTTTGGTTGGTTCCTTATTCAAGGGTAACTGAACTTTTCCTGACTCTTTTCTTCCGATTTCACTACGAGCTATCGGTGACACGTTGAACAACTCGTCATCATTTCTTTGCTCCGGATCTTATAGTCCGCCTTGAGCTTGTCGCGTTCGGCAGAATCAAGATCACTGTCCTTCCACCGCATATTGAAGATCTCCGACTTCGGACGTATGAACTTTTCCGGTTCACGGTGACAGGACAAACACCACTCCATTTGAAGCGTATTTTCCTGGTAGACGGCCGGCATGTTATCAATTTCGCCGTGACAGGTTGAGCAGCCGACTCCTTTTGCCACGTGAATACTGTGGTTAAAGTAAGCGAATTCAGGAAGATCGTGCACTCGTTCCCATTTTATAGGCTTATTGTCGCGAAAACTTGCGCGAACTGGCTCAAGATAGGGGCTGTCGGCCCATATCTGGCTGTGACAATTCATACATGTTTGAGTTGCCGGCATTCCCGCCGAGGCAGTTGTCTCTACTGTCGAGTGACAGTATCGGCAGTCAATACCGTCGTCCCCGACATGATGCTTATGGCTGAATTGAACCGGTTGTTCTTTCTCTAGATAACGCCCGGTTAAATAAGATGACCGGGCCACCTGCGTGTAAACGAAGAACGCTGTGCCAGCCAACACCAACGCCGCGAAAATGCTGATCCTGGCGATGTTGTTTGCACTTTTATTAAAGAATTGCGCCATGGTTTTTTCTCTCGAAACAATAGCTATCGGGGCGATGCAATTACGCCGAACCCTGGATCCACACGAGAGTCCCAGCCGATATTTGCAATTTAAGATTTAACTAAGAAAAAAAAGAACGTAAAGCCTGAATCGATTCTACTAAATATCGTTTAATCCGCAAATTGCACGAATAAAGTATTTCTTAATTTTACGAACAGCAATGCGCCCGAAAATAAGATTCTCTGATTTTCCAAATTAAAATCGGTGACGGGCTGAATTTTAGCCGTTCTGTGCCTCTTCACCATTTGCAAGTAGGGCCGCCCCAATTGCGGCTGCGTTGATTCCGAGAAGTCCCTCGACGATCGTCGTCGACTGAAACGACGGTGCAAACGAAAGCTCTTTCGCACGTTCAATTATAGAGTCAATCACCACGGTGTGAGCTTGCATTATCTCGCCGCCGATCACGATCGTCTCAATATTTAAAAGATTTATAACGCTTGCAATTGCTGTCCCGACGTAGGCACCTGTCCGTTCAAGCATCATTTTCGCAAAATCGTCCTCGCTGCGGGCGGCCTGAACTATATCGACAAGACTCATTTTCTGTTCATCAAGACGACTCAAAGATGAGGTGCTGTCTTGGTGAAACCGATTTCGTGTGCGACGAACAATGCTTTCCGCGGAGGCGACGTCTTCCAACCGTGTCCCATCCGAATTTATCGCCACGTAACCGAACTCTCCGGCGAAACCCGAAACTCCTCTCCATATTTTTCCGTCTATGATGAAGGCGCCCCCGACGCCGGTACCAAGCGTGGCATAAAAAAGATTCCTGCTTTCACGGCCGGCCCCGAGACGGAACTCTCCGTACGCCGCTGCGTTAGCATCGTTTTCAATGTACACCTCGGCGCCGATACCCGCTTTGATTTCGCCTGCAAGATCAACCTCAGCATGCTCGGGAATGTTGGCGGAGTAAGCGACTCGGTTGCTGGTCCGTTCAACCAGGCCCGGAATGGCCAAACCGATCTTTGAAAATTCGCCGAAACGAGTTTTCAGTTCGGAGACAAATGCTACAAGTCGAATCAATCTATCGTCTGGTGGGGCAAAGGTGCTCGAATGCGAGGCGGTAACATTTCCTTGCAGATCTAAACTCACCGCATTGAAGCCTGAATTCGAGGCCTCAACGCCAACCATTTTCTCGGTATCGCTCGTCATTTAACACCCTTTATTGATAACATTTCCACGGAACTATCGCGATTTTAGTCACTTGACCATTGCGTGTCAAATTCGTTAACTTTCGATTACGCACTGGACAGCTGAAATGTGCCTGCTTTGACTCACGGTCGAGGTAAAGTTACTCTTTGAGGGTTCGATATTTTGAGCGTCCGCTTCACGGATCTATGGATCAGCTATCACAGGTCATTGAACAATGGGGCATTTACGCTGTCTTTGCTCTTTGCACGGTTGAAGGAGACATTACTCTTCTACTTTCAGGCGCGATGGCGCACAGCGGATTCTTTGGGCCCTATAGCTTTTTCAAGGTTTTGCTTTTTGGTACGCTCGGGGGGATGGTCGGCGATACTTTTGGATATCTTATCGGGCGAATCTTCCACGAAAAGGCAAATCATTACAGATTTTATCAGATGGCTCAGCCGCGGATAGAGCGTCTTATCGATAAATTCGGCGGTTTCGCGATCATAATTTCAAAATATATTTACGGGATCCGGGCGGCGATGTGCCTCTTTTACGGAATCGGCAAGATGCCGCTGTACCGTTTCCTGATTCTTGATGCGATAAGCTGTTCGATCTGGGTCCTAATTCTTGCCGGAACCGGATATTTTTTTAGCGGTGCGATCACATCAATGATCGGCGATTTTCGACAGATCGGGATCGCATTATTCTTCCTCGTTCTCGTAGGAATTATCGGCTTCTATGTCATTGAGCGATTCTGGCTATCTGAAAAGGTAGAGGAAGCGGATCCTGCAACGCTGCACAAGATCGAAGAAAAACTTCACGATATAGAGGAAGTTGCTCAGGAGAAACTCCATGATCTCGGCGAACGGCTTCATCTAACGCGCGAACCAAACCGCGAAGATCCTAAGGACAAAGAAAACAAGAAAGCTTCAAAGACCGCGAAAAAGTAATTCCGCATTGTAAGAAGTCCGCCACTTTGCGTTATCATATCTCGACATTCTATAAACCAAACAAGAGGGTTGCAGTAAGTGATAATTGAATCATCGGCCCCGACCAGGGTAGACCTGGCCGGAGGAACCATAGATATCCCACCGTTATTTCTTTTTCACGAGGGCGCAGCGACGGTAAACTTCGCCGTAAGCCTGATGGCTACATGCCGGGTTGAAACACGTACGGATAATAGAATAATTATTGAATCAGTTGATCGCGGCGAGACAGTTGAATCCGATCTTACCAATATTGCTAACCTTAAAGATGAGCCGAGACTCAGTTTGCTGTCAAAGCTCGTGTATTTTTTCCGGCCTGAAACCGGCTTCAGAATGACGACTGATTCCAAGGCCCCCGCCGGTGCCGGTCTTGCCGGTTCGTCAACACTAAACATCGCGTGTATAGGCGCATTGAATGTCTTGACCGGAAACCGATACCCGCCGGAACGGTTTATCCCGATCGCGGCAAACATTGAATGTCAAGTCATTGAAGTGCCGACGGGATTTCAAGACTATTATTCGGCTCAGTATGGAGGCGCGGCCTGCATTCACTTCCGTCCGGACGGGATCGAACGCGAGCCACTCGACATTGATGCGGCCACCCTTGAAAGCCGCATCGCAGTTTGTTATACGGGCGAACCTCGTAACTCGGGCATAAACAACTGGGAGATCACGAAGCGCCATATCGATGGAGACAAAGAACTCTTTGCGGCCTTTGATTCTATCCGCGACACCTCGCTTTTGGTTCGCTCGGCGCTACTCGATGGGAACTGGGACCGAGTCGGTGAGATACTTCGTGACGCCTATCCTGAACGAAAACGGCTTTCGCCAAATATCACGACCCCTCACATGGATCAATTGATCGAAACGGCCTACCGAAATGGTGCGATCGCCGCTAAAGTTTGTGGCGCTGGAGGTGGCGGATGTATTGCTTTTTATTGTGAAGATGGTCGGCGTGCCGAGGTTGAAAGTGCCCTGGCTGAAGAAAGCGGCGTTGAGATTTTAGCCTGGAAGCTCAATACGGATGGATTGGTCGTCAAACAGATGCCGGCCCTTGCGGGTACGGGAGAAGCAGCATAGCCTTAGCGAGGTTCACCATGAAAAAGATCATATTGGCGTTGATATTCCCGATCCTGGTCGCATTTTATTCCGCCTCCGCGCAAACGGCAGAAGTCGACGGCCGCGTTTTCTGGCACGGAACGGTGGATGACAAAGTACAGTTGGTGATCCGCGGCGTGACGGTCGAGACACGAACCGTATCGGGCAAGAAGAATCCGGATGGTAATTACAGTTTCACCGCAAAATTGCCCACTAGCCCGGTGACCATTTCCGCGGCGATCAAAGACGGGCGTGGAAAAGTCACTGTGCTGCAGCAGCCTTCTGCTGAAAATGATTTCTCTGCGATCGTGGAAATATCGGACGAGAAAGGAAAGGACGATGATTACCTGATCGACATTTTCTGGCGGACCGTGAACTAGGCGATCGCGACGTGACCGTTAATCGCGTCAGTTAACGACCGGAATATTTCGCGCCCATCATTGGAGCCCAGCAGTTCTTCACATGCCCTTTCGGGATGCGGCATCATTCCCAAAACATTCTTTTCGCGGTTGCAGATTCCGGCAATGTTCGAGCGAGCGCCGTTCGGATTTGAATCAGGCGAGATCAACCCGTTTTGGTCACAATAACGAAACACGATCTGGTTGTTTTCTTCCAGCGCCGTAAATGTTGAATCATCACAGGCATAATTTCCGTTAGCATGTGCTACCGGCATCGAAAGTACAGTTCCGATTTCAAATGCGTTCGTGTACGGTGTGTTGCGATTCTCAATGCGGACGTTCACATGTCTGCATACAAAATGGAGATCGGCGTTTCGCATCAACGCACCAGGTAAAAGTCCTGCTTCGCAGAGTATTTGAAATCCGTTGCAAATGCCGAAAACGAACTTCCCGTCCGAGGCAAAGTCCTTTACTGACTGCATTACCGGAGAAAATCGCGCTAGCGCGCCAGCCCGCAAGAAATCGCCATACGAGAATCCGCCGGGAATTACCAATGCATCGTAACCCGCAAGATCAGTTTCTTTATGCCAGATAAAATCGACCGGCTGACCGACGTGTTTTGAGACGACATGGTATGCGTCATGGTCGCAATTGGATCCAGGAAAAACTATTACGCCAAATTTCATTTTACTATTACTTTGAAGTCGTTGCTGTCATCAGGCAGCCAATAGATCGGATCAACTTTCGATCTCAACCCGATAATCTTCGATAACTGGATTTGCCAGCACTTCCTTCGCGATTTTTTCTGCTGACTTTCGGGCATCGGCTTCTGACACGTCCGGATTCAATAAGATCTCAAAATACTTCCCTTGACGAATGTCCGCGATGGTATCGTGGCCAAGCAATTCGACCGAATGGTGTATTGCCTTGCCTTGAGGATCAAGGACGCTCGGCTTTAGCGTGACGTAGACGTTTACTTTCATATATTCCGATATAAAATAAACTGTAGATTCTGACGCAATTTCTTGTTTAATTCAACAGCGTATGCTAACTTTCCCTTTTACACCGCTTAGTGCACTTTGATATTCGAATCAGATCGTTCAGGAGACCACAAATAATATGCAAAATATGTCAGGCGGCAAAACTGCCCTAGGGTTGGACCTTAATATTGGTGCTTTATTATGTTATCTGGGCAACCTTGCCTGCGGTTTGCCACTGGGGCTTGTATACAGCATCCTGGTTGTCGCGCAGGATAAGAACAATCGTGTTGTCCGGTTCCATGCCTTCCAATCGATCTTTCTTTCGGTCGCCGGCGCTATCATTGGCATTCCGCTCGGAATTGTGTACGGCGTTAGCTTCTTTATCGATGCCGCACTAGGGTTGCCGATCGTCACCGGCCTACTCTCGCTTGTCCTGTTGGTTCTTTCGATTGCTGTCATTTATTTTGTCGTGATGGCGGCGATCAAGGCATACAACGGAGAGATCTACAAGATACCGGTAATCGGGAACTTCGCCGAAAAGTATTCGAATTAGCCGAATACCCTAGCGAATACTCTTTCGACATTTCGCAGATAGTATCCAAGATCAAAGACGCGGTCGATCTCTTCTTCCGAAAGGCGGGAAGCAATGTCCGCGTCTTTTGAAATAAGGTTTTTATAATCCCCGCCATCATCCCAGACCATCGTTGCATTCCGCTGCGTCCACGCATAAGCCTCTTCCCTCAAAACGCCCTTTTGCGTCAACGCCAACATTAATTGGCCGCTAAATATCAACCCTCGGGTAAGCTCAAGATTCTTCAGCATATTCTGGGGATACACCACCAACTCGTCCAAAAGGTTAGTTGCCTTTGCCAGCATGTAATCCAGCGTTGCAGACGAATCCGGTAAAACGATGCGTTCAGAAGACGAATGAGAGATATCGCGTTCGTGCCACAGTGCGACGTTTTCGAGACCAACGATCGAGTTCGCCCTAACAGTCCGGGCCATGCCGCAGATGCGTTCGGCGAGAATCGGGTTTCGCTTATGCGGCATTGCGGAAGAACCCTTTTGGCCCGCTTTGAACTTTTCTTGTGCTTCTCGAACCTCAGTCCGCTGCAAATGGCGAACCTCTATAGCGATCTTCTCCAATGTCGATGCAATGATGCTGAGAGTACATAAATACTCCGCATACCGGTCTCGTTGAATTACCTGAGTCGAAACGGCGGCGGCCTCCAGTCCGAGTTTCCTGCAAACACGTTCTTCAACGTCCGGCGCGAGATGTGCAAATGCGCCAACGGCCCCGCTGATCTTCCCAACTGACACACGTTTCCTGGCCGTTTCAAGCCTCTCCCTGTTACGTGTCATTTCCGAAAACCAAAGGGCCCACATAAGCCCGAAGGATGTCGGCTCGGCATGTATTCCGTGCGTTCTACCGATCTGCGGGGTATCTTTGAATTCGAAAGCTCGCCGTTTAAGAACCGCCAATAAGTCGTCGATTCGTTTTCGCAGAACTTCGCAGGACTCCTTGAGCAGCAAAGCGTTGGCGGTATCTACAACGTCGCTCGATGTAAGCC
>JBAUGL010000015.1:0-13471 GCA_049679665.1 Pyrinomonadaceae bacterium | reverse complement strand
TTTTTGTTACGCCTACGGGAATTGAGATCAAAGACGGCCTGCTCCGGGAGCGCGATGGCGGGGACGTTGCATTCTCGCTGAGTATTCCGGCGACGGGTACAAATAACACCTCCATAATTGCAACACTTACAAACGTCGACGCGGCTAACTTGCTCGCGGCTTTGCCGGTCGGAGACTATCTCCCGCAAAGCGTACGTGATTTCACAGGGCAAACCTCCGGGATCCTTAATATCTCGGGCCTGCCAAATGAAGCTATCGGCGGCATCGATCTTGCTTCTTCCTCGGGAACGGTCGCCGGACAGAGTTTTGACACGTTTCGCGCAAAAGCCACATTTCAGGGAACCATGGTGAATCTCGAGGATCTACAGCTTCGATCAGCGGAAGGATACATTACTGCGAAGGGCACATACGACCGAGCCACAACAGGTTTCGATCTTGACCTAATCGGAAATAATGTTGATGTAGCCACGCTCCGGCCGCTGCTGCCTCAAAATGAAAGCATCCCGGCGATCGCAGGCTTGACTGATTTTAACGCGAAGGCGACGGGCGTTTACGATAGGCCGGCAAGTTACAACATCAATTTTACGGGTTTGGCGCGGAATGTAGTGATCAATGAGAATGTCCTTGGCGAAGTTACATTTCAGGGCAATACAGCTAATGAGATACTCACAGCCGATGTGACGGCAATCCTTGAAGGCCGTCCGCAGGTTCTTTCCGGAACGTTGAATTTTGGTGACGACAGTCTTCCCGTCCGTATTGAACACGTACTGGATAGCAGCCCGCTCGGGCCATTTATTGCGTTTGTACCGAAATTGAGGAACCTTTCGATCACAGGTACCGCAACCGGACGGATAGTATTTGGCGGCCAGCTTTCGCGGATCGTATCCGGGAAACGTGTGTTTTCCACCGATGCGTTGAGCGGAACCGCCGAACTTAGCCAACTGGCACTATCGATCCAGGATTCTCAGCTTGTTGCAACGGAGCCGGTTAGCATAAGATTCAGCCCTCAAAAGGTCGAGATCGACCGTGCCAGATTTTCCGGATCAGGTTCCAATATGTCGATCACAGGAACGTATGCTCTAGTCGAGGGTGGCGAAAATAACTTGAGTATCGATGGCCGCGTAAACCTTAACCTTGTCAACTTGTTCACAAAAGGATCCGATGCATTCTTTTCGGGTTTCGCCAATACAGCGATACGAGTCACCGGGCCGCTACCGGGACGGCTTTCCGGAACGGCGGATATCGAGAACGGATCGATCGCCGCCTTTATCGGTTCCGACCGCCTGACGTTGGAACGAATAAATGGCCGAGTTCTTTTTTCGACAGATCAGGCACAGATCCAGGAAATTAGGGGATTTCTCGGCGGTGGTAGATTTGTCGCGAGCGGAGGCGCTCTCCTGGACGGTTTTAGCATCAAGGAGTTTCGTATGGACCTCGACGGCGATAACGTGACCGTTCCGCTGCCGAACAACTTTATAACAACGGGTGATGCCGTTCTTGAAATCTCCGGTAAGCCGGATCCTGAAGCCGGTAACGAACTGGCGGTGACAATTGCGGGACGGGTTGCCGCAAAACGCAGCCTTTATACGAAGGACATCGATCTAGCAAACATCGTCGGATCCCGCGGGGAGCCTTCGCTTTCGACCGGCAGTTCGCTTAATCCTCCGCGATTCAATTTAGTTATCGAGGGGCGCGATGCTTTGACCGTTCGCAACAACATCGCCGACCTAACGGCCTCAGTCTCACTTCAATTAACGGGCGACGCCAATAATCCGCGGCTGGCCGGGCGGATCACGGCCAATAGCGGCTCGATCTTGTTTCGCAATGATCGGTATCAGGTCCAACGCGGCTCGCTTGAATTTCCGCCGGATACCGCGATCGACCCGATCATCAGCTTACAGGCCGAGTCCGAGATCTCGGGTTACCAGATATTTGTAAACCTCTCGGGTCCGCTTACTGATACAGAACTGTTGTCGGCGACCGTACGTTCGAATCCGGCTTTGCCGCAAGCAGACGTTGTATCGCTGATCACTACCGGCAACCTTTCTAATACTGAGACCGGCATCCCAACGCTCGCCCAGACAGGACTGAACACCGCGGCCGATATTCTAACTGATGCGATAATAAGCAATCCGGCGAGAAAGGCGACCGATAAGCTTTTTGGGCTGAATGTGTTCGAGATTGACCCGATAATCTCGGGCGAGCGATTAAATCCTTCGGCTCGATTAACGGTTGGAAGGCAGGTCAATAACAATCTGCGCGTTACGTATTCGACCAACCTCTCGCAAGATCAAAATCAGGTCCTGGCACTGGAATACCGACTCTCGAATAAATTGTCATTCATTGCTCAATACGAGCATCGCTCCTTGAGCAATGTCACTCGAAATCGTGACAATTTTAGTTTTGAAGTTCGTTTCCGGAAGCGATTCTAAGGGTCGATTGGCAAGGAATGGTTCACAGTAACAGTCTAGATCAATTGATAAACAACCTATGTTGGGTGACCTCCGCTCCGCGGCGGATCGGCAAACTGTTTCTTGTCGTCATCGCGATCCTTGCGTTTGAACACACTACGCTCCCACAGAATAAATACGAAGGGCGCCGGATAAACAGTGTAATTATAGAGTTTACGGGGTCTGAGACGCAGACGTCGATCGCGGAACAATTCAGAATCGAAGCAGCGGAACAACTCGGCGACAAATTTTCGACTGTTGGAATACGTAATGCGATAGCAAAGCTGCATGAATCGAAACGGGTCGTATCGGTCGTGGTCGAATCCATAGAGCGCAGCCCATATCTGCTGGATCTGCGTATTTTGATCAAACGTGCAACACAGGCGGAGCGCGTAAACGTCGAGATCGGCAATACTGTTGGCAACAAAGTAACTGAACAGGAAATTCTCTTTAAGTTGAACTTATTGAACCCGGGAACGCCGATAACCGAACAAACGCTTCAAAATAACGCTGATGTAATCCTGGAATATCTGCGCGATCGCGGCTTTTTTAACGCTGAGGTCACTTTTACTCAAAGAGCCCTTGATCGTGAGAACCAGATCGGGGTCACATTCAACGTCAAGCCGAATGACCAAGCACGCGTCGGCACTTTTGAAATAGACATAGAAGGGTTCGAAAAGGCGATGCTGACGGGTAAAGTGAAACTAAAACCGGGGGAATTGTATTCCCGCGAGCTGCTAAGTCAGGACGTAGAAAGAATAAAAAGGATCCTCCGAGAAAACGATTTCCTCGCGCCTGAATTGAACGAGCCGCGGCCCGAGCGGGAAGTCGATAGTAATACCATTAACATTAAGCTTACGGGTAGAGTCGGCCCGAAAGTTACGGTTACCGTCGAAACAGAGGACGAGAAGGTTAGCGGCGGGACGCAAGAGCGTCTGCTTCCTGTGAAGCGAGACGGGACGCTGCATTACGCCGCGATCGTTGAAGGTGAACGTAGGCTGGAGAATTACTTTCAGGAACAGGGGTATTTCTTCGCGAATGTGACACCCGTGTGTTCCGTAGAGCCGCCGTTTGTCGAAGGAGAAGCGACGACAGTTGCAAATGACACCGAGTTCTTGTGCTCAGCCCTGGGCGGAGCGGACCTGTTTAGCCGAACGGTGGAGGTCAAATACAAGGTAACCCTCGATCGGAAGCTTCGGCTCTCGAAAATTCGTATTCGCGGCACCGACGAATTGCCCATCGAAGAATTGCGGACGATTCTCGATACCCAAGAAGCAAATATTTTCGGGATCATTCCGCTCTTCGGCTACGGCCGGGGCTATACAAGTGAAACCATTCTTGAAGATGATGCCCTTACGATCAAGTCGTTGATGCGAGAGTTGGGCTATCGAGATGCCGAAGTGCGATACGGCCGCGGCGTATCGCTGGACGGCGAGGAATTGGTAATCACGTTTTATGTCGAGGAAGGTGTCCCGACAGTTGTAAACGGTGTCGAGATCGCTGGTAATTCCGCGTTTGATGACGACACGCTTCTCGGCAAACTGCCGTTGATCATAGGGAAAAACTACTCTCGAGCAAGGATTCGTAATGCAGAACGAAAACTGGCCGAGTTTTATTCGGAAGAAGGATATTTTGACGCCCGTATTTCATCTTCGATCACGGAACGCACTGACGACCCAACCACAAAACACAAGCTGGTGAAGATCGGGTTCACGGTGGAAACGGAAGGCAAGAAAGTCGTCATTGATCGTGTTCTCGTTACCGGTAACGATGATACGAGGACGAACGCGATCCTTAGGGCAGTGACCCTGCAGCCAAACGAGTTGTTGAAAAGGACGGACGTATATAAGAGTGAACAGAATTTATATGCCACCGATGCTTTTGAACGGGTCGAAATCAGACCTGAACCAGCCCGAGATCGCTCCGATGGAACTCGTTCGGCTGACGTTATCATCGGCGTCAAAGAACAAGCGCCTCGTTTGATGCAATACGGCGGCGGATATTCGACCGATCTAGGGCTGAGCGGGTTCTTCGATATTCGCCACTACAATCTTTTCGGGCGTCTCTGGCAAGGCGGAGCACGTATCCGCTGGAGCCAGCGGCAGCAGCTCGTGCAGTTCGATTATGTCAATCCCCGTTTCATCCGCGATGGTACTGACCGATTTGCGCCGCTGACATTGACCGCACAGTTCCAGCGGGATTCGACTGTAACAAGGTTCTTCCGTTCCGCTTTTGATAAGGGTACCTTCGGGATCGTTCAGCGAGTTGATGAGAACGGTGTTCCAATCGATATATTCGGCGTTCCGGCTGGTGACCCGACCATCAACCGGCTAACATTGACCGCTGAAACCAATCGCACGATAAATATTAAGGATCGCAGCGTGCTTTTTTTCCGTTATCGATTCGAAGATGTACGGCTAAACAATATAGAGAGCCTACTAATAAAGGACCTGCTAAGGCCCGACGACAGGATTCGGATCTCTGGTTTTGGCGCGACATTTGTTCGTGACAGACGAGAGCGATGCGCCACGGAGTACTCACTTCTCGAAGTGATCGCCCGCGGTGAACCCGGCAATCGCTGCCGATATAACGCGAGCGATCCAACAAATGGAGATTACCTGACCGCCGAATACAATGTTTCGGTACCTTTTCTAGGGGCAAATATCGGGTTTCATAAATTTCAGGCTTCGTACAATTATTACTATACTTTTCCTCAGTTGAAGAACACGACATTTGCCGGCAGGGCGATCCTTGGGCTTGCACATGTATTTGCGGAAGGTAACCGATTTCCGCCCGACCAGTTTGAGGATCTTAACGGTATCTTGCCGATCAGCGAACGATTCTTCGCCGGTGGTTCGAATACACTGCGCGGTTTTGATTTTGAAGAAGCAGGGCCGCGCGTCGTGGTGATCCCCGAGGGCGAATTCAGGAACAGCAGCGGGGAACCCGTGATCCTCGACCCGTTCTCGGTGCCCTTTGGCGGCAACGCGATCGCGATCGTAAACCTGGAAGCCCGCATTCCTCTGAGCAAATCGATCCGGGCCGTTCCGTTCTACGACGGCGGTAACGTTTTCCGCCGTATTGGCGATATATTCAATCCGCCGGACGTCCCGGCCGACGACGTATTCAAGCAAAATCTTCGGGCGCTTTGGACCCATACTGTGGGGGTCGGGCTTCGACTAAAAACCCCGTTCGGCGGTGAATTCGGAGTCGACTACGGCTATCTGCTCAACCCGCCGCGGTTTCTGATCCCTCAAAAGAACGGACCAAATGGTATCCATCAACTCCACCAGGGTCAGATTCACTTCCGCTTCTCCCAGGCATTCTAAAATCTTATACAAATCCGGCCCGGCATTGTAGAATTAGGCATTATCAATACCGTGTATGACCGATGAAATTCATTCTTTCAGCACTAACGATCGCAGCGAGTCTTTCGGTTTCCGCCGTTTATTCACAGGAGTCGGGCGAAATCGTTCGAGTTGAGACTGAGCTCGCAGCCTTCGAAGTAACTGTGACCGACAAAAAAGGCACGCCGATCCGCAACCTTGGCCCGGATGATTTTCGAATATTTGAAGATGGGGTGGAACGGACCGTGGATTTTTTTCAGCCGATACGGCGACATGATGATTCACGGCCGCTGTCGATCGTCTTTGCCCTCGACGTATCAGGCAGCATGACGGCCGCCGAACTTCAGAAGCTGCGACAAGCGCTCGAAAACTTCGCGGCCCGCCTTTCTGATTACAATTCGTATTTCGCGGTAACAGCCTTTGGAATGGATGTTAAAACATTGCAGACGTTCACAAATCAACCGGATCGTCTAAGGCGATCGCTGGACCGGCTGGAACGGGATGAAACGGGACTGTCCACCCACGCATACGATGCCGTTGACGATGCCATTCGGATGCTGCAGAAAAAATCACCGTCTGCCATTCGGAATCGCTTGCCAAAACGGGCGGTGATCTTGATAACTGATGGGTTTCCTGTTGGCGATGTGGTTTCTCCGCGAACGGTCATTGAACGCGCAAACCTGGCTGAAACAAGCATATATTCCGTCATTTTGCCATCATTTTCCCGATTGCAGAAAACGGATAAGCCACTCATGACCCCGCTTGAAGCGAGCGGATTGGTAAGCAAAACCGGGGGAAAAAGCCTTTATGCAACCGGCAGTGATCTAAACGAAATATTCGACGCACTTCTTGAAGAAGTAACGTCGTCATACGCCGTGGCTATCTACCCGATAGAGGATGATACAAAGTCCGGCATGTTCCGTAAGGTGCGGATCGAAGCGGTGAATTCGAAATATTTAATTCGGCAGAACCGCGACGGATACAGGGTAAAAGACTAAAATCGCGCTAGAACCGATCACTCTCATAATCGAACGATCCGTAATCTGCTTCGTCGTCAGTATCTTCGAGATCGTGGTCAAGATCTTTGGGGTCAAGCTCGATCGGATCAAGGCCGACCACGACAAGTTGAACCCCGCATTCGTCGCAGGTTACAACGTCACCCTGTTCGGATTCAGCATCGACAAAAACTCCTTCGTCACATTCAGGACAAATCGATGTAGGCATCGTCAATTTTCTCCGGAAAAGTATAAATTCGAAACGTAACAACGAACAGATCAAGTCAATTATGACGTGTTTACAAATCTAACTTTTCTTTGAGCCCTTTGGCAAGATAGTTCGTTACAATTCTGCTATTATCGCAAAACGTTCGATGACGATTCAACGATCAAATAATGCGCTTCCCATTTACACCTTATTCAGGCAAGAAATTTGATGTTCTCGGCTTCGGTACAAACGCCGTCGATTTTCTTATTCAAGTTCCCGAATACCCGGCTTTTAATTCGAAGATCGAACTGATCGACTATACACAAGCTGCCGGCGGCGAAGTGGCAACTACCCTGTCGGGTCTCTCGAGGTTGGGCATGGCTACGTCTTACATCGGGCGATTTGGCGAAGACGCTGCCGGTGAATTCGGGTTGCGGTCATTGAGAGAGGAAGGGGTTGACCTTACCTACGCAGAAACGGTCGCCCGGACAAGGACACAGATCGCATTCATCGTCATCGACGCTCGGAGCGGCGAGCGGACCGTTATTTGGCAGCGTGACGAAAAGCTGGCTTACGAAGCCGACGAAGTCCCTTTAGACGCGATCAACGCGGCCGCTATTCTTCACTTCACTCCGCACGATACCGGCGCGTGTTTAGCGATGGCGCGAAAGGCGAAGGATGCCGGCGTTCTGGTTTCTGTTGATATCGACAATCTTTTCGAAGGTGTCCACGAACTCTTGTCGTATGTGGATATTTTTATCGCGTCGGCCGAATTTCCAAGTAAATTGCTGAGGATATCGGATAACCGCAAAGCACTTCGCGAGATTAGTTCAATGTTCGGATGCGGGGTTGTAGGCGTTACCTTGGGTGAATCGGGGTCGCTTCTCCTATGCGGCGACGAGTTCATCGAGACGCCCGGCTACACGGTTCCCGGTGGCTGCCAGGATACGACGGGCGCCGGTGATGCGTTTCGTGTCGGCCTGCTGTTTGGCTTATTGAATGGCGAGACGATTGAGGAAAGCGCGAAAATGGCCAATGCCGTCGCCGCTCTAAAATGCCGGGCCGTCGGTGCGCGTACTGCCCTTCCAACCCGTGCCGAGTTGCAGAATCTTATTGGCGACGAAGCAACGGCCTAATCGATTAGGCTGCGCTTCCATCTTTGTTTGCTCAGATAATGGATCCCGCCGTCGCCGACCTTAGAATACCAGCTAGCGAATTTCGTGCCGTTTTCTTCGAGAGTCAGTACCGTTTGGCCGAGATGCAGTTGCACCGACCACGATCCTTCGGCGACGAATTCGGTATCGGACGGGAGTGACATTTCTACGCCCGCGATGGAACTGAATGATCGTTTGATATATCGAAACTTTCCGTCCTTGAATAGATACAGCATTTCGCAGGTTTCGTGATTGTGCCCTGTGCCAAGGGGATCGCCTCGTGAATGATCTCGTCGACGGCGAAGCACGCTGCCGCTCAATATCGATATCATCTCTCGAACGCGAGCGATTCGCCCATCTTGAAATCCCTCGGCCCCTAGCCTTTCGGTCTGTTTTTCGTGTGGCATTCTCGAAAACGGTTATCCGCGAGCGACAAGGGCTTGGATTCATGATCGAAAGCCCTCTGGTACGGATCAAGTCCTAAATTAATTGTGGGGAATACGAAGACGCACTCGATCTATAGTTTTTGCGCATCTGTATCAGAATCCGCGGCACATTTCCGTGCCCCACGGCGCATCGGCCGCACGCTTGATCGCGGCCGATACCTCTGCATAGTTCCAGTCGTTACGCTGCGATAGCGTTCCATTGTCGAATTCGACACGATTTATCTCTACCCTGTTCTCTATCCGACTTTCGGAACCCTTTGTCAGGTTCTTCGCGCTGATCACTTCGCTTGGTCCCAAATGACTAAAACCCTCAAGCCATCTGGTGTTGCCAGGCCTGATTTTCACTGCACACAAAAATTGCCGACGAACGGTTTTGGATGGGTCGGCCAACTCTGAAAAGTGGAATTCCAAAAAAACAACCTCGATCACAAACTTGGTCAAATTTTGGATCTTCGCCAGATACTTGTAGCCATTTACCGGTTCGGCCTTACCAGTTCTCGACTGCTGGACCATCTTCTCGATGGCAGCGCTCCTACCGTCAACGGTCAGTTCGTTCGGATCAAGTGCGCCCGGCGATTGCTGGGCCCGGGCATCCCGCACCAGTTTTTTGTTTTCAGGGATCATTCCCGCAACTGGTGCGGCCCGAGAAGCATCCACGACAGCCCGGGGCAAGCGGGTCCTCGACCATTGTGATTCCAATACGATAACCGGGGCCCCGTCATCGGTTTGGCCAACAACTGGAACCACCGCAAGAGTAAAGATGAACAAACACCGTAGTAGACGATTTCGCATAACGTGCCTTGAAAGAAACGTCCATAAGTATGTAGCATCTGACACTCAGTTTGAAAGCTTTTTTCTGAAAGCGAGTCTTTATATTTCAGAGGCCCTAATTTTCCTGCTCTATATCAAGGCAAAATAAATCCGGGTTGGTCGAGCGAGGCCTGAGCCGCTCCTATCTTTCCGCCCGGCCGTAAAAGCGGTTTCAGGTTCGTTATTTCACTGCTTTTAATTGCATTCACCTTTTGACTTGCCGGCAAGAGCAACCCGATCAGGATGGCGATGATCCAGTTCGGCTGCTTGATCTCCATGACCCCGGGTCGTGCAGTAGATCCGATCACAACCAGATCTACGCCGCCCGGATGATTACGACTTATATATTGCTCGGCGAATAAAATAGTATTTGAGGTCCCGTCAGTGGAATTACCGAGAGGCGACCACGATCCCTGATCGTTCGTAATCGTCTTGACTTTATTGCTTATCATTCATTTATCCCGTTGCGATTTTCGAATTATCAAGAAAGACGGAAAAAAACTTACGTTTTGCACGAATCTGAATAGCTAATTTCAGAATATTGATGTTAGACTTCGAGTGATCGGCAACGATCCGTCCTAAAAGGTGGCTTCATATACATTTGGCGCAGCTTTCGGACGTTAATTAACGCGACACCAAGTTTCAATATTTTTACAACGACCGAGGCGCTGATACTGAAGAGTATCGGTGCCCTATCGATTATTTCGAAGAAACGAAAATGAAAAAGAATCTTCCATATACGGATCTGAATTTAAATGGCAGAAATGCGCTATGTCTAACTATATTTGTTGGTTTGCTAGTCGCTGCCGCCGGTTATTTCACGATGTTTAACAACACCAGTTCGGTGTCTGCCGCTCGCGACGAAGCGGAAGTGGCAACGCCGGAAATGATCCGTTATGCATTGGATTTTAAGGGAGATATGGCCAAGTCGCTCTCCGCGATCAACCAGCTGCCCTGTACCGAATTGAAAGGTTCGGCACTTGGAGGCAAGACCCTGACACCGGGTGTCTACTGTCTCGCGTCGGCTGACCTTGCCGGAGACCTGCGTCTCGACGGACAGAACGACGCATCATCAGTATTTATCTTCCGGATAGCCGGATCACTCAATGCCAAGGCCGGATCATCGGTCGTGCTTGAGAATCTGGCACAAGCCGGAAGCGTTTTCTTTATTGCTAACGATAAAGCCACCATCGGCACAGGCAGCAGCTTCAACGGCCGCATCCTTGCGGAAAATGACATCGTCGTTGAAAGCGGTGCATTCGTAGGCGGCAAGATGGCTTCCGCCAAGGGACGCGTCTCGGCATCGCCCGAAGCAAACCTCGGCGGCGGAACCGGAACCCTGCAGATCTGTAAGGTTGTCGAACATGAAGACGGCGCGGTGGATCTCCGAAACCGGATATTCCACTTTACGGTTACAGGGGTCGCGGAAACTATCCGAGTTCCCCACGGCAATTGTTCAAGCCCGATCGATGTACCAGTCGGCCCGGCAACGATCACGGAACACGACAACGGAACATTTGTTGACAGCGCGAGAACCTGGTCGGGCAACTTCCAACTCGTTCAGGTCCGAAGGACGAGCCCGACGTATGAGAATCCGCAGTCAACGCTTGGAACTATCAACCTTCCGCTGCGAACGGCAGCCATCAACATCGTCGAAGGCGGCTCGAACCGTCAGCTGATCGTTGAATTCACAAACAAATACGCTATCACAGGCTATGTCGAGATATGCAAATACCCGGCAACCGGCCCGGATCAGTTCAATCCGAATGGTGATCCGGATGTTACCGGATTTTTCCAATACACCGTGGAAGGGGTTTACAGCCAGCCGAATTCGACCGTTCTTCAGATCTTTTCAGCCCCGGTTGGACAGTGTTCCGGCCCGATCGCGGTGACCATTTCCACCCCGGTGCCGACGGGCGATCCACGATCGTCATCAGTCCGGATTACGGAACTGGGCCGGGTGACATTCTATCTTGAAAGTACGACCGTGGAGCCGCCAGCGAGGAAGATCGATGATCCGGTTCTCGGCCGGGGAATCAACGCCGCCGGTGCCGATGTTGCGAACGTTGGCGGTGGTTGGCAGCGAGTTGAGGTGATCGAAGGCGGTTCGGAGGATGAAACCAGAGTCAACTTCTTTAACCGATCGAGACCGGGTATTGTAAAGGTGTGTAAGATCGCAGGCCCGGGTATACCCTTCAATACGATATTCACGTTTGTAGTTAGGGGTATTGGGCCAACGACCTCTGTTCTACCACCGCAAGGCCCGATCGGAACGGTTCTTCGCAGGGTAAAAGTTCGTGCGGGTGACCCCGCAAATGGCGGCAATTGCCAAATAGTCCCGGGTTTCGGTGCGGGTAATAACAATGAAGAGTTTCAGACGTTTCTTTCCGGCACGCCGGTTGAGGTGTTTGAACTCGGAACAGCTCCTGAACCGTTAACTCTGTCTTCCGCTCCGCAGGCAATTGCACCCACGGCCGCACCCGAATCAGTAGATAAGCAGAACCTGTCGATAGAAGATCCTGCCTACGATGATATGAAGCGGCGAATGATTACCGTTAGGGACGGAGTTGTCAAATCGGACGCCATCGGCCGACCCGCGTCTCTCGGCGGCGGGCCTGTACGCATTCTTCCGGGATGTACAACGAACACGCTTGCAGCCAACGACGATGGTTCAACAGGTGCTGTGGCGCTGCCGTTCAACATCAATTATTTTGGCGTAAACTATGCCCAAACCTTCGTCAACAATAACGGCAATATTACGTTCAGCGGGCCGCTTGGCACTTTTACGCCGTTTCCGCTGGGCGCGACGAACGTGCCGATCATCGCTCCGTTCTTTGCCGACGTCGATACTCGAGGAGCAGGCTCGGGCTTAGTTCAATACGGAAATACGACCGTTGACGCTCGAACAGCATTCTGCGCCAACTGGGTTAATGTTGGGTATTTTGGGTCACATATCGATAAGTTGAATTCATTCCAGCTTATCTTGATCGATCGTTCAGATACCGGTACGGGCAATTTCGATATCGAGATGAACTACGATCAAATTCAATGGGAAACCGGCGACGCTTCGGGCGGAAGCGGAGGTCTGGGCGGCAGTTCTGCTCGTGCTGGATATGCGAACGGCACGATGGATGCCGGAACCTTCTTTGAGTTTCCCGGATCGGCGGTCAATGGAGGCCTACTCGACTCGAATAATGGAACGGGACTTAGAAATCGTTCGACAAATTCGGATGAACTCGGTCGTCATATTTTCTCGGTTCGAGATGGGTTAATTGGTGCGGGGCCAAGGATCAGAGTTTCCCGCATTCGATCAACATCTGGTTTCTTTCCGGGGATCTTCGACCCGAATCCAGATCTCGAGCCAGGCTTAGAACCCGGGATCGGAGCGTATATCGGACGGGCGGCAATTCCGGCGCGAAGTGGCGTTGTCGAAGTCGAATTCACAAATTTCTTGTTTGCGCCGACTGAATTTAAGGTTTGCAAGATCGCGGGTACGGGGGTGCCTGTGGGTACGCCATTTACGTTTGATGTTTCGCTTATTAGCCCGGTCGGGCCGGGCAACATTCCGTTGTTCCCGGATTTCACAACCGTGGTAACTGTAAGTGCGGGACCATCAACTCCGGAAATGCCAAACGGCGGATTCTGTTTTGTTGTCGACGGATCGGGCCTCCTGGGCGGTTCGTTCAACCAGGGATCGCATATACGCGTGACCGAACGTCCAACCACGCCCGCGACGACCGTTTCGGCGATCACATCAGATACAACGCCCGTTGTCGTAGATGTTCCTAATAGGACTGTCGATATCGGCGGCCTCGTTTCAGGCGTAAACATCGTAACCTTTACGAATACGGGTTCGGGCGGCCCTGGAACGCTTGCATACCGCGCACCATATGACTTTGACGGCGACAACAAATCGGATCTTTCGATCTATCGTTCGTCAACAGGCAGCTGGTGGTGGGCAGCAACAAGCCAGGGCGGAACGCACAACTCAGTAAACTGGGGAATGCCGACCGACAAGCTTGCAGCAGCCGATTATGACGGAGACGGTAAAACGGATCCGG
>JBAUGL010000014.1:0-71861 GCA_049679665.1 Pyrinomonadaceae bacterium | reverse complement strand
GCGAATAGCTTTTCAAACCAGGAAGGAGATGATCTTGGAGGGTTCATCGACATTTAACGACGGGAGCCGGCGTGGCAAAAGCAGATTCGTGCGAATGTTGAAGTGGCTCGGAATTCTGTCGGCCTGTGTCCTCGTGATTGGTGGGACGGCCGGCTATCTGTATTGGCGGCAATTGAAGACGACTCCGCAATATTCGCTTGCTCTAGTAGTTGATTCTGCCAGACGTCATGATCAAGAAACGATCGATCAATTGATCGACATTGATGCGGTTGTTGATGATTTTATTCCGCAGGTTACCGGTAAAGCCGTAGAGATCTATGGGCGGGGTGTTCCATCAACAACGATCGAAAGGCTAACCGTGATCGCGGCCCCGCTGCTTCCGGCGATAAAGACGCGGGCGAGTGCGGAATTGCCCAGTGTCATTCGTGAAAAAACCTCGCGATTTGAGGGTATTCCATTTGTGATAATCGTTATTGCGGCGGGTGAGTATTTGGATATCGCAGTAACCGGTGAACACGCCGAAGTTAACAGTAAGATCGAAGATCGACCGCTTGGACTAAAGTTGAAACGCTACGGTGAACGATGGAAGATCATAGGGGTGAAAGACGATCAGCTTGCCGAGCGGATCGCCCGGAAGATGGGCCAGGAATTGATCAAGGCGGCGTCAACTGCGGACCCGGATAGTGAGGATGCCGAACGGTTCGGAATACGAGATCTGCAGAAAATTATGAAACAGGCCGACATTCTATTCAGATAATGACTATGGAAAAGACATTTGAAGCATCGTTAAGTGAACTTGAGATGATTGTAGGGCGGCTGGAAGACGGCGATCTTCCTTTGGAAGAGAGCCTTGTACTATTCGAGAAAGGCGTGACTGCCTCACGCGAATGCCGTGAACGACTAAACAGTGCCCAGCGGCGCATCGAAGTCCTCATTAAGAATTCCGATGGCATTATTGAACTCAATGAGATACCCGGTTCCACTGAGCCGAATGTCGCGGAGCTGATCGATTTCGACGACGATGACGATATCCCGTTTTAGCCTTGTGTTACTTCGTACGTGACGATGGGTTCACGGTTTTTTTGCATCGGACCTCTTTTTCTGCATTAGATCGCAGACTTGATATGCACCAGTTGGGTCGATAGCGGTCCGGCCGACCTCGACGTGTTGGATCTTACCGTCCTTGTCAACAACGAATGTTGCACGCGTTCCGTAGCCGGTCTCTGGGTTATAGAGCCCGTAATCTTTTGTCGCAGTCCGTTTCCAATCACTCAACAACGGAAACTTAACGCCTATATCTTGAGCAAAGCGCTTATTGGCGGCGAAACTGTCCATGCTGATCCCGAATACCTGTGTATCTGCGGCTTCAAATTTGGCGATATCAGACTGATACGCCTGCAATTCCTTCGTTCAGCCACCGGTAAATGCGAGAACATAGAATGCAAGGACAACCGATTTCTTCCCCTTGAAGTCGCTAAGCTTGACTTCATTTCCCGACGTATCGGTCAACTTAAAGTCTGGCGCCATATCGCCTGTCTTGAGATGCGTCTTGAGTGGAGCCGGAGCAGTTTGCCCTAACGAAGCGACTGCTAGCAGCGAGAACATCAAAAATAACAACCCCGTTGTCTTTCTCATATATTTCTCAAAAAAACGGCGGCTGGCCGCTTACAGTTGCGTGCCAACCGCCAAAGGCGTACGGAGAACTAATCTCGAGAACTAAAAATGCTGAGTATGTACCAAAATAGCAGAGCGACGCTGGCAAAAAGCGTCAGCGACGCGGCGACGTGTTGGTTAGCGTTGAACCTATGGAGAACATTCGAAGTTTCATATAGGATCGCCGTTCCAGCGAATGCGACCATTACAAACGCAAAGACATTACCGAGAGTAAATCCAAACAAGGCGCTTGCGACGATAAAACCAAGAGCCGCGAACCCGCCAATAGCGATGATCGGGCCCAAAAACGAGAAATCGCTGCGGGTTATAAATACTGTGGCTGTAATTCCAAGGAAAAGCCCAAGGCTGACCACGCCGGCTTTGACCAGCACCGATGCATCACCGGAATAGACCGTAGCCGCCATTATCAAGGGGACGAAGATCACAGCTTCTGCAATAATAAATATCCCTAGGCCAAAAAATTGTGTTGCTTTTGACGTCTCGGACGTCGCCCATCGATTTGCAAGGAACGACACTCCCATAAACAAACCGAGTACCAGAAGCCATCCCATCGACCCGCCGCTGAAGATAACATTGGCGATCATGTCGGCGGCGCCAGAAACGAATAGAAACCCCTCGACGAAAATAAACGCCAGTATCGCGGCGGCGAGCAAAAGATAAGTCTTTCTGATGAAAGACGCCCGCTCGGCCGGCAGCGCGTCGGCAACTGAATTATTGAGAGTATTTGTAAAGTTTTCCATATCGAGCAATTAGATTCTAAGACCAGAAAAATGTTTGTCCGCCTTCATTATAGCGCAAGTTAGATCGACACGACGAAATTAATTGATAGTCGCGTCTTCCGATAGCGCCAGCCTCGCGTCTGGATTTACACTATTTTCACGGCAGAGGCGAGATTTAATGACCATTCGAAGATCGTTGGACGACAGCGTCGCCTATTTGTAGATATTGACTACTATTCCACCATCAGCGGAAATCGAACCGCGGTACATCCCTGCCGAATTGAACGGCAGGACGACGTTTCCTATGGCGTCGACCGCGATGAGGCCGCCCTCGCCGCCGATAGCGGTAAGATTTTCGATCGTTTGACTCGCTGCAGCGATCAACCCCAGGCCCTTATATTTCACCCGCGCCGTAACGTCATAAGCGGAAACACCCCGCATAAAATACTCGCCGTGGCCTGTGCATGAGATGGCGCAGGTTTCGTCGGCATATGTGCCGGCGCCAATAATAGCGGTGTCGCCAACGCGGCCGAACCTTTTGTTTGTCATTCCGCCAGTGGATGTGGCCGCGGCAAGATTGCCGTTCATATCGCATGCTACAGCTCCGACGGTACCGAGGGGTTTTGGATTATCGATTTTAGATTCCGGAATCCCTGTAGTAGTCACACTATTTATTTGCCGCGGTTCCGGCTCCACGTCGTATTGGCATCCGTTCGCCGCTGCTTGCGGTTCTGACCTATGATGGTCGAGTTGAACACGGCCGACCTCCTTAGCTTGCTGCAGCTGCAGCCAGCGATTATCTGTGAAGAAGTAAGCGTCATCGGCGAGTTCGACGTTCATTTGTTCGGCAAACTGCATCGCTCCGTCGCCGGCGAGCAGAACGTGTTCGGTTCGATCCATCACCAAACGGGCAAGCTTTACCGGGTTTTTGACGTTCCGTACGAACGCGACCGCACCAGCCTTGAGAGATTTCCCGTCCATGATCGCGGCGTCCATTTCGATTTTTCCTTCGTGGGTGAAGACCGAGCCACGGCCCGCGTTGAACAACGGGAAGTCTTCGAGGGCAGCGACTGTGGCTTCGACCGTATCGAGCGAGCCGCCGCCTTTTTCGAGGATCGCCCAGCCGATGCGCAGAGCGTTCTCGAGCCCGCCGCGGTACTCAAGTTCGAGTGCCGCTGTCATACTTGATCGTTCAATGGTACCCGCTCCGCCGTGTATCGCTAACGCTGCTCTATTCATATAAAATTTGCCCGTGGTTTCACTCGTCGAATTTTGCTGAATCTACATTCGGGCCAGTCGATACTTCGCGTTCAGTCCGCTAAAGTTTGAGTTTTCGCAGGCGCAGAGCGTTTACGATAACGGAAACCGAGCTGAATGTCATCGCAGCGCTCGCGATCATTGGTGACAGCAGAATGCCAAATACCGGGAAAAGAACGCCGGCCGCGATCGGTACGCCGACGATGTTGTAGATAAACGCGAAAAAGAGGTTTTGGCGGATGTTTAGCATCGTTGCGCGGCTCAATGTTCTCGCTTTCAGAATTCCGGTCAGATCAGGTCTCAGCAGCGTGATGTCGGCCGATTCGATCGCGACGTCTGTTCCCGAAGCGAAGGCGATGCCGACATCTGCCTGCGCCAGTGCCGGAGCGTCGTTTACGCCGTCGCCGGCCATTGCGACCGTTTTGCCTCGATTCTGCAGTTCCTTGACCTTTGCGGCCTTGTCATTCGGCATTACTTCCGCAAAGACCTGGTCTATGCCCAATTGTCTGGCCACCGCCTCCGCGGTCTTATTGTTATCGCCGGTCATCATTATTACTTGCAGCCGCTGTTTGTGTAGTTCGTCGATAGCTGGTTTTGCGGAGGGCTTGATCGCATCAGCGACGCCGACGATCCCCGCGATCTGTCCATCAACCGACACGTGCACAACGGTTTGGCCTGCTGCCTGAAGCGCGGCCGTATCGGACGCATATATAGCCGAACGACCCGTATCGCGTGCGCCAATGTCCAATTTTTCATTGCCAACGGAGACCCGCTGTCCGGCAACCTGACCGGTTAAACCCATTCCTGTTATAGATTCGAAGCTATCTACGGCGAGCGGTTTGATACCCCGATCGTTCGCGGTGTTCGTGATCGCCGCCGCTAACGGGTGTTCGCTGGATCGTTCCAGGCTCGCCGCGAACCGCAAAATATCCGTCTCATCGAAACCGTTAAACGGAACGATCGACTGCACGCTTGGCTTACCCATCGTCAAAGTGCCGGTTTTATCGACGATGACCGCGTCAACCTTTTCCAATATTTCCAGAGCCTCGGCTTTCTTTATCAATACGCCGTGCTTTGCTCCGTGGCCGGTCCCAACCACTATCGACATCGGGGTTGCAAGGCCGAGGGCACAGGGGCAGGAGATGATTAGAACGGAGACGGCCGCGACAACGGCGTATGCGAAGCTGCCGAGGAAAAGCCAAACACCGAACGCTATAATAGCGACAATAATTACCGTAGGGACGAAAAAGGCCGAGACTGAATCGGCGAGACGTTGGATCGGGGCACGGCTGCGTTGGGCTTCGCCGACCATTTTAACGATCTGTGCAAGCAGAGTTTCGTTCCCGACCTTTTCGGCACGCATCAAAAAGCTGCGGTTGCCGTTGATAGTGCCGCCGATGACCTTACTGCTAATTTGCTTCTCGACCGGCATTGACTCGCCGGTGACCATCGATTCGTCGATGGACGTCGAACCTTCGGTTATTTCGCCGTCTGTCGGGATCTTCTCATTCGCTTTTACGCGAAGCACCTGCCCGGCATTGACGTGGCGGAGATCGATGATCTCCTCGGAGCCGTCATTCCGAACAACAGTGGCATTTTCTGGAGCCAGTCGCAGAAGTTCCTTTATCGCGCTTGATGTTTGAGACCGCGCTCGCAGTTCGAGGACCTGACCGAGCAGTACGAGCGTCGTTATAACAGCGGCGGATTCGAAATAGCCGGGTACGAGTCCGGTATGGGCATCGCGCATCTCATCGGGGAATAGTTCGGGGGCAAACAGGGCGGCCAAACTCAGCAAGAATGCCGCGCCAGTGCCGATCGCAATGAGCGTGAACATATTCGGGCTTGCGTTCTTAACGGACGCCGCGGCGCGCTCGAAAAACGGCCAGCCGCCCCAGAGCACGACCGGCGTTGCTAGAAGGAACTGGATCCATATCGATAACTCCGGCGAAATAAAGTCATGGAAAGCAGGGAACATCTCGCCCATTGCAAGAATAAAGATCGGCAAAGTCAGCACGGCCGTGATCGCGAACCGCCGACGCATGTCGGCGTATTCACCATCAGGTTCGTCCTCTAGCACGACCTCCTTGCGCTCAAGCGCCATTCCGCAGATCGGGCAGCTTCCGGGCCCGATCTTTACGATCTCGGGATGCATCGGACACGTATATTCAACTTGGGATTTGGGCTCATTCGCCGCATCGTCAGCGTCGAGTTCAACCGCGACCGTCTTTGATATGAATTTTTCCGGATCGGCTTTGAATTTTGCAAGACATCCCGTCGAGCAGAAATAGTAAGTGACGCGATCGTATTCGTGTCGGCCGGCCGCCGTTTCCGGTTTTACGGTCATCCCGCATATTGGGTCGATATACTCCGATTTCATTAGCGTTCCGGTCTCCATATGTCGATCGGGATAGCCAGTGAACAGCCGCCCGTGCCTCCATGCCTTTTTCTTGAAGTCTATCACTTTCAACAATTTTGATCCTCGACAGCTTTTTCAACGGCGGATTTACATTGGACTTTTGGCAAATTATTCTTGATGGGTGCCCGATTCAGAATTCACGCTTCCATCGTTTGCCAAGATAAACCTGCACCTTAGGGTGTTGGGGAAACGCGACGACGGGTATCACGAGATTTGCACGGTTTTTCAGACCATTTCACTGTGCGATGAATTATCGTTCGCCCCTTCAAAAGATTTGCGCTTGACATGCAGCCACGCGGGAATTCCCACGGCGGGCGACAATTTGATAGTCGCGGCCGCCGAACTTTTGCGCACCCGGTATTCGATAAATAAAGGTGCTAGGATCCATCTGGAAAAGCGCATACCGTCGCCGGGAGGCTTAGGCGGGGGCTCGTCGAACGCCGCAATTTCGCTGATCGGACTATCGCGGCTATGGAAGATCGAGGTTGAAAAAAATGAGCTATTCCGTTTGGCGGCGGAACTTGGCTCCGATGTGCCATTTTTCCTGCTCGGCGGCACGGCACTTGGCACCGGCCGTGGTGAAGTACTGGAAAAACTCGCTGACATTGATGAACCCTCACTGCTCATCGTAACGCCGGACATCTCCGTCTCCACTCGGAACGCGTTCAATGGGCTTAGGCGTGGAAGCTTGACAAACGAGGACTCAAATCATATTCTTCAAAATTGTCGTTTTGAGGTGGGAGCGCTGGATATGCGCAATTCTGTATTGATAAACGATTTTGAAGAAAGCGTTTTCGCGATTCATCCTGTCATCAAAAGGGTGAAGCAAACATTGCTCGACCTTGGTGCGATCCAGGCGGCAATGAGCGGTAGCGGAGCAAGCATTTTCGCAGTTTTTGACAATAAAGAGACACGGCAAGCTACACTAAAAGCCCTTGAAAGTGAATCAAGCTGGCGAAAGTTTGCCGTAGCGGCTATCTCGCGATCTGAATATCGCAAGGCGTTAGAAATAGCGTATTAGCCCGCTTCCGATAGTTTCTGATATTCGCATTGGGGCGTAGCCAAGTGGTAAGGCACCGGTCTTTGGATCCGGCATTCGTAGGTTCGAATCCTCCCGCCCCAGCCAGAATTCGATAATCGGAGCGGGCAATCTAAGCGGATTGCCCGCTTTTATTTTAGTTAGGATCCGCAAACTGAACGGTTTTCTTTGCAGAATGAGCGTAACAGGAAACATTAAGATATTCTCGGGTAATGCCCACCGCGATCTCGCTGAAGAGATTTGCGGCCATCTCAAATGCGATCTCGGAAAGGCAAGCACGGAACGGTTTTCGGACGGCGAGTTCAATTTTCAGATCGGAGAGAATATTCGCGGTTCCGATGTGTTTATAGTGCAGCCGACGTGTCCTCCGACCGATCAGAACCTAATGGAACTGTTGGTAATGATCGACACATTTGTCCGCGCCTCGGCTGAACGTGTTACAGCGGTGATCCCGTACTTTGGGTATGCCCGGTCGGACAAAAAGGATCGGCCGCGTGTCCCGATCGCCGCAAAGCTTGTTGCAAATTTGATTACGACCGCGGGGGCCAAGAGGGTATTGACGGTCGATCTGCACGCAGCACAAATTCAGGGATTTTTTGACATTCCGGTGGACCACTTGTACGCGGCACCGATCGTTGTTGAGTATTTTAAGGCAAATCCGATCGAAAACCTTATCGTCGTTGCACCGGACACCGGCGGGGCTGAGCGTGCAAGGGCGTATGCTAAAAGGCTCAACGCAGGCCTAGCGCTTTGCGACAAGCGCCGAGAAAGGGCTAATGAGGCCGATGTGATGAACATCGTTGGCGACGTACGCGGAAAGAATTGCCTGATCGTCGACGATATGTGCGACACGGGCGGTACGATCTGCAAAGTTGCTGAAGCATTGCACAATGCCGGAGCGAACGAAATATTTGCTTGCTTTACACACGCGGTACTTTCCGGAGCGGCGATCGAGAATATTGAAAGATCCCACTTGAAGCGAGTGATCGTTACAAACACGATCCCGCTGCGAGAGGTATGTAAGCCGCTTCAACAGGGCGGAAAGATCGAGGTTCTGACCGTCGGAAAGCTATTGGCTTCGGCTATTAAATCTATTCACGACGAAACGAGTGTTTCGTCACTATTTATTTGAACTACGTGAACTTTGGAACCAGAGGTTAGTTATGGCAGAAAAAATTATTGTTAAAGCTGAGAAGCGTGAAGGACGCGGAAAAAATGATACTCGCCGGCTGCGAAGCGAAGGCAAACTGCCTGTCGTAGTTTACGGCGGCGGCGGCGAAAACGTGGCTGCCATCACGCAATTGAGTGATTTGGCTGCGATTCTGCGGACGGATGTCGGCGTAAATACGGTCTTCTCGTTCGATCTCGAAGGAGAAGTTTCTGACGTTATCTTTCAGGATCGACAGATCGACGGTGTGAAAGGCAGGCTGCTTCATGCCGATCTCCGTCGTATCGCCAAGGGCGAGAAGATGGAGATGACGGTCCCGATCCACTTGACCGGCGAAGCCGCGAGCTTGAAGGAAGACGGCGCTGTTCTTTCGCAGTCAATGCGCGAGATCAAGGTACGTTGCGAGCCGGCAAAGGCGCCGGAATCTATCAATGTCGATATCGCCGATCTTGCCGTTGGACACTCGCTTCACGTCTCTGACCTGAAGGTTGAACCGGGCATCGAGATACTTGAAGATGGCGAAACAGTGGTTGCGTCTATCGTCATCGTTAAGGAAGTGGAACTTGAACCGCAGCTTGAAGAAGGCGCAGAACCACTAGTTGTTGGTGAAGAAGGATCCGATGCACCGGCAGAAGGCGGCGATAGTAAGGAATAGTTTGTTGGGGCAAACTGTTTGCGGTTTGCACCCAAGAGCCGGTGATGATCTCGATCTCTGACAGCAATTGGCTTATTGTCGGGCTGGGTAATCCCGGATCCGAATACGCGAAGTCGAGACATAATCTCGGTTTTATGCTGGCTGACCGTTTGGCATTCGATGCGCAAACCCAGATTAAGCGAGCGGAGTGCCAGGCGCTGATCGGGCGCTCTGAGATCGATCGGGTTCCGGTCGAGCTGGCAAAGCCGCAGACGTATATGAACCTTAGCGGCGATGCGGTCGGTTGTTTGTTGAAGAAGCCGGGAAGGAGCATTGCCAGGCTGATCGCCGTTTCGGATGATCTGGCATTGCCGTTTGGCAAATTCAGGATAAGGACCAAGGGGTCGCACGGCGGACATAACGGATTGCGGTCGATCATCGATCGCTTGGGAACGATTGATTTTACGCGGCTGCGGATCGGTATTCAACCGAATCATCCGATCAGCAATTCCCGAAATTTCGTGCTTGAGAATTTTTCAAAGCAGGAAGCCGCCGAAGTTGAAAACATATTGGAAGAATGTGCCAGCGCGATCCGGTCTATCATTACGGATGGCCCTGAGAAAGCGATGGCAAAATGGAATTCGGATCTGCGAGTTCTCAATGCGGAGTAGCAGATCCAAGAACGAAAATATCCCCTTACTTCATTCCATAGAAATGAGGTTGGATAGCCATAAGGAGGAAATAAAGTGGCAAATAGAACATATGAGGTGATGTACATCGCCGACGCTGATGCGGCGGATGACAAGATCGCAAAACTTAATGAATCAGTTGGTGAGTTGATAGAGAAAGAAGGCGGGAGCGTTGTGCGCCTCGACGATATCGGTCGGCGTCCGATGGCTTATCCGATAAATAAAAAGAATGAGGGCTACTATGTTTTGTTCGAGATCGAAGGATCGGGACAAGAGATCGCCGAGCTCGAACGCCGTATGCGCGTAAACGACCTAATCGTGCGCTATATGACGGTTCGAGTTGATGAAGATCGAAAAACAGCGGAAAGAAAGATCGCAAAACGCGATGCTCGAAACGCGAAACGCTCGAAGTTCCGTCCGACGGAAGATTCGCCGGATGAACCAGCAGCGAGAGTTGAGGCACAGTAAACGAAGGAGATCAAAATGGCTGAGAGTGAAGTTGAAGGTTTAAATGTTAGAGATATGTCGGCACAGGAAGATGTGATCGGCGATCGTGTGCCGCGCCGATATCAGCGCCGGCGGCCCCGTCAGGTGATACCGGATTATGTTGATTGGAAGGATGTGGATTATTTGAGACAGTTCGTTCCTGAACGCGGAAAGATAATGCCGCGCCGCATTTCCGGCATTACCGCAAAGGACCAGCGCCGCATATCGAAAGCGATCAAGCGAGCAAGAACAATGGCCTTGCTGCCGTTCGTCGCGGACTAGAAAAAGGAGAATTAATTATCATGGCAAACACAACCATTCTATTGCGCGAGGATATCGAGACGCTTGGCGGCCGCGGTGAGATCGTTAAGGTAAAGGCTGGATACGCCCGCAATTATTTGCTGCCGCAAGGACTCGCTACGCTCGCTACGAAAGGAAACGTAAAGCAGATCGAGCAGGAACGCGGAGCCCTCTTGAAAAAGGCCGCGGTCGAAAGAGCTACGGCAGATGCGCAAAAAGAACAGATGAGTGATATTGCACTCACGTTCGAACGTAAATCGGGCGATCATGGACACTTGTTCGGTTCGGTAACTTCCATGGATATTGCTGACGCTCTAAAGGCGAAAGGCTATGAGATCGACCGGCGTCGCATCATCCTTAAAGAGGCGATCAAGGAAACCGGCGAGTTCGTAGTAAACGTTAAGCTTCATCGCGACGTTTTGTTGCCCGTGTCGGTTACCGTACAAGTAGAGGGAGGCGACGTGGTCGAAGCTAAAGCTGAAAAGAAAGGCCGAAAGGCAGTTGCGGCGGAACCCGAAACCGCGGCCGCGGAAGCGGTCGAAGTTCCCGATGTCGAATCCGAAGAGAAAGTAGCGGAAGCGTAGAGATCCCAGCTTGCCGTTGAACATCATGACCACGAGACCTACCTTTTGTGCGTAGTCTCGTGGTTATTTCGTTTTCCACATGTGGAATTAGGTACATCAACTGTTCACGGTCCTGATCACCCTTTGATCCGATACCGCGAAAAGCCCGTAAAATCAGTGTCCGATTCACGCAAGGATTCTTTGTGTCGCTCGTCGGTTAGTAGTATCATCAATCACTGCAGACCTCGGTATCTGTGACCCGGATTACCCGCCCAGAATACGTGCGATTCCCGAAAATGCAGCTTCTTAAAAGCTGCCGTTCCGAGAATAAATTATTGAAGGATCTATGACCGCATCATTTTCCAACGCCCGACGCGAACAATACCTGGAACGCCCGCTTCCGAGCAATGAAGATAGTGAACGTGTGATCCTGGGCGCAATATTTCTCGACAATGCATTGATCGCACAGGCCGTCGAACATTTGAAGCCCGAAGATTTTTATTCGCCACTGCACCGACGCGTTTTTACAGCGATGATAGGCTTATTCGAAAGCTCCAAGCCGATCGACCCCATCCTTATCGGCGAGGAACTAAAGAAAGAAGGCAGTATCGATGCCATCGGCGGTATATCGACCATCTCGAATCTGATGTTCGGCCTGCCGCATTTTTCCGATCTCGAAGAATACATAAAGGTCGTAAAAGATAAGTCCATGGTACGAAGTTTGATCCGGACATGCAATCTGATCACAAGTCAGGCATTGGCCGAAGAGGACGAAGCATCTGCAATTCTCGATCAGGCCGAACAGATGATATTCGCCTTGGCGGAGGCCAGGACGCGGCAGGGTTTTTCGCACGTTCAACCTGTGGCGGAACACGTGCTCGCAAAGGTCCAGGAGTACGCCAAGCGCGAAACGCACGCGCTGACGGGTTTGGCCACTGGTTTCCGCGATCTGGACGATATGACGTCCGGACTTCAAAAGAGTGACCTGATTATTGTCGCAGCCCGGCCGTCTATGGGCAAAACCGCCCTCTGCCTCACACTGGCACAGAATGCAGCGATAATTGAAAAGGCGGTGGTCGCGGTTTTTTCGCTCGAAATGTCGAAAGAGCAGCTTGTGATGCGTATGCTCAGCTCAGAATCGAAGGTCGACGCTCACAGGTTCCGAACGGGATATCTCTCGCGCGACGAATGGGGAAGGCTCGCCGGCGGAATCGAAACCCTGTCGAACGCCAAGATATTTATTGACGACACCGCAGGCATTTCGGTGCTCGAGATGCGCGCAAAAGCACGCCGTCTGGCCGCCGAACAGAAGCGCCTGGACCTTGTTGTTGTCGATTATTTGCAGCTAATGGGTGGCTCGCGGCGGGCCGAATCTCGTCAACAGGAGGTTTCGCAGATTTCACGAGAGCTTAAAGGCCTCGCAAAGGAACTGAATGTCCCGGTGGTGGCGCTTTCGCAGCTTTCACGGGCGCCGGAAGCCAGAAACCCGCCAAAGCCTCTTATGTCGGACCTCCGCGAGTCGGGTAGTATCGAGCAGGATGCTGACGTCGTTGCATTCATTTACCGCGAAGATTACTATGCAAAGACCGACGAGAATACGGGAATTGCCGAACTTATTGTCGCGAAGCAGAGAAACGGTCCTACCGGGACGGTAAAGCTGGCATTCTTAAAGGAGTTCACGCGATTTGAAAGCTACTTTGGTGATTTCGGCGGAACAAAAATGGCTCGTTAACGCATCTAATTAGCAGGCTTGGGGCCTAAATAACTCACAATGATCGAAGACCTGAGATACCCGATCGGAAAGTTTGAAAGGGAAGTCGTACTTCCGTCTGAGTCCCGAGGGGCCTGCATCGTCGATATCGGCGAGCTGCCAGCGCGGATCGCGGCCGCTGTTAACGGACTAGATGACGCGCGTCTGGATACGCCGTACCGGCTCGGCGGTTGGACTGTTCGTCAGACCGTTCACCACATCGCGGACAGCCATATGAACGCATATTGCCGATTTAAGCTTGCTTTGACCGAAGATATGCCGACGATCCGGCCCTATTACGAGGATCGGTGGGCGGAATTGTCAGACAGTTCCTTGCCCGTGGGGCCTTCGCTCGCGATCATTGAAGGTATACATAAGCGTTGGACCGCGTTTCTAAGCAACATGTCCGACGCGGATTTCGAGAGGAAGCTCGACCATCCAGAATCCGGCGAGTGGACGCTCGATGAAATGCTTAGGATGTACGCCTGGCATTCCAGGCATCACACTGCACACATAACAAGTTTACGGCATCGAAACGGTTGGTAGCGCTTGCGGCTGTTTGAGACTTATGGGCGAAGAACTCGGGCAAAAACGCCTCGTTTCCCTCGATGTGTTCCGTGGAATGACGATAGCCGGAATGGTACTCGTCAATAATCCTGGAACATGGTCGGCAATTTACTCGCCGCTAAAACATGCCGAATGGCACGGAATTACGCCGACGGACTACATCTTTCCGTTCTTTTTGTTTATTGTCGGGGTCGCTATCCCGATCGCGCTCGGTAAACGCCTCACTGCTGGGATCTCGCGTGACACGTATTTCAAGATCTTCACCCGCGCGTTTTTGATCTTCGCACTAGGAATTTTAATGTCGGCCATCCCGTTCTTCGATTTCGGCAAAACGGAGATCCCATACATCGTCAAAATTCTGATCGTGATCGGCTATTCGGCGGCGCTGTTTTTATATCTTTGGGATAAAAAAACGATTGCCTTGATCGTAACGGTCGCGACTGCGGGAATCGTTACCTTCTTTTGGCTGGCGGGATACTTGGTTGTCCCGTATAACGTCGGTACAATGCGGATCCCCGGCGTGCTGCAGCGCATCGCGGTCTGCTATCTGATCGTCTCGATCATTTATCTGCATACAAACTGGAAGCACCAAACGATCATCGGCATCGCACTGCTTCTGCTTTATTGGCTGCTGATGAGCGTCGTCCCTGTCCCGGGCTGCGATATAACGACGATCGACGACAAAGCCTGTAATCTTTCAGCCTGGCTTGACCGATCGATCCTGACCGAAGCGCATATCTGGCGCTCCGCAAGAGTTTTCGATCCTGAAGGAATTCTATCGACCATTCCCGCGATCGTCACGACGATCTCCGGCGTCCTGACGGGCACGTGGCTCATGTCAGAACCCGGAGCGGTAGTGACTGGGTTCCGGGACGATAAGAACCTACTCGCTACAGCTCCAGGTACTGACAAGGCACTCGGCCTCTTCTTCGCCGGCACGGTCCTTCTCGCCCTCGGCTGGTCGTGGAGTCTTTTGTTCCCGCTGAATAAATCTCTCTGGACGAGCTCCTACGTCGTATATACCTCCGGTCTCGCCCTGCTCACGCTCGCGTTCTGCTACTACGTCATCGATATCAAAGGCTATAAACGCTGGTCGCGGCCCTTCATCATCTTCGGCGTCAACGCCCTCGCCTTGTTCGTATTTTCGGGCATCATGGCCCGATTCCTCGGTATGATCCGGATCGACATCGCTGGCGACCCGATAGTAAGTTCAACCGGCCTTGCCGTCCAGCCTAGCGTCACGCTTCAACAGTGGATCTTCAACAATATCTACCTCGCTGTCCTTTCACCGATCAACGCCTCGCTGGCATATGCCGTCAGCTTTATTCTGTTTTGGCTGTTTTTGATGTGGCTGCTGTATCGGCGCCGCATTTATATTAAAGTCTAGTGTCGAAGCGGCGTAGGCGCGAAACAGCTAACGAATTTCAAAGGCCTTGATCGCCGCCGCCAATTCATTTTCGAGCCTTTGTTTATCGGCGATTATCGTTTTTCGTTCGCTTTCCATTTCCTCGAGCCGGGTTTCCTGTTCGCCCGCTTTTGCTATGTAACGAGCTATCAAGCCTTTCGCCTCGGCCGTTTTGGCGAGTGATTCGATGTTTTCACGCAGCCGTTTTTGATCTTCTTCTATCCTTGTTACCTCATCTTCAAAGCTCTTCAATTTCACGTCAAGTTGATTTATCCGAGACCGAAGGTCTATAAGTTCCGCCAGTTTTGCCCGCGTCGCATCGTTTATATAGCCGCGCGTGACAAAAATTCTTAATTGTTCTTGCGTGATGCCTAGCAAACCGTACGAATCCATCAGTCCCTGACGCTCAACCACAGGCAATTCGGCCTGCTCGAAAGGCTTGAGTGTCACCCGGAAACGATAGAGCTTCTCGGTTACTGCATCAGGTATTTGTGTCTCGTCTGAAAGCGCCCATCCCTTCCGGACCGGGTGCTCAACGTAGACCACCTTCTCCCGGTCCATTTGATTCGTCAAATGATATGTCTTTTTCTCGTTGCGGAAATAATGGATCTGAAAGACTCCGTCGACGACCTTAATGAGCTGGGCCGGGCGCGTATCGCCAACCGCTTTGGTATAGACTCTGGTTCCCAGATCGAGAGCAAACGAGATCAGTCGCCGTTCCTTTGGTTTCAATCGCTCCATCAATGCCTCTCCCGCGTATGCGTCGCGGTCAAGCACCGTAAGGCTCCCGCCCTCGAAGGTCAGAGGCGAGGTGTTCGTCAGCATCATTCCGCCCATCGGCCTGTCCGTTCGAACGGATTCGTTGTAGATGGAGACTCTCTCGCCGTCCATCGTTGTTTGAACGATCGGGATAAGGGCTGATCGGTTCCGCTGTACCGTGACCGGATTGTCTATGCGGTATTCAAACAAGTCACCCAGTTCACTTCCGGTCGCGGCAGCCGTGACACCGGACCGTTCATTTACCAGGGCATCGCTGATGCTGGTTTCGACCTTCATGAAATTGTTCCCGGCACCCGCGCCGGAAACAGTAACCAAGTCACTGGCAGATACGGTCCCGCTCCCTGAGCCATAGCCGGATCCCGAGCCTGAACCATAACCTTCGCCGATCCCGCTTTCCGGGTCGTAGATCTGCGGATCGAGGTTAAGGTCCTCCGGTATCGGAATTATCGGCCGGTAACGGTAAAGCGGCTTCTGCAGATTCTGAATGAATGAGACCGGTGAACCGGACACGAGCGAAAGCTGGACGTTGATCCAATCTTCTTCGCCAACGTTATCGACGATCGCCCAGCCTTGGAAAAAGGGTTTGCCTTGTTCATCCAGCACAACACGGTACGTAGTTTTCCAGATCGGTGCGGCAATGATGTAGCTGACAACCATTTCACGCTGGCCCGATCCTCCGGATGTTATTGTTATCGTTTTGGCGTCGCGGCGGCGGGTCGAGGCCGTGGCGTTGGCGAATTCGTTTATGTCCTTTCGAGTCGTGTCTTCCAGCAGCTTGACGCCGCGTATGTCGTGAAGATCAAATGCCGTGATATCGCCTGTTTCGGATGCGAGAACGAGAGAATACGTGGATTCGAGCGTTGTGTTTGACCCGTTGCCTTCTTTGGGCCTTACTTCTGCATTTCGTTTCTCGACCGTCAGGATCGAACCCGTTGCCGTTCCTTTTACCGATGTTACGATGACCTTAGCGCCTTGAAGCTGGGACAAAACGCCCGCTAATCCGCCCGGAGAATTTTCGTCTTGCTCAGATTCCGAATCGATGCTGAACGGGATCTCCGCGGTTCGCGCTGAAGCCGGGGCAGAAGAGTTGTACGAAACCGCTCCGATCTTGCCTTCGCCGAGGTCAAGCACGACCATCGACTTGAGCACGTCGTCCACCTGTGATTGCTTGAACGAAAGGTTGACCTCTGCATTGCCGGAAATTATGCCGCGACGCTCTATATAAGCGACTCCATTTGAATAGAGGATCACGCGGCGGATCGGCAGCGTGTTCGCTTGCGTAACTAACGTCTCGGGGCTTTTGACAGTTCTCGTTTTTCTAACAGCTTGCGAGAATCCGGAAAATGCGCACACGGGTACCATCAGGAGAATGAAGATTCGTTTCATTGTTGTTTTTACCTCAGAGATAGAGTTGTTGAAGTTCAATTTAATTGATGAGGCGAAGCGTCCGTTTGGTTGCACGGAGCGCGGACGCCCTCGTCCGCAATGAGGCCGAAGGCCGAAAGTCGGCGCCGAGCATCAAAAGCGCTTCGAATATCGCGACGGCTTCGCCGGAGGAACCGGCGATTGCGAACGAGGGCATCCGCGTTCCGACAGCGGGACAAAAAAAAGGCAGGCCGAGCCTGCCATGAAAAACAATGGTTCTTTGAAAATTTAGTATTTGTTAGGCGATAGCGGCGGCAACGGCCTTTTCGGCGGCGTCGGCCATGCCTTCGGCGGGGATGATACCGATGCCGGATTCGCGCAGGACCCTGCGGCCTTCTTCGACATTGGTGCCCTCGAGCCGTGCGACGATCGGGATCGATACGCCGAGGTTCTTGGCGGCAGAGACAACACCATTGGCTACCATATCGCAGCGGACGATGCCGCCGAAGATATTGATCAAAACGGCCTTAACTTTCACATCTGCAAGCAGAATCTTAAACGCCTGCTCGACACGTTCTTGCGAAGCGCCGCCGCCGACATCAAGGAAGTTGGCCGGTTCACCGCCGTGGAGTTTTATGATGTCCATCGTGGCCATTGCAAGGCCCGCGCCGTTGACCATACAGCCGATATTCCCATCGAGCTTAATGTAGTTGAGGTCATGATTCGATGCCTCGATCTCAAGCGGTTCCTCTTCGTTCAAGTCTCGGAGGGCTTCAAAGTCTTTATGACGAAACATCGCGTTGTCGTCGAAGGTGACCTTTGCATCCAAAGCGATCAGGCGGGCGTCTTTCGTCAACAGGAACGGGTTGATCTCGACGAGCGACGCGTCCATCTTTTCGTAAGCGTCGTAGAGAGACAACATAAACTTCGCCGCCTGGTTGACGAGTTCATTCGGAATACCAAGCCCGAACGCCATCTTTCGTGCCTGGAAGCTGCGAAGACCGACCGAAGGATCTATGGTTTCTTTGAGAATGAGTTCAGGCGTTTCTTCTGCAACCTTCTCGATGTCCATACCCCCCGCGGAAGATGCCATGAACACGTTGCGGCCGGTAACGCGGTCGAGCGTTATGCCAAGGTAAAACTCCTTATCGATCGGGAGCCCTTCTTCGATCAGCAGGGTCTTCACCTCGCGACCTTCGGGGCCGGTCTGATGCGTGACCAACTGCATGCCGAGTATCTGCGAAGCGATCTCTTTTGCCTCGGCAGGGGATTTGGCGAGCTTCACACCGCCGCCTTTTCCACGGCCGCCGGCGTGGATCTGTGCTTTCACGACCACGACGTCAGTCCCCAATTCGTTCGCCGCCGCTTCCGCTTCGTCGCTGGTTCGGGCGACAACGCCCCTCGGTACGGGAACACCGTATTGCTTGAGGAGTTCTTTGCCTTGATATTCGTGTATCTTCATATAAATATTGGAGTTTGTGTTTCGAATCTTCAGCGATTTTAAGCTGGTACCGCCCAAAATGCAAAAGGCGACCCTAAGATCGCATTTTGCATTTTTGATAAGTGGAAAGCTGCCGATCAGTTATCGAAGAGTAGTGTCTTTTGTACTTATTTGGATAGAGATCAGTTTCCAGTCCTTCCCTTCGGGTATGTATTTCAACAGGAACTGTGCCGGACGCGGTGACGTCTCAAATTTTCCAAGCAGCTTCAATGTCTTGAAACCCAACTCTCGCTGGATCGCTGGTTCTGCCGCAAAGATAGCAGGGAGTGTACTTACGTCGCTAAGATCTGGATTAGTATCGATGAAGTCCTTGAAAACACTCTCAAATCTTTCGGGAGTGGCCTCTTTCTGGAACGGTTTGGACACCGTCGAATGAAAATCTGAAAAGTCTCGGTTTTTGATCGCTTCGTTAAAATCGAGAACTGTCCTGCGGGCCAGCGCCTCTGATTGTGCTTCGCTCGGCACGTCACCGGTAGACGCATCGGCGCTGTCGACCTCTTCCGGCGTCTCCTTTTCGGCGATGTCTGACGGTGTCGACTTTGTTTCCTTTTCGATATTTTTAGCTAGATTGGCAAGGTCAAAATCCTTTCCGCATGTGCAGCCAAGTGCGATCAACCCAACCAAGATCAATGCCATAATGCCATTAAGCCTGGTATCAGTTCCCGTCCACATCCTTGAGATCATTCGCTTCATTGTGTTTGCTCCTAAAAACCGGTTTGATATTTCTTTCTCCAAGGTTCAAGCAGACTTGTCCAACTGTCAACCGTCCGTTGATATTCAACCGGGCAGCGGTCCGCGCGCTCTTTGGGCAAGTAGCCGTCGGTGACGATGTTCGAGTGCTTATTCGAGTTCGATCCATAGATCATACAAAGGGAGTTATAGAATCGCTGCTCCTGCAAAAGATGTTCATCGGCGAGGCTTTTGGAACGCTTACCCCCTTGCCGCGATTCGATCTCAAACGCATCGGATGCCGCAAAAACCGCACGGACGCCATCATCGCCAAGCTCGTTCAAGTTAATGAAAGCGGAACAACGGTCGGCGGCGTCTTCTTCGTTTCCCGTGATCGGCAGGTCGTAAGCGTCGATCAATCCGTGTGCGATCTCGTGTAAAAATACGAATCTAACCGCGTCAAACATCTTCGAGAAAGACCCAGATTCGTCGTTGCCGCCGTCACGAAATACTTGATAGAAATGGTCCATCAGTTCGTAGCACACTGTTATCGACCGCTCCTCGGAATTGTAAAAGGCATTGATGTCGCCGCAATCTTTTGTCCTGAGAAAAATATCGTCGGGCAGGATGAGTGCAGTGTTTAAGCGATCGGCTGCATCCTCCAACAACCTTTCCCGTTTGATCTCGTTGTCGATCTTGAGAAACTTCGCATTCTTTACCTCGGAATGCTCAACAATGAAGTCCCCAATGTCTGCTGACTTTCCGCGATCCGTGCCTGCAGGGTCTGAGACCGTTTCATTACCGGCTATTGGACCAGCTGAATCAATACCGGTTTTGACGCTGCCTCGTTCCGAAACACAAGCAGTGATCAAACCGACCAGTCCTATGACCAGGAGCAGATTGATCAGATTCTCACGCATAGGTCTCAGTCGATTCAACGTATACATTGGAATACAGCATTGACGGGTCAACATTAGGCATTTTGCACAAAAAGCGACCGAGAAACTCATTGTTACCCGGCCGACGATCGAGAATTGTTCCTCAACTTACTGTGACCGCTCGACAAGTTTTAACAGGGTCCGTACGGCGACGCCGGTCGGCCCTTTTGCCTGATGAGGCTTCACCGAATCACACCAGGCGGTTCCGGCAATATCAAGATGAGCCCATATCGCTTTGTCGACGAATTCTTCAATAAAGACCGCTCCCATTATGGTGCCGGCTTTTCCTCGCGGGCCGATATTCTTGATATCAGCTATGTCCGATTTGATCTGTTTACTATATGCTTTGCCCAGCGGAAGCTGCCAGAACTCTTCTCCAACTTCCTTCCCGCACCCGATGATCTCATCGACGAACGCCTGGTCGTTACCCATTATTCCCGTATTGACGTCACCAAGCGCCACAATTACGGCTCCGGTCAGTGTTGCCATATCAACGATCCGCGTCGCGCCAAGTTTTTCGGCATACGCTACGGCATCAGCCAGGATAAGGCGACCCTCCGCATCGGTATTCAGTATTTCGATCGACTTGCCGTTCATCGCGGTTACCACATCACTTGGGCGCGAAGCTTTGCCATCAGGCATATTTTCGACGGCCGCAACAACACCGATCACCGGGATCGACGGCTTTAGCAACGCGATAGCCCGCATCGTACCGATAACGGTTGCGCCGCCGGACATATCGTACTTCATTGCGTCCATCCCTTCGCCGGGCTTTAACGATATACCCCCGGTATCGAAAGTAATACCTTTGCCGACAAGGGCGAGTAGCTCACCCTTTTTCGCAGTACTTTTCGCAGGTGTGTATTTCAACACGATCATTTTCGCGGGTTGCTCTGAACCTATCGAAACACTCATCAACGATCCCATCCCGAGCTTTTCCATCTTCGCTTCGTCGAGGATCTCGCATTTCAAGCCAGTTTCTCTCGCCATAGCACGTGCGCGCTTTGCCATTTCAGTCGGGGTAAGAACATTCGGCGGCTCATTTGCGAGATCACGCGTAAAGTTCATCGATTCGCCGAGTGCCTGCCCAGCAAAGAGTCCGGTTTTTAAATCTGCTGATTTTGCACCGTCAATACATAGAACGAAGGAGTCTACGGTCTTGTCATTCTTCTCTTTGGTCTTGTATTTATCGAGTTCGAATTGGCTGGTAACGAATCCCTGCATCGCGCTCCTCGCGACATCCGCAGCAGGTGAATCGCAGCGCGGGTTGAGGGCGAAGCTCTTGATATTCCGTTGTCGAAGGAAGCGGGTTGCCCCCCCAGACACTCCTGAAATATCGGCAGCGCCGTATTCAGATTTATCGCCGACTCCGATCAGCATCAGCCGACTTGCTTTCGTTTTGCCATTGGGAACGAACCGCACCAAGGCTGTTTCACCCACATCGCCCTTGAACTCTTCAGCCTTGATGAGCGAAGAAATAAGCCCGCCGGTCAATTTGTCGAGCTCTTTCAGCTCGCCGTTATTGGCCTTTTCGCCCTTGAAAACAGCAACGGCCAATGCCTCTGCATTGGCTTCGGCAAAATTTCCGGAAATTCCCTGAGATTTCATCCACACCTCTACTTTATTCAGCTTTAATTACGTTACAAAACTTGTACTATCTATAACTTATCTAAGATTTTCTTTCAACTGCTGTCGGGTTTCTTTGTCGACCGTTTTTCGCATTTCGCTCTCACGTTTATCGTAAAGTTTTTTACCCTTTGCAACACCGATCTCGAATTTTATCCGTCCGCTTTTCCAATATATCCGCGTAACGACCAACGTCATCCCTTTTTGCGTTGTTTCCTTCTCGAGTTTTCCGATCTCCCTTCGGTGAAGCAGCAGCTTCCGTATACGAAGCGGCTCGTGATTCTGAATGTTCCCGTGAGTGTATGGCGAGATGTGTGCATTGAACAGCCATACCTCGCCGTCTTTTATACTGACGTAGGAGTCCTTTAGCTGGATACGGCCGGCCATAATACTCTTCACCTCGGTCCCTTGTAAAACGGCCCCAGCTTCAAACTTATCCAGGATATGAAATTCGTGGTACGCCTGCCTGTTATTGATGATCTCTTTACCCTCGGACATAAACTCTTATTCTGCCCCGATTTTCGACGATCGCGCAAGCGGGGACGCACGATGCTCATTTGACAATCGGCGAGGGTCAACCTTAGATTAATAGAACTGCTGGGAGATCGTCTAATGGTAGGACTGCAGAATCTGGATCTGCCTATCGGGGTTCGAGTCCCTGTCTCCCAGCCACAAATTATGGATGGCTGGCACGAAACAGAGATCCGTGTTCGCTATGCCGAAACGGACCAGATGGGCATTGTCCATCACTCGAACTATCCGATATGGTTCGAATCCGGCCGGAGCGATTTTTGCCGGGCGAGGGGCTTTTCCTACAAGGAAATGGAAGAAAAGGACGATTCGCTCCTCGTCGTTGCCGAAATATACTGCCGTTATAAATCACCTTCCTATTACGAAGATGTTTTGACCGTTCGTACACGGATCGGCGAACTGCGAAGTCGATCGCTTCGGTTCGTCTACGAGGTTTACCGTGCATCCGATCAAACGCTTGTCGCTGAAGGTGAGACGCTTCATCTTGTAACTGATTCGACTCGGAAAGTCCGAGTTTTACCGGAGATCTATCGGGAACGTCTTCTCGCTGAACCTGTTCCGGACGCGAATGCTTTCCCAGCTGGCCAAGCACCTCGCTAGCTTGAATCTTCTCGAGAGCCGCCGTAAAATTGAAGGATGCCTGGTTCCTGGCTCGCCGAAATATATTTCATTGCTGCAATGATGGTCCTTATCCTCGTGATCTCGACAGCGGCCGTGTATTTTTTCTTCAAGACATATAAAAAGGAAATGCGAGAGAAGACAGAGCGGTCGGCGATTAAGGAAACAAACTCGAATTCGGAAATATAATGGTTCATCCGAACATTCTTGACCCGGCCCGAACCGCCCTTGTGGTGGTTGATGTACAAGAGGCCTTCCGACATACGACCGGTGATTTTTCGCTCATCGCTTCACGAATTTCTACTGCCGTTCGGGGCTTCCAGATACTTGGGCTGCCTGTGATCGTCACTGAACAATATCCAAAGGGACTTGGACGAACGGCCGAAGAGATAATGTTTACACTGCCATCGGATTTTGAAGTGGTCGAAAAGACTGCGTTTAGTTCATGCGGTGCCGATGCGTTCGTTTTTAAACTTCAAGCGGTTGGGGCAAACCAGATCGTATTGTGCGGGCTCGAGACTCACATTTGCGTTAGCCAGACAGCTCATGACCTTTTAGAAAGAGGCCTTGATGTTCATTTGCTGACTGACTGTGTCGTTTCACGATTCGACCACGATCGACAGTCGGGTCTGGCAAAAATGCAGCGGAGCGGGGTCATACCCTCGAGTACGGAGATGGCGTTTTTTGAGCTGATGCGCGACGCTAAACATGCGGCATTTAAGGAGATACAAAGCATTATCAAATAGACCGTTGCCATCGCTGTATCTCAGAATAACCCTGACGCAGTAACCGTGCCGGAACCATTATGGACATTCTCACTTCACTCAATACCGAACAGATCGAGGCCGTCAAAACAACCGAGGGCCCGCTTTTGATCCTTGCCGGTGCCGGATCAGGCAAGACGCGCGTTATAACGGTGCGGATAGCGTACTTGATCGCGGAAAGAAACGTTCAACCACACAATATTCTAGCGGTAACTTTTACCAACAAAGCTGCAGGTGAAATGCGTTCACGGATCGAAAAACTTCTGCAGGGTCAAAAGCTGAAGTCTTCTCCGCTGATCTCGACCTTTCATAGTCTCTGCGTTCGAATACTAAGGCAAGATATAGAACGTCTCGAGGAGGGATATAACCGCTCATTTACGATTTACGATACTGACGATTCGACCAAGGTTATAAAGGCCTGCATTAAAGATCTCGGCCTCGATGAAAAACAGATACCCCCGAGAAATGTCCGGAATGCGATAAGTGCGGCGAAGAATCGGGGCGACGACGTCGACGCCTTTGCGTCGCGAGTCGAGCACACGGATGAAAAACGTGCGGCAATGGCGAAAGTGTTCAAGATGTACGATCAGCGTTTGAACACTGCCAACGCTCTGGACTTTGACGATTTGATCATAAAAACCGTAAGGCTGCTCCGTGAGTCAGTCGAGGTTCGCGAAAAATACAATGACCGATACAAGTATATTCTTGTTGATGAATATCAGGACACAAATTCGCTCCAGTTCGCATTGATCAGTTATTTAACTGAAAAGCAGCAGAATATATGCGTCGTTGGTGACGACGCCCAGAGTATTTATGGGTTCCGCCAGGCCGATATTCGTAATATTCTCGAATTCGAACAGCATTTCGAAGACGCAAAGGTGATCCTACTCGAGCAGAATTACCGATCGACGCAAACGATCCTCGATGCCGCGCACTCGATCATTGAGAACAACATTAATCAAAAAAAGAAAAAGCTTTGGACGTCAAATCCTGGCGGGGACAGGATATTTTACTACCAATCCTTCGACGCGGACGGCGAGGCTCGATTCGTCGCGGCAAAGATAGAGGAACATCAGCGGCGGAGCTTAAAAGACCGCATCGCAGTGCTTTATCGAACTAACGCTCAATCGCGGCAGTTCGAAGAGGCGCTACGGCGGCTTCGTATCGAATACAATATCGTTGGAGGGTTTTCGTTCTACGAACGGGCAGAGGTTAAGGATGTGGTTGCCTACGTAAAGCTTGCATTGAATCCGCTAGACGATATTGCGCTGATGCGAGTTATAAATACGCCGCCGCGCGGTCTCGGGAAAACATCCCTGGATGCGCTTCAGGATCACGCAAAGACACTTCGATCATCGGTCTGGGAAACGATAGTTGCTATTACTGATCCCGGCTATGGGCAGGCGGTTAATCTAACGCCGAGAGCGGTAGAGGCGCTTCGGATTTTCAAGAGGGTGGTTGAGGGGCTACAGACGCGAGTCGCCGAGTCGTCGGGCTCGGAGAAGTCGGTCACTGATGTAGTGATCGCAGCGATCGAAGATTCGGGTTACGCGAATATGCTGCGCGCAGAGGGAACCGACGAGGCAGAAGCAAGGCTCGAAAACCTTGAGGAGCTGGTAAATGCCTCGGTCGATTACGATTCGCAGGAATCGGATGGGCTTCGCGATTTTATCGATCATGCGGCGCTGACGGCCGACACGGATAGTTATGACGGAAATTCCGGTGTGACGCTTATGACAGCTCATTCTGCAAAAGGGCTCGAGTTTCCGATCGTATTTCTTGTAGGACTGGAGGACGGTATATTCCCTCATTCTCGGAGTATAAACGATCAAAAGGAGCTCGAAGAAGAGCGTCGGTTGGCCTATGTCGCGATCACCCGAGCAGAGAAGATACTCTACGTCACCCATTCCATGAGGCGTCGGGTTTATGGTGAAGAGATCGCCGCCGAACCCTCGCAGTTCCTGAATGAACTGCCTGAGGAGTTGATCGAGGATCAATCGCACGGCTCATCCTGGCTTTCGTTCAGGCGAAGTTCGACCGTCAAGGCGAACCGGGCGGCTGCGAGTTCATTGCGTGGAGAGAACACGTATGAAAAGCCGAAAAACCTATACACGGGAAAGACTTACGACAATGCGGAAGCGATCGCAGAGTTTTTCAAGAAAAAAGGATCGCCTACACCGAGCCGAACCTCATCATTATCCGGACAAGATCAAGAAGTGAAGCCCCTGAAAGGTCTCGATAAACTCCGAGCGGCGGCTTCCCGTAAGCAGGAGCCGGATACCCAAGTTCCAGGAATGGAAGCATTCGTACCGGGCACCCACGTTCGCCATGACAAATATGGAAAGGGGCTCGTTCTGCGTCGAGAAGGTGCCGGTGATAACGTAAAACTAACAGTAAGTTTCCCGGGATTCGGCCAGAAAAAGCTGATCGAAAAGTTTGCCAATCTGCAAAAGGCCTAGACCCGTCGTACCGCAGTCTCACCCCCGGCCGTTTTCGCAAACGTCAGCGGCCTGTGCGACTTTATGTGACTCGGCATTTTACGAACCGAGAGACGCTAATATCAACCCTATGAAGAATAAAATCACGTTCGCAGCGGCAATAATAATACTCGCAATCGCGGTTCTTGGCTGCAGCTGGCTTAACTCTAATTCCCGTTCGTCGAATACGTCGTCGGCATCGGAACACGAAAAAGACAAAACGCTTACTGACAAGGCTGTCGACTCGGCGGTAGGTGAATCAAAGATCGGTATTCCGGAATGCGACGAGGTAGTAGAGTTTTTCGAACGTGAACTGAACAGCCCGGATGACAATTTCATTACCAAGGCAGCAAAGGCGACAGTCCTGAACAAGATCAAGGAAAGCTTTCAAAAAAGCTTGGCCGAAAACAGCAGCGACACTAAGGAAATGGCAAGCACTTGTCGAGAATTCAAAGATCAGCTTGATAAATACAAGGTCCAAGAGTCAGGCAGTACCTCAAACCGCTAGTTTCGGGGTTGCGTCCAAAGAAATTGATGCAATAATCCACCAAACTGCAAAAGATGGCCAAATCAGCGTCTGTAGTTCTACAAGTATTTTAGTTACACGGCTGGAGGCTATGATGTTTGATCCAATGAGATTGCCGGGACCGGTTTTAGAAGCTTACAAGCTCGGCGTTGGGGCTTGGCCGCAAGTTGTTCAACGAGCTATTGCGGCTAACATCACGGATGCTAATGAGATCGGGAATATGGTGTTTTACCTTCACCATCCTGACCGGATCGGTTACCCGCTCCAGCCCGGCGAAACGGCCCTTATTCAAGAATGGAAGCGGCATCGCGACTATGCGAATACGAGAATTGCGATCGCGAAACGCAATTCAACGTCCTATTCTGAAGAATCATTGAGCTGGAACTATCTTAAGTTTGAATAGAATATTATATCGACAAATAAAGATGCGGTTAGGTTAATTGCAAATTCGATCAACTAGACACTCATTATCTCGTGTTCTTTGTTCTTGGCGAGCTCATCGATCTTTGATATGAATGTGTTCGTCAATTTTTGGACGTCGTCCAAAGCCCCGCGCTCGTCATCCTCAGAGATCGCTTTGTCCTTCAACAATTTCTTTAACGCATCGTTCGAGGAATGTCGAATATTACGAACCGCAACGCGATGATCCTCGGCGTATTCGCTAATTTGCTTGGCAAGCTGCTTGCGACGTTCCTCGTTGAGAGCTGGAATCGGGAGGCGGATCATCTTTCCATCATTTGAGGGATTCAGACCCAAATTCGATCCGATGATCGCTTTTTCGACCGCCCCAAGCTGTGAGATATCCCAAGGCTGTATGGTCAGCAGTTGCGGCTCGGGGACCGCGACCGATGCCATTTGATTCAAAGGTGTCGGCGTTCCGTAATAGTCGACAACAACAGAATCCAGCAGTCCTACTGCAGCTCTGCCGGTTCGGACGTTACTAAGCCTTCGCTTCAGGTCCTCGACAACTGCTTCCATCTTAGGTTTGGTTTCGGTCAAAACCGGATCTACACTCATATGTACCTCTAAATAATTGCGACGAAGTGATCTAGCGCAGGCGATCGCCCGGCGGTATCGAATTCTGCACTCCATCCGTGACGAGCGTTCCGATCGAAAGATCGCCGCAGATCGCCTTTACGATATTCCCCTCGTCAAGCATATTGAATACCAGGATCGGCAAATTATTGTCCATACAAAGCGAGATCGCTGACGCGTCCATTACCTTCAACCGTTTTTCGAGAACCTCGCTGAATGAAATCGTATCGAATTTTGTTGCGTCCGGCACTTTCATTGGATCGGCAGAATAGATCCCATTTACTTTCGTACCCTTCAGTATAACTTCAGCGCCGACTTCGAGAGCGCGAAGGGCCGCAGCTGAGTCCGTAGTGAAATAGGGGTTGCCGGTCCCGGCAGCAAAGATCACAACGCGCTTTTTCTCAAGATGCCGGATCGCCCGCCGTCGGATAAACGGCTCAGCTATTTGCGGAACGTCGATCGCGGACAATGTGCGTGTATAAACGCCTTCCTGTTCGAGTGCGTCCTGCAAAACAACGGCATTCATGATCGTCGCCATCATCCCAATATAGTCGGCGCTTGCGCGGTCCATATTGCCCGCCGATGCGGAGACGCCGCGGAAGATATTGCCGCCGCCCACAACGATCGCGATCTCGATTCCCAGGTCATGGACCGTCTTCAGTTCCTTCGCAACCGCCGTGGCAACATTCGTATCGATCCCGTATTGCTGCTCGCCCATAAGGGCTTCGCCGGATAACTTTAGCAGGATGCGGTTGAATATTGCTTTCATTCTTGCGTCAAAACGACGAGTGGCCAATGTCCGAAGTCAAACTTTCCAAGCTCGGGCTAGTTACCGGCTGCTACCCTACCATCGAGGCAACTTCAGCGGCGAAATCGTCCGGGCGTTTTTCGATGCCTTCGCCCATTTTGTACCGCGTAAAACGACGGATCGAGATATTTTCCTTGATCGATCCAACCTTTTCCGCAACCAGGTCACCGATCGTTTTGCTCGGATCCTTTACAAACGGCTGATCAACAAGAACCGCGTCTTCATAAAACTTGTTTAATCTGCCTTCGATGATCTTACTAAGTACATCTTCGGGCTTACCTGCGTTTTTCGGGTCATTCTTAAGCTGCCCCATCAGGATATCGCGCTCTTGAGCGATCACTTCCGCTGGAACTTCGTCGCGATGCGTGTACCGCGGATCAGCAGCTGCAACGTGCATTGCTACATCTTTTACGAGTTGCTGAAACTCTTCGCCGCGCGCCACGAAATCGCTTTCGCAGTTGATCTCAACCAAAACGCCGACCTTTCCGCCCATATGGATATACGAACCGACGACGCCTTCCGCCGTAACCCTGCCGGCTTTCTTGCCGGCGGTTGCCATCCCCTTTTTGCGGAGGATCTCGATCGCTTGTGCTTCGTCGCCATTTGCTTCGACCAGTGCGGTTTTGCAATCGACCATTCCTGCGCCAGTTTTTTCTCGCAGCGATTTTATTGCGCTTGCTGTAATGTCTGCCATAACCTAAGACTCCCTAAAAATAATTAACTGCTAATAATAATGAACGTTCGTCGTCGATATCGGTTTATAAAAAAGCGCAGCCCATTTGTAACAAACGGAAAGAGCTACGCTTTCAAAAAATAGTATGTCTACTTAGCTTGCAGTCGCCTCATTGCTTTCTTCCGTTTGCGGTTCTACTACCTCCGCTGGGGCATCTTCGGCAACCGAAACCACAGGAGGTTCAGCCTCAACTTCAACTGAATCGGGATGAGTAGCCTCCGCCGTCGCGAACGACTTGTCCGCTACCACAACATCTGCAGTTGATTCGGCGACTGGTTCCGTCGCTTCTATTTCGTCCGTAACGGCAGTTTCTGCCGCATTTCCTTCGGTTCCGACCTGCTTTCCTTCCATTATCGCGTCGGCGATGCGTGAAGCAAACAGACGTATCGCTCGAAGGGCATCGTCGTTACCCGGAATGACCTGGTCAATACCTTCAGGCGAACAGTTCGTATCCACAACCGCAACTATCGGTATCCCGAGGCGATTTGCTTCCTTCACTGCGATGTCTTCTTTACGGACATCGATGATGAAGAGCATATCCGGCGTTCCGTTCATATCCTTGATGCCGGCAAGGTTCCTCATTAAGCCTGCGTGTTCGCGGTCAAGTTTGAGGCGCTCTTTCTTTGTGAGCATTTCGAAACGGCCGTCTTCACGCATCGCTTCGATGTCTTTCAATTTCTTTATCGATCGTTGGACGGTCTGGTAGTTGGTCAAAAGACCGCCAAGCCATCGGTTGTTCACATAAAACTGACCGCAGCGTTCCGCTTCTTCACGGATCGCGTCCTGTGCCTGACGCTTAGTGCCGACAAAAAGAACCTTTTGGTTCGGCCGTTCGGTAAGCGACTCGGTTACATAACTGAGCGCGTCGCGGAACAACTTCTGGGTTTTCTGCAGATCGATTATGTATATGCCGTTGCGTTCTCCGAAAATGTATTCCTTCATCTTCGGGTTCCAACGACGAACCTGGTGTCCAAAGTGAACTCCTGCTTCCAGAAGTTCCTTCATTGTAACTGTAGCCAAAGCTTTATATCTCCTAACGTATTGGTTTATGTACTTACGGCAAATGTTACGCTAACCAATTATTTGCCGTAATGGTCTATGGCTTTTAGACCTTGGCCAATATACGGCCAACTTCTAAAGCCCAAGAAAATTATCTCTTCGAGAACTGGAATCTCTTACGGGCGCCTTTCTGTCCGTATTTCTTACGCTCTTTCTGCCGCGGATCACGTGTGATGAGCCCGGCTTTCTTGAGCATTGAACGAAAATCGGCGTTAAACTCGAGCAGCGCACGTGTGATGCCGTGGCGAACCGCACCGGCTTGTCCGGCCGTACCGCCGCCGTCAACATTTACTAAAATGTCAAATTTTCCAGCGGTTTCGGTAAGGCGAAGCGGCTGACGAATTATCATCTGCAGCGCTTCATTTGGAAAGTAGGTGTCAAATTCACGGTGGTTAACCTTGATCTCGCCCGTTCCCGGACGAAGATAAACGCGTGCTGTCGAAGTTTTTCTGCGGCCCGTGCCGTAATACTGAATATCTGCCATATCAATTATTATATTGTTTCAATCTCGATTGCTTCAGGTTTTTGTGCGATATGCCGGTGTTCGGCATCAGCATAGACCTTCAATTTTTTCACCATCGCCTTGCCCAACTTTGTTTTCGGCAACATGCCTTTAACTGCGAGCTCGATAACGCGCTCCGGCTTGGTTTCGAACATATCCTTAACAGATATCTCGCGAAGCCCGCCCGGGAACAACGTGTGGCGGCGATACATTTTCTGATCGTTCTTTGATCCCTTAAAGATCGCGTGACGGGCGTTGATGACGACGCAATGGTCGCCCATATCCAGAAACGGGGTCCATGCCGGATTGTTCTTACCCGACAAGATCCGCGCGACCTCCGTCGCCAAACGGCCCACCGTTTTGCCCTTAGCGTCGACCACGAACCATTTCCGGTTATCAGCTAAACCCTTTCCACTTGGAAAATAAGTACTCATAATTGCACACACAAATAGAAATATTCGCTAAAACGCGAACTGACAGAGTATCGAAAAGACGTGACAAGGTCAAGGGCTGATGGGAAATTACTAGCGCGGGTCGATATCCACCCCGGCATTTGTCTTCCGTCATCATCAACCGCTCCACGGATTCCGGTCAAGCATCGCTTCGACCATCCAAGCCGGGGTGAAGACCTCTTCATTGATCGGCGACACGTTGTGCTGATTTAACTAAAGACATAGTAAAACCGGTCAAATTATAGCTTGGCTCGTTGCGTCTCGACAAAGCTGAATACCGATGATCGTTTTTGCGTCCTCGACCTCGCCGTTTTTGATCATTCTATATAGTGCTTCGAATGAGTGGCGCTCGACGGTGAGGAGTTCGTCGGCTTCGAGTTTCTGGCCAACATCTCTGAGGCCTGTCGCCATGTAGATATGCATCTTTTCCGTGAGAAAGCCGGGTGAGACGTAGAATTCGCAGAGTTTTTCTATCTTTTCGGCGGTGACGCCGATCTCCTCTTCAAGCTCGCGCCTTGCCCCGATCTCCGGATCTTCGCCGGCTTCGAGCGTGCCGGCCGGGAGTTCAAGCAGGTATTTCCTGGCCGCGTGGCGATACTGCCGAGCGAGAGCGACAGTGCCGTCATCGAACACCGGCACGATCACCGCGCTGCCTTTGTGGACGACGATCTCGCGTTTGTATTCCACATCGCCCTCGCGGATCTCGTCCACGCGGATGTCGAAAACTTTGCCTTTATATATTGTTTCGGATGAGGTGGTTTTGGGGATCATTCTTTGAATGATAGCGATTATGCCGTTTTGATGTAAAATTTGGTGTTGGGCTGCGGTGATGCAGATGAGCCCTTACTTGCGTGCGGGCTACTGACACGACGCAAGATGAGCCCTTATTTACGTAGCGGGCTACTGATACGACGCAATATGGCGAAATACGCAATCGGATTAGGAGTGAGCGGCGGGATCGCGGCTTATAAGGCCGTTGAGGTCATGCGGCTGCTGCAGAAGTCGGGCTGTGAGGTGACGGTCGCGATGACGAAGCATGCGACGGAATTCGTTCGGCCGCTTACCTTCCGGGCGCTAACCGATAAGCACGTTATAGTCGATGATTACGACCCCGAAAATCCCGACCCGATCGCCCATATAAATTTTTCGCAAGAGATCGACCTACTCTTAATAGTTCCGGCGACGGCGAACATTATTGCCAAGTTCGCCAACGGGATCGCGGACGATTTTCTTTCTTCGACATTTCTGGCTTCGACTGCTCCTGTCTTGATAGCGCCGGCGATGAACGTGACTATGTGGGAGAACCCGGCGACGCAGCGAAATATCCGGCAGCTAAAACTGGACGACGTGCGATTTGTTGATCCGATAGCGGGTGAATTGGCATGCAAAACCGTCGGCACAGGGAAGCTGGAAGATGTTGAGAATATTGTTGCTCAGGCTTTGCGGGTATTGTCGGAGCCAACGCGGCCAGCGGAAAACAAGGATATGGCCGGTGAACGGATCCTGATAACGGTCGGCGGCACGCGAGAGGCCATCGATCCTGTGAGATTTATTTCGAATCATTCTTCTGGAAAAATGGGCTTTGCGCTTGCGCAGGCGGCCACAGATCGCGGGGCCGATGTAACGGTTGTAGCCGGCCTGACAACGGTCCCGCCGCCGAACGGTGCTCGGATGATAAAGGCGGTCTCAGCAGAAGAGATGCATCGCGCGGTGATGACTGAAATCGGTGAGTCGACCGTTTTTATAGGTGCGGCGGCCGTTGCTGATTATCGGCCGGCGGACGTTGCCACGGCAAAGATAAAAAAGGATGGGAACGAGATGATGTCTCTCAACCTGGTAAAGACGCCCGATATTCTTTCAGACGTCGCGAAGAATCGGCCGAACGGCTTGATCGTTGTTGGGTTTGCGGCTGAAACAAACGACGTCATTGAGTACGCCAAGTCTAAGATGGAAAAGAAAAAGCTCGACATGGTGATCGCAAACGACATTACAAAACCCGGCGCCGGATTTAATACCGACACAAACATCGCAACCATTATTAGCGGCAACAATCAGATCGAGCTTCCCCTAATGTCGAAGCGCGAACTGGCTGACTTGATCCTCGACGAAATACTCGACCTACGAAATGCAAAACGAAAGTGAAATTGCGGAATTGATCGCCGACGTGCGGGAGCATGTGCTGTATTTGCAGGAACTTGGAGTCGCAGGCTTGGGCGTAAAGTTACCGGAGCCAGCCCGCGAGACAGCGGTGGCTGACGATCAGCGGCCAGCGAAATTGGTTATGGCTGACGATGATCTAACACAGAGTCGCGGTTTGCAGAACACCATTTCGAAGAGCCGACTCGCCGAATTGCCGTCTTTGTCGGGCAGCATTGCATCTACCACTGCGACCGCAGGCCGTAAAGCATCCACATCAGCGAAGACGCCCGATCCGCCCGCGACAGTTGAAATACGTGCGCCGTTGGAAAACGCCGCCAAAGTGGAAACGATCACGGATGTCCGTGACGACATAGGCGAATGTGTTCGCTGCGGCCTGTGCGCGGAAAGAACACAGGTCGTGCACACTACCGGTAATTTCAAGGCTGATCTTATGTTCGTTGGGGAGGCTCCGGGCGCGGACGAGGATAAGCAGGGCACACCGTTTGTCGGACGTGCCGGACAACTGCTGACAAAGATGATCGAAGGTATCGGGTTCAAAAGAGAAGAAGTTTGTATAGGGAATATCAACCGCTGCCGTCCGCCGGGAAATCGAGCTCCGACACTTGCGGAAGCCGAAACGTGCAAACCCTTTCTTCTGCGTGAGATAGCGATAGTTAAACCGAAGGTTATAGTTGTTTTAGGGAATACCGCGACACACAATCTCCTTAATACGAACGTCGGGATCACACGCCTCCGAGGCGAGTTTCAGGATTACTACGGAGTAAAGGTAATGCCCACATTCCACCCGGCATTTTTGCTTCGCGACCCGCGAAAAAAGCAAGAGGTGTGGGAAGACCTTAAAAAAGTACGGGATCATCTGTCGTCATCAGATCAAAAGTGAGAGACAAAATGAAAACATTAGGTTCGATATTTTTAGCAGTAGCTATATTCGCTTCACTAGTACCGGTTTCCGCCCAAAAGAGCGCGCGGCCGGAGCGTATCCAACTGCAGTCGCCTCAGAGTCCCCGATTGGGGTTCGTAGTTCACGGCGGCGCAGGCGTAATTACGAAAGGCACTTTGAGTCCCGCAAAAGAAAAGGCGATCCGCGCGAAGCTCGCGGAAGCCGTAGTGGCGGGATACAAGGCTCTCCAGGCAGGGAAGTCGGGGATCGACGCCGTCGAGATCGCGATCAGGATGCTTGAGGATTCACCCCTGTTCAATGCCGGAAAGGGCGCAGTGTTTACCAATGACGGCAAGAATGAACTGGATGCATCCATTATGGATGGCAAAACTCTCGGTGCCGGAGCGGTCGCTGGACTACGTCATGTTAAAAACCCGATCACACTGGCGCGAGCCGTGATGGAACAATCGGAACACGTGATGATGGTGGGGGATGGAGCCGAAAAATTCGCGAAGCAGCAAAACATTGAACTTGTTGACTCGAAGTATTTTTGGACAAAGGAGAGATGGGATTCGCTGCAGAAGGTGCTCAAGGAAGAAAAGGCGGCTTCCGAGAAGAAGAAATCAGTAGGGATGAGTCAATCAGAGCTGCCCTACGTCAAATTTGGGACAGTGGGAGCCGTTGCGCTCGACAAGGATGGAAATCTCGCGGCGGGCACGTCGACCGGCGGAATGACAAACAAGCGATTCGGCCGTGTCGGCGATGCGCCCATAATCGGAGCGGGAACTTATGCCAACAATGAGACTTGTGCAATATCGGCGACCGGTTGGGGCGAATTCTTCATTCGTCTCAGTGTCGCCCGTGATATTTCGGCGTTGATGGAATACCGAGCGCTTCCGGTTCAAAACGCGGCCGATCTAGTGATCAAGCAAAAACTTCAAAAGCTTGGTGGCGACGGCGGCGTGATCGCGATCGATAAATTTGGAAATATTGGCATTTCGTTCAATTCGGAAGGAATGTATCGCGCCTACATCGGAGGGGACGGAGAGCCTGTCGTTAAGATCTATAACGATTAGATACCGATGCTCACAGCTGAAATAATCGCGATAGGGACGGAGCTCCTGACACCGGATAAGGTCGATACCAACGGTCTGTGGTTGACCGGGCGGTTGAATGAGGCCGGCGTCGAGGTAATGCTTAAGACGATAGTCGGTGACGACGAGCTGCGCCTCGAAGAGGCGATCCGGGATGCCCTAAAGCGATCCGATATTGTCATTTCCACCGGGGGCCTGGGGCCGACCGAGGATGATATTACGAGGAAGGTTGCGGCTAGGGCAGTCGGCCGAAGGTTAGTCTATCGCGACGAGTTAGAACGAGACCTTCGTGAGAGATTTCGGCTGTGGGGCCGTGAAATGCCGGAAATAAACAAACGGCAGGCATTCATAATAGAGGATTCACGAATTCTTCCGAATCCAAACGGTTCCGCCGTTGGTATGTTTGTGAATATCGGAGAAAAGAAATTTGCGATCCTTCCGGGCCCGCCGCGTGAGAACCAACCAATGTTTGACCGGTTCGTCTTTCCTGAGATCCTTGCGAATTCAAATGGAGTACTTGTTAGGAAGCGAGTGCTCCGCGTGACGGGAATGGGCGAATCGGCAGTGGACGAAGTCGTTGCTCCGATCTATAGGATGTTTCCGAATGTTCAGACTTCAATTCTTTTTAACAAGACCGATGTGGAAATACATCTTGCGGCTCGAGGCGATTCGTCTGAAGGGTTGGACACGATCTTGGAAGATATTTCGGGGCGGATATCTGAATCCCTAGGCAGGTCCGTGTTCACAACAAAAGGAGAGTTGATGGAGGAGGTGATCGGTAAATTGTTGACCGGAAGCCGAAAAACCTTGTCCGTTGCCGAAAGCTGTACCGGCGGTTTGATCGCCCAACGACTCACCGATATACCGGGTTCGTCCGATTACTTCATTGAAGGTGTCATCGCCTACTCAAACGAAGCGAAAACTCGTACGTTAAGTGTTCCGCGAGATGTTCTTGAACAATTCGGGGCGGTCAGCAGCGAGACGGCTAAGGCCATGGCAGCCGGTATGAGGGATCGATCTGGAACGGATCTTGCGATTTCAGTGACGGGAATCGCGGGCCCCGGCGGCGGGTCGGATCAAAAACCTGTCGGGACCATTTTTGTTGGGTTTGCAGACCTGTCCGGCACCAAGACTGTTGGAATGAAACTGCCGGGAGACCGCTCCCTTATCCGTTGGCGATCCAGTCAGGCAGCGCTTGATTATCTTAGACGGCAATTGCTGGATGACCCGGAGCCGGGACCTCCGGCGTCAAACCTAAGTAAATAGTTGCAATTTTCTCTAAATAGGACGAAAATTGGCGTTGCAAGTATATTCGTCCGCCGAGTGCGATCTTTCTGAAACTTTGCCTATTTACGGACGTGTAAGATTTCAGTCGGCAAACAATTGGTTTCACACAAATTATCAATAGGGTAGATTATGAAGACACGAGATTCGATCCGTATTTTGCTCAGCTTTTTGCTTTTATTCGCCATGCTCTCTCCGACAGCCGCTATGGCTATGGGAGACGGTAAGAAGTACTTCAAGCAAGGAATGAAGCATGAGGTGGCCGAGGAATGGGACAAGGCGGTAGAGCAGTTTGCATTGGCCGTCAACGACAACCCGAAAAATCCGGAATATCGACTGCATTTGCAGCGTTCGCTATTTCGCGCTTCGCAGATGTTTATGATGAAGGGAGCTGCGGCGGCGAAGGAAGGCGATTATGTTGGCGGATATAATGCGTTTCGACGGGCTTATGCGTTTGACCCGACCAATGAACTCGCGAAGAGCGAGTTGGAACGAATGGTGCGCCTCCAAAAGGAAGCGAACGGCGAATCGGTCACGGATGATTCCGCCGGGGCGGTCAAATTAGTTCCAGCTAGCTATCAGGAAAGGGATCTTCCACAGGACGTACAACTGCCCCAGAGAATGGAAACGCTCAGGGATCTACCGTTCGAAAGCGGGATCCCGCTTCACACGATAGTGCGTGACCTTGCTAAAGAGCTCGACCTGAATGTTTTATTTGATAAGGACTCTCAGCTGGATTCACGGATCGTCAAGATCGTGCTGAAACAGGTGACGCCGGCAAAGGCGCTTGACTATATTTTCTTGCAGGAAGGCCTGTTCTTTCAAAAGGTCGGCCCTCGAACGGTATTAGTTGCAACGACAAACCGGCGAATGCAGCTTCAGCAATTGGTGCTGAGAACGTTTTATCTCTCAAACGCCGATCCAAAGACTGTCGTAAAAGTGCTGCAGACCGCGATCCCAGCGCAGCAGGGGCGAAGCCAGACGATCGCCTTGATCGACGAAGAGACAAATAGCATTACCGTCCGGGATACATCTGAGAACATCAAGTTGATGGGAAAACTCATTACCTCGCTTGATAAAGATCGAGCGGAAGTGGTGATGGATGTCGCCATCTATGAGGTTTCAAAATCGGACCTTTTGAAATTTGGAAATCAGATCGGCAACGAAACTCAGCTTTCCACGTTGGGTGGCACAACCCGCGGAGTTTTGAATGCGGGCGAGAACGATTTTGGAAAGATCGGTAGAGCAGTGGCAGAGATATTGCCCAGGGCATTTGGCGTCGGATTTGCTATCCCGGCCGCGAACTTCATCGCCTTTCAAAACAAGGGCGACACAAAGCTGCTGGCGTCTACGCAGATACATGCTTTTAACAATCAGGATTCGTCTGCACGAATCGGTCAACGGGTTCCCGTCCGTACAGCGACCTTCCAAACTGGCAATCAAGTAGGCAGCGGCGGTATTGTTTCCGACGTGATCAATTATGAACAAGTTGGCCTGACGCTTAAATTTAAGCCTATAGTTTTTCCGAACCAAGATGTCCAGGTTGCGATGGAGATCGAATCCAAGGATGTTGTTGCGGGCGGAACCGATTCGAACCCGATCTTTTCAGAGCGGACGATAAAGGGCACGGCCCGCGTTCACAATAATAAAACCCTTCTCCTCGCCAGTGTTGCGCAAGATGTCGAGAGTCGCGGAAGGCAGGGAATTCCGCTGCTTGGTCTGATTCCGATCCTGGGCAGGTTGTTTACCGCCCCGACACGCGATAATCGGCAAGTTGATATCGTCATCGCTATAACTCCGCGAGTCATAAGGGCGCCGGCCATACTGCCTGAGGACGTGGTCGAACGGCCGACCGGAAGTGTTACGGTCCCGACAACTGGTTCGCTGGAAGCGATGATCATCCAGGAAGAGCGTGAGGAATTGCTTGCGGCTTCGCGTCGGATGCCGAATGTAGCGCACGTCCAGCTGCCGGATCAGAAGGTCGAAGTTCCGGGATATGTCAGAACGTCCGGTACCGTCGCTGCCACAAGTGAGCCGAGTTCGAACGGGGATGTTGGTGCGCCAATATTGCCGGTCCAGTCTCCAGCCGTTAACTTACTGCCAATCGACGGCAGTATGAAAACATTGAAGATCAACCCGACGGCATTGAACGCAGCGACTGCCGAGGGTGCGGTTGAACCGGCTGCGGTTCCAGTCGAAAATATAGCGATCGCGCCTGTTGCCGAGATCGCGATGGGTTCCAGTTTGCCGGAAATGAAACCTGGCGAGCGTGCCAAGATACTCGTATCGGTAAAAAGCACATCCGCATTCCGTTCGGCTTTGCTTGGCGTGAAATTCGACAGCAAAAAGCTAGCAGTTCGATCGGTGCAATTGGGCGACGTGTTCGGTGCCCAATTGGTAAACTCGCAAGTAACGCCATTCCTAAATCAAAACGGTAAGATGTACGTTTCGCTGAACGCGAATGATGCGTTGACGTCACCGACAGGTGTGCTTGCGTACATCGAAGTTGAGGCTTTGGAAGCAGGAAAGCCTGAGATGATTTTCGACAGAGATGTTCTCAACTTGTTAACCCCGGAAGGGAAGAATTTCTCAATCTCGTTTTAGGCAGGGATTTTTACAAGTGACTAACGACCGTCGCAATATTAAGTGTTACGTAGTTCGTGACCCGCAATTTTGCGGCGGTTTCAGCTTGCTCGAATTGATCGTGACCTTAACTGTGCTTTCCATCCTTGTCATGGGCACGATACCGCTTGCGCAGAATGCGGCAGTCCGGCAGCGGGAATTAAGGCTTCGGGAAACACTTCGCGAGGTGCGGAACGCGATCGACGAATTCAAACGGGATACGCTCGGTGCTTGTCCGCAAGGGGCGATCGTGAGCGGAAACCCGATCGCGCCGCCGCAGATGGGCGGCAATATACCGACCGATCCGCGAAGCCGCGTCGTAATTGACGACTGCACGATCTTCGACACCGAGAATCTTGATCGGTATCCGCCCGATCTCGAAACACTGGTAAATGGTGTTCGCGTAATTCCTCGCGGGGTCAACATGACCGCCGGCAGCGGACTCGGCGATGATAAGCAGGCGACGGAGATAAACGACGCTGATCAACTAACGAAAGTTTACTTACGGGAGATGCCTGTTGACCCGATGACGGGCGAATCCGATTGGAAACTACGTTCATCTTATCAGGCACATGATTCCGAGAGCTGGGATGATATTAATGTTTTTGACATCCGGTCAAGTTCGGAAGAAGAAGCGTTGAACGGGGAGAAATACAGTGACTGGTAGAATCAACGCCACGATGAAAGGCCAACGCGGATTTTCGCTTCTTGAATTGATGATCGCGATGTTTATCCTGATCATCTTGATCTCAGTAGCACTGCCCACGTACCAGAGAAGCGTTCAACATGCTCGCGAAACTGTATTGAAAGAGAATCTTTGGCAAATGCGAAGGTCGATCGACCAGTACTCCGCTGATAAAGGAAAGCTTCCGGGATCTGTCGGCGAGTTGGTCGATTCCAAGTATCTGCGTGAGATACCGATGGATCCGATCTCGGAAAAGCGTGAATGGGACGAGGTATTGGGTGAAGACAGTACTTCACCGGATTCGTTACAGGGTCTAACAGATGTCAAAAGCTTGACCGAAGGACAGGATAGCGACGGGAAGTCGTTCACGGATTATTGATTGAAATATATGTTCTCTGCATTGACTAAACCGAATTACCCAAAAGCTGCGATCGGATTCGAACAAACCGGAATTACCGCACTTGCCCTTCAAAAGGAAAGGCGCAGACGGCTGGGAATAAAACAGGGTGCCACAATTGCCTTGCCGGACGGCCTGCTGCAACCAAGCTTTCTTGAGCGAAACATTTCAAACAGCTCCCAATTCCAGGTGCTTCTGGAAGAGGCGGCCGTGACGTCGGGGCTAATGAATCAAAAACGATGGTCTGTCTCGCTTCCGGGCAATACAGCGCGCTCAGCGATCCTTACTCTCGACGCGGAACCAAAGTCCAAACAGGAAACCATCGAGATGATCGAATGGAAAGCCGAGCAGAGTTTTGGGGCTTCGGCCGGAGAGTTACGGCTAACAACGAGAAAGATCACGCCCGATAAGGACCGAAAATCACGGTATTTCGCGACCGCTGTGAAACTCTCAGTTATCGATGAATACGAATCGATTTTTGAGGGATTTGGGTGGAAAGCGGGCTTGATCCTGCCTCGGGCTGTGAGTGAAGCTAATTGGATCTCGAAGAGCGATGCTTCCCGTGATTCATTATTGATCAGTTCCCAGAATGACGGGTTTACAGCATTGTTATTTCGGGGTGACGAGCCGGCCGTGGTGCGTTCAGTAACCTGTGCCGAAAACGAACGCGATGATGAGATATATCGGCTCCTAATGTTCTACCGCGACCGTGTTGCCGATGAGAACGGAGGGCTGTTGGAAAAACTACTGATCATTGGAAAAGAGATCTCGGCGTCTAGGATCAGGGAAGTTTCCGCCGAAGCAATGGGTAGGGCTTTGGGGATATTGAGCCCCGAGGATGTCGGATTATTGATTCCCGCAAACAGTTTGGCATTTGACGATATCGCTGCTCCCGCAGGTTTGGCCGCACTGGGTTTTCGGTAGTTTTCCCTAAAATGTGGAAATAGCGGAACATTTGCATTGTAAGGATCGTAGAACTTTTTCGATATGGCAGCTAAGGCACTTTCTTTCGATCTCAATAAAAATCTAACGGATATCGAGCTCATCGCCGGTGCGATTAATGGTCAAGAAGACGGCTTCGAAGGACTTGTCCGCCGTTACCAGCGCCCGATCACGGGTTACGTCTTTCGGATGCTCAATGACTATGAAGCATCACTCGACGTGACCCAGGAAGTTTTTATAAAGGTCTACAACTCACTGGCGAAATACAGCTCTGAGTATAAATTCTCCACCTGGATATATCGAATAGCTCATAATGCCGCGATCGATCATATGCGGCGAAATCCTCATAACCAGCAGAGTATTGAAACCGAGACCGCGGACGGCACGTATCAACTTCAGATCGAAAGCCCGAACCCGACGCCCGAACAAGACCGGGAGCGTAGTGAGTGGCGCACGGAGATCGAAGCTGTGGTTAGATGCTTGCCCGGTGTCTATCGCGATCTCATTGTTCTTCGGCATTCACGCGATTTGAGTTATGACGAGATCGCCGAGGTAACGGGGTTGCCGCTCGGAACGGTGAAAAATAGATTGTTCCGAGCACGAGAAATGATGCGTTCGATCTTTGTCGAGCGTGGTTTTACGGGGATCTAGTCAAATTATGAACTACAACATGCAGTACCAGCCGCCCGCGGCCCTTCAGACACCGGAACAACAACAGATGGGGCTATTTCTTCATCTCTCACAACTGGCAAACATGATCATACCGTTTGCCGGTGTCGTCTTGCCGATCGTCATTTGGCAGACGCAACGGGACAAGATGCCGGCACTCGATGCACACGGAAAGATGGTGACAAATTGGCTAATCTCATCCTTGATCTATTGGGCGGTTAGCGGCGTCTTAGCGCTCGTTCTTATTGGGTTTCTTGGTATGCTTGCGCTGATCGTAATGGGTATCGTGTTCCCGATCATCGGTGCGGTCAAAGCCAATAACGGTGAGTTTTGGGAATATCCGCTTACCATCAAGTTTTTGAAGTAAGGCTAGCGTCGACAGATAAATGAGTTTACAAGGTCCAAATTTTGGTAGCGATTGCCCGGTGGCGGAATTTTCGGCGTATATCGATGGGGAGCTTTCGCTTGAAAACACCGAGTTGATCGAAGCCCATTTGGCCATGTGCGACGAGTGCTCACGAGAAATGGAGCAGCAAAAGTTGTTTTTGTGTGCTCTTAACTCTTCGTTTAGCGTCGAACAGGAGATCGAGCTTCCAAAGGACTTCGCAAGGGTCGTCGCGGTGAACGCGGAAAGCCGGGTTTCTGGTGTTCGGAGGCCGACAGAACTATTTAACGCCCTGTTCGTTTGTGTTGCGCTCGCAATTTTTGTGCTTTTTACCATTGGACCGGGAACTAGTCCTTTAGGTCCGGTTGTCCAGATATTTGATCAAATTGCTGCCGTGGGCGGGTTTGTTCTTCATTTGGGATACGATTTGACTATCGGGGCTGTCGTGATTATTCGTTCGCTGGCTTCGCAACTTCGGTCGGGAACCGGAATCGAATTCTCTCTCCTTGTCTTTTTGTTCGCCGTTTTGAGTTTCGTCTTGTCCCGGTACCTCATTCGTCTCGTACGGGTCGTGGCCTAACAAGGCTCAAAGGGTAAACGTGTCAATAGCCGACATTTTCAAAGACCGAGTATATTCTCGATGGGCCGCATGCGTACTTTGCGGGATATTTGTGCTTGCCTGCGCACAAATCGATGTATTTTCACAACCGCAGATCGCCACTTCCGCAGATGAAACGACAATAACTGTCGACGATGCACGCGAAATGGAGGTTTATGCGTTTGGCAAATCGGTGATCGTCAAAGGAAACGCGAAAGGAGTATTGGCGTTTGGCGGGGACGTGATAGTCGAAGGCCGGGTGGAGGGTGACGTTGCAGCAATAGGCGGCTCGGTCATACAAAAGGAAGACGCATTCATAGGCGGCGACGTAATTGTGTTTGGCGGGGCGTACCGGCCGGAGAACCAGGTCCCGTTGCGTAATAGCGGCAAGGAGACGGTGATGTTCGGCGTGTTTGAGGACGAACTTCGCGAATTGGCGCAAAATCCGTCGCAGATACTTGCACCAACGTTTTCATCGGCTTTTTTTGTTCAACGGTTATTGTCAATACTGTTTTGGTTTGCTGTATCTTTGACTTTTGCGACGATTGCGCCGGGCTCGCTGAGCCGCGCAGCGGCCCGCTTTAAACTTTCAACCCTTAAGGTCTTCGGGATCGGTATGATCGGCTTCGTTCTGACAACGATCGGGGTCATTAGCACATTCAGTTTCCTGCCCGATTACGTTAGCGTAGTCGTCGGGATGATGGCATTCGTGCTGCTGATGCTCGCTTACATTTTCGGGCGCGTGGCGATGCACGTAACCTTCGGTAAACTCATCCAAAAACATATTCTTTCAGAGAAAAACCAATCGGAAACGCTAGGGATACTCTTTGGCGTGGTTGTTTGGACCGTTCTTCTGTCGGTGCCCTACTTGTGGACATTTGCGTTACTTGCACTTTTTGCCGCAGGAATCGGCCTAGTTCTTACTGCCGGCACCTCCAGCAGCTGGAAAAAAAAGACCTAACGAAACCTGGTCGCGAATCCTTTACAAATCTTTACCCTTAAAGTTGAACCTAGCTGATAGAATCTACGTCTTAATCGGTAGGAAATGTTTTTCAGCGTTCTACCGGTTTGCGCGTTCGGGTGAAGCGCGAATGCAATCGGAAAAATTTAAATGAAACTAAAAGCAATTATTTTATCAATCGTTTTAACGTGTGTCTCGACTCTTTCTGTGGTCGTCGGGCAAACGTCGGAAAATCTTAAGCCTTCGGTTGTAACGGGAAACGTAGTTTCGGCCGAATCAGGAAAACTGATCATCCAAACAAACTTCGGGCCAATCACCGTAACACTTTCCGACAAAACGCAATTCAAACGCGTTACGCCGGAGAACCCGACTTTGAAAGCCGCGGTGGTTTCCGCCCTAGCCGATATCACAATAGGCGACCGACTCGTTGTAACTGGCGTATTTCAAGCGGATCAGAAGATCATGCCGGGAAGAACGGTATATTTGATGTCCAAGTCCGACATTGCCGAAAGAAATCAAAAAGAAAGTGATGAATGGAAGGCTCGGGGCATCACGGGTAAAGTAACGTCGATAGACTCTGTGAACAAGAGTATCACGATCGAAATTCGTGGCTTGACCGGTTCAACATCGATGGTTGTTAACCCAAAAGAAGGCGCCACATTTCGCCGGTATGCGCCTAATTCCATCAAATTCAGCGAATCAGTGGCGAGCTCGCTCTCCGATGTAAAACCCGGCGACATGCTCCGTGCGCTCGGTGATAAGAGTTCGGATAATACCGGCTTCGCAGCAGAAAGGATCGTGACCGGTGCGTTTCAAACAGTGGCGGGAACGGTCAAATCGGTTGATACCGTTAAGAACGAGGTGCTTATATTGGACTTTCAATCGAAAAAGGATGTGACGATAGCACTGGGAACATCGTCGGTGATGAAGCGATTTCCCGAAGAGATGGCTCAGCGACTGGCGCAGATGCAGGCTGCTGGGGGTGGATCGAGCCAAAGCGGCCAGGCACGAAGCCAAGTCCCGCCGACGAACGATGCGGGTCGGCAAAATCCTATGCGGCAAGGCCCAAACGGGCCTCGGGGCAGCATTGACGAGATGCTTGACCGTTTCCCGAATATCAGCGTGGCTGATTTGAAGGTTGGCGATGCAATTGCTGTTTCAAGCACAAAGAACGGCAGCGATGATCATATTGTTGCCATTAAGCTGCTTGCGGGCGTTGAGCCGTTTCTGAGAGCAGCTATGGTGGCATCGACCGCCGGAGACAGAGGCCGCGGCAGCCAATCAAGCGGGTTTACGATCCCTGGTCTTGACGGCGTCGATGGCCCATAGAAGGTTTTTTTGACGATATTGTAAGTGTAGATAGATAGTTTATACGATACAGGAATTTTATTATGAGAATCATAGGTACTTTATTTTTGAAAGCCGTTTTTGTGTTAGCCGGGATAACCCATGCATTTGCACAACAAGACGGCAGTTTGCGCGGCCAAGTCATAGATACACTTGGGGCCGTCGTGGTGGGGGCAACTGTAACGGCGGTTTCAGCTGAAGGGAACGAAAAGAACGCGACCAGCAACCAGCGTGGTGAGTTTGCGATCGCTGGGCTTTTCCCCGGCAAATACACTGTACGTGCGACTGCTCCGAACTTTGCGTTATACGAAAACACGGAAGTCGAGATCGCGGCCGGTGTACGCGAAGAAATTACTGTCGCCTTGGCAATTGAATCTGTCACCGAGGAAGTTGAGGTATCAGAAGGTGACCAGGTGTCGACCGATCCGAACAGCAGCGCTGGCGCTACCGTGCTAAAGGAACAGGAACTAGAGGCGCTGCCCGATGACCCAGAGGAACTTGAAGCTGCATTGCAAGCCCTTGCCGGTCCGTCGGCGGGACCAAACGGGGGCCAGATCTACATTGACGGATTTACGGGCGGGAGAATGCCTCCCAAAGAATCGATTCGCGAAGTTCGCATCAATCAGAATCCGTTTTCCGCGGAGTACGACCGTCTTGGATTCGGGCGGATCGAAATTCTAACGAAACCGGGTTCGGACAAGTGGCGGGGAAGTGCTTTCGCCAACTTCAACGACGAGAGTTTGAACTCACGGAACCCGTTCGCACTGAATCGGGCACCGAGTCGGACCAGGTTTTTTGGCGGGAATGTTTCGGGCCCGATACAGAAGGGCCGATCGTCGTTCTTTTTAGACGTGAATAACCGCGATATCGACAGCAACGCAGTGGTGAATGCATTGATACTCGACGCGTCTCTCAATCCGGTTTCGCTTCGCCAAGAATTCCAAGTGCCTAATCGACGGCTTTCGATCAGCCCGCGGTTCGATTATGCAATCAACGACAATAATACTTTAGTAGCACGCTACAGTTTCGAGCGTTCGAGCGTCGAGAATCAGGGAATAGGGAATACGTCACTTCCAAGCAGGGCTTACTCGACGGAAAACATGGAGCACGAGATTCGTCTTACGGAAACAATGATCATTAACGAGAAAACGGTAAATGAGACCCGTTTTGAGGTTGATTGGGAAAACCGTGATCAGGTCGGTGTCAACTCAATACCTACCGTAAGCGTACCGGATGCATTTGTAGGAGGCGGATCGCAGATCGGAGTAAGTTTTGATAAGGAACGATCTTGGGAGCTTCAGAATTACACAACCACATCATTTGGTGCCAACTCGCAACATGCGATCAAATTCGGGGCAAAGGTCAGAAATGTGTCAGTAACGAACCGATCGGAGAATAACTTTGGCGGTACGTTCACGTTTACCAATCTAGCAAATTACGTGGGCGCGATAAACGACAACCTAATCCCGACACAGTTTACGCTGGCATCGGGAAATCCGGAACAGTCAGTTTCGCGGACCGATTACGGGCTTTTTGTGACGGATGATTGGCGTTTAGCTCCTGGTTTGACGATCAGTGCCGGCCTTCGGTACGAAAATCAAACAAATATCAACGATAGTACGAATTTCGCGCCGCGTTTTTCCATTGCGTGGTCGCCCGGTGCCGGAGGTTCGAAAGCTCCTAAAACCGTGTTTCGCGGCGGAATCGGGGTATTTTACGACCGCTTCAGTGAAGGCCTGACCCTTCAGGCCCAGCGATTTAACGGTACGAATCAACTAAACTTGATAGTCAACGCGAATGATCCCGATCCTGCGCGGCGTGAAGCAGCCCGTGCATTACTGTCACAGGCGATATTTACGTTGGATGGGGTTTCCAACGTGCCGACGGCGGAACAGATACTTACGGCACTGCCACAATCGAATACCATTCGTATGATCTCACCGGAACTGCAGTCGCCTTACACGATCCAAGCGGCCTTTGGCGTTGAACGCCAACTGCCTGCGCGAACTACGATGTCACTTTTTTACATTGGTTCGAAAACGCTTCACGTTCTTAGATCGCGAAATATTAACGCGCCCATATGTCCAGAACAGATAAATTGCAACAACGCACCGCGGCCTGACCCCACGCTCGGCGACTTGTATCAATATGAATCGAGCGGCAAGTCGGAGCAACACCAATTTATGGTCAATTTTCGCAGCATGCTCACACAGGGAATATCCCTCTGGGGCAATTACCGCTACGGATTCGGAGAAAGCGACAGCGACGGTTCGGGAACTTTTCCGGCGTATAGTTATGACCTCTCGGACGAATTCGCACGTTCCTCTGGTGATATTAGGCACAACGCGCACTTTGGCGGCAGTTTCCAGATCCCTTGGGGTGTCTCGCTAAGTCCATTCGTCATGATGAACAGCGGCCGGCCGTTCAATATAACACGCGGCATAGATGTAAACGGCGACGCACTTTTTACTGAACGACCGACATACGGCCAGCTTGCTGACAGGTGTGTGGCACTGGGACTAACCTCGTCGTATTGTGACAATACTGGTAATGACCCCAACCTGATAATCCCGAGGAATTATGGACAGGGTCCGAGCTTTTTCACGCTTAACCTTCGAGTCGGAAAAAATTTCGGATTTGGTGGTTCGAGTGATACCCGTGCAGGTGCAGGCCAAAGCGGCGGAATGGGCGGCGGATTTCCCGGAATGGGAGGTCACAGAGGCGGCGGAGGCCGCGGAGGATTCTTCGGCGGTTCGGAAAGAAAACCATATAATCTAAACCTAGGGGTCAATTTCACAAATCTTTTCAATAGCGTGAATTTCAATACTCCTGTCGGCAATTTGGCCTCAAGCCGATTTGGTCAATCAACCTCTACGCAGGGCGGGTTCGGCGGCTTTGGCGGGTTCGGCGGTTCGGGCTCGGCAAATCGGCGAGTCGAACTTTCCGTCAGGTTTAGCTGGTAGCAAGCCAAGATCGACAAAAAAGAGGGAGGCGAAGAATTAATGTTCTTCGCCTCCCTTTTCGACGTCGCTTACTTAAACCGTACTGTCACCTAAGCGGCGAATCGGCTTGCCTTCCACCAGTCTATCGTCTGCGTAAGACCATCTTCCAGACCGACGAGCTTTTTATATCCGAGCAAAGCCACCGCAAGCGAATTGTCCGCCTGAGAATGCTTCACGTCGCCTTTCCGTTCCGGCCGGAAGTCGGCGACAACATCAGTCCGTCCGGTTATCTTCTTCAGAACGGCAAGAAGTTCGTTCAGGCTGATCCGATCGCCATTTGCCGCATTCATCACCCCGCCCAAACCCTTATCAGTCAGCGCCGCCTTTAAATTTGCGTCAACTACATTAGCAATATATGTAAAGTCCCGCGATTGCTCTCCGTCGCCATAAATCACCGGCGTAGTGTCTTTCATCAAGGCATCGATGAACCTTGAGATCACGCCAGAATACATCGACGACGGATTCTGCCTCGGGCCGAAAACATTGAAGTACCGGAGAGCTATCGTCTCGAGGCCATAACAATGATTAAATACCCTGCAGTAGTACTCGCCGACCAATTTCGCTGCAGCATACGGTGACAACGGATCTGGCTTCATCGTTTCTACTTTTGGGAGTGTTTTCTGATCACCGTAAGCCGAACTCGATGCCGCATATATCACTCGTCTGACACCGGCTTCTTTCGCTTTTACAAGCAGGTTAAACGTTCCATTGACGCACGCCGAGTGGGTTTCAGCCGGGTTGTCGACAGAACGAGGGACGCTTGGCAGCGCCGCCTGATGAAAAACGACATCGACGCCGTTGAGAGCCTTCGTCAACAAGGCATCGTCGTTCAGGTCCGCTTCGAAAAATTCGAAATCGCCGGTGATCTCTTGCAGATTCTCTCGAAATCCCGTGACAAGGTTGTCGAGGATCCCAACTCGTGCCCCTTGTCGAATCAGTTCCTCAGCGAGATTACTGCCAATAAATCCGGCTCCGCCCGTTACTAAGACTCTAGGTGTTAGAGACATAACTATCGACCAACTCCGACGTACTCGAAACCAAGCGCCCGCATATCACTGGGTTCGTATATATTGCGAAGATCCGCGATCCGCGGAGCTTTCAACAACTGTTTGACCTTTGCCATATCAAGCGCCCGGAATTGGTTCCATTCCGTTATGATCACTGCCGCATCGGCTCCCGTGATCGCGTCATACTCATCAATCGCAAAATCAACGCCGTCAAGATAGTGCTTCGCTTCATCCATAGCGACGGGGTCATAGGCCTTTACCTTTGCTCCGCGCTCAATAATTGACCGGATAATGTCGATTGCCGGAGACTCACGCATATCATCGGTTTCAGGCTTAAACGAAAGACCCAGAACGCCTATCTGCTTTCCTTCAAATCCGCCAATAAGCTGTTCGATCTTTGGAATCATTGCCTCGCGCTGATGTTCGTTCGCTTCGATCACGGCATCGACGATCCTCGTTTCGACGCCAAATTGATCGGCAACGGTAGTAAGCGCTCGAGTATCCTTCGGGAAGCATGAACCCCCATAACCCGGCCCTGGATGCAGGAATTTCCTCCCGATCCGATTATCCATTCCCATCCCGCGAGCAACGTCGTGAACATCACAACCGATCGCGTCACAAAGATTTGCAACCTCATTGATAAAGGTTATTTTCGTCGCCAGAAATGCATTCGCTGCATATTTTATAAGCTCAGCGGCTTCCAGCGATGTGATAACGATCGGTGTTTCAATCAAATAAAGTGGACGATAAAGATCCTTCATTATAGCGATCGCATCTTCTTCGTTACTTCCAATGACTACACGGTCCGGCCGCATAAAGTCCTCGATCGCGGCGCCTTCACGTAAGAACTCCGGATTTGATGCCACACCGAAATTCGTCGGGACCTTTTGGCTGCTCTGTACAAATTCACGAAGCCATTTGCCCGTTCCGACCGGTACGGTCGATTTTGTAACGAGTACCTTGTAGCCATTCATTGCTTCGGCGATTTCCAGCGCGGCCTGCTGATAAAAGCTCATATCCGGCGAGCCGTCGGCTCGTGGCGGTGTGCCAACGGCAAGGAATACTACAAGGGCCTGTTCTACGGCGGATTTGATATCAGTCGTGAAGTGCAGCCTGCCAGCGATCGAATTTTTCTTCACAATCTTATCGAGTCCCGGCTCATATATAGGAATCTCGCCATTGTTCAGCTTCTCAATCTTCGCTGTATCAACGTCAACGCAGGTCACTTCAACGCCAAACTCCGCGAAACACGCACCCGTTACTAAACCCACATATCCCGTTCCGATAACTGCTATATGCATAATCTTCTAATTATTCGATTGTTAAATTATTCACAAATGAACACAAAATGATACGGGTCACATTGTAGCAACATGACCCGTAATCTTAAGATAAATGACCGTCGAACGATCAGCTAAATACTATCGGACCGGACTAACGATGATCGTTCCGCCGCCAACAGTGGTTTCGTTATTTCGGCCAAGCAAGATCGCCGCACCGGCAACTCCGCCCGCAACCAACAAAAGCCACCATGGTCCAGCCGTTGCAACCGGAGGAGCAGAGTCGGGTCGGAGACAGGGTTTGCAACCCGTTTGTTCCATATTTCCAGCCGTAGCGGAAGTTCCGGCAGCGACCTGTCGGTCACTCGAACCTTCTCGCATTGTTACGATCCCACTTGTAGTGTCAACGTGGGTGTGCGAACACTCAATTTCGACCGAAAAACTGTCTGCCTGTCCGGCATCCGCGATCACGGTCGTGTGTTTCGTCGTAACCGTGGTAGCAACCCCGGCCGAATTTGAAACACGAGTCTTACCCTGAGAAAGCATTCCGACAATGCTGCTGTCAGCAAATCGTACGGTAATACTTGAATCACCCAAAACTTCAACTCGGCCGTTTTTACCCAAACTAACTATTGCACTTGAATTGGGACCGGTTACGATCGTGCTACCCGAGACAATAGTCGAATTCGACACCGCGGGCTGACCGTTTACAGTTACTTGACCGGTTACGGTCAGTTCCGCTGTAACATCTTTCGGAGCAGCAAGAGCGACCGACGAGTAAACACACCATACAGCAACGGCGGTAAGTGAAGTGATCAATCTATGAAAGTAATTTTTGCCGAGCATAAGATCTAATTCCTCCTATATGAATCCCAAACACCCTTCGAAGAACATGCAATTTGTAGGAGCATTTCGAAAGGTCAAGCAAGGTTATCGGGTCGGGCTGACAACTGTGCCGCCACCACCGAGGTCTGTACGATTGTCGCCTTGCGTCGCGGCAATCAAAATACCCGCAGCAGCTCCACCAAATACAAGGGCCCAAAGCCACCATGCGGCACCACCTTCGTCATCGTCGTCAGTGTCCTGGGTTGCGCCTGTAGCCGCGACTGATTCGCCTGCGTTGAGCCGAACGGTTTCACCGGCAGCAGTCCTAAAGACCGCCGCTTCGGAGTTGCCCGAAACTGTGATGCGTCCCGACGAAATATCGCCACTGATCGCCTTGTCGTTGAATGTCAAAATCACGGATGTGCCGGGAGCGAGATTTATCCTTCCCGATTTTCCGAGATTGATACTTGCACTCGCGTCTTGCGGAGTGGAAATGGTGCTTGCGGAAAATATCGAACGGCCGCTCTTGGCGGGTTCGCCGTTGACTGTTACGACCGGAGTTTCTCCGTTAACGCTCTTACCTGATACCGTCAGTTCACCTGCAATCTTTGCCGAGTTTGCCATCGCGACCATCGAATAAGTCACGTTCACCGCTACTACCAGGCACACAGCGAGCGCCTTGCGAATCCACAGATTACTCTTCATATTTCTCCTTTTGTATCGCCTCAAAATTTAATAATTTCAAAAAATCAAACCTAGCAATCTTTTACACGAATTAATACACGATGTCAACGAAAAGCGAAGTACCTAGTGTAAAACCGAAACGCCCGACCGATGGGAAGTGACGGATACTTCTAAGCCAAGATTTGATAGATATTTATACCACACTTCATATTCATTTCAAAGGTAAATAATTATAAAAATCCTAAGTTCGGGTGCCGAATCCTTTAGACTCTGTTCCCATCGCAAGACCCATCCGTTTTCTCGGGAAGCTGCATGTGCCCACCGCCGCCGTTCATTGCGAAATCCGGCCAACTCAAGTATCTTTTGTCCAAACCGGCAAGTTTTTGTTTGGTCTGTAATACGCTATCCGTTTATAAAGGAGAGGTTATAGATGAAGTTCCGATTAATATACTTACTTATCGTATCTCTGCTCGCTATGGCATGCGGCGGCCCTTCGAGCGACTCAAACGATTCATCCTCTCAAAACGGAGGGGGAAAGTCTGACAAAAAGTTGAGGATCGGATTCGCAATGGCCACGGTCAAGGAAGAACGATGGCAGCGTGACCGTGATGCCTTCGAGGCGCATTGTAAGAAGGTCAATGTAGAATGTGTTATCACGGTTGCCGACAACAATTCGGACAGGCAGGCCAATGATGTTGACAATATGCTGACGCAAGGGGTTGATGTTCTTGTGATCGCACCGCAAAACGCGACACAGGCAGCGTCGATGGTCGATAAAGCCAAGGCACAAGGGGTTAAGGTGATCAGTTACGACCGATTGATCGATTCGCCCAGCATCGATCTATACATATCGCATCAGGTACCGGTCATAGGAAAACGGATGGCCGAATATGCGCTAGAAAAGGTGCCTAAAGGGAATTATGTAATGGTTTACGGGGCGCCAACTGACAATAACGCCCTTATAATGGAAAAGGCCCAGCTCGCGGTTCTTCAGCCGGCGATCGATCGCAAGGACATTAATATTGTTGCCAGCCAGTTTATCAATGACTGGAAATCGGAACTAGCATTAAATTTTGTCGAGAACGCGTTAACCCAGAATAGCGACGATATTCAGGCAATTGTCGTATCGAACGACGGAATGGCCGGGGGCGTGGTTTCCGCCTTAGAAAAGAAGGGCCTTTCAGGCAAGGTTCTCGTCACAGGCCAGGATGCGCAGATCGATGCGCTACAGCGTATCGCGGAAGGTAAGCAGGCGATGACCGTTTATAAACCCATCATCCCACTTGCAAGTCAAGCCGTTGAGGCTGCGGTTAAGTTGGCGGCGGGTAACCTCACTGGCGCTTCGCCATTTCGAAACGACAAGATCGGCAAGGACGTTCCCGCCATTTTATTGGAAGTCAAAGTTGTCGACAGGTCGAACCTTGTGGATACCGTAATTAAAGACGGATACGCCAAATTTGAAGAAGTTTATAAGAACGTTCAGCAAAGTGAACGACCGAAGCAAGACTAGAATCAACCGTTATGGAGAAGGTAGTTTTAGCTGTTGACCTTGGCGGCACTAATTTACGAATGGCCGCCGTCAATGAAAACGGGCAAATATCGTACCGCGCCAAGTGTGCTACGCCGCGAGATGCCGACGGGCCGGAGATAGTAAGGTCGATCGACAGCCTTGCTCAAGACTTCCTTGCGACTGCGGAAGGGGCGCGTGCGTCAAGAACCGCGCTCGGGCTTGCGGCAGCGGCGACGATCAACGGTCGAGACGGAATCTTGACAAAGGCTCCGAACATGCCGTCGCTTAACGGATTCGAGATGAGATCCGCGCTCGCTGAAAGACTGAAGATCCCTGTTATTCTAGAAAACGATGCGACGGCCGCGGCCATCGGCGAGAACTGGCTCGGAGCTTCAGCCGGGTATTCGAATTCGATTTGCGTCACTCTCGGGACGGGTGTCGGAGGAGGCATCATCATCGAAGGCCGTCCGCTCAGGGGCCCCGACGGTACAGCCGGCGAGATCGGGCATATTTGTGTCGAGCCTTTGGGACGAGAGTGCGGCTGCGGAAGTCGAGGGTGTGTCGAGCAGTATGCCTCCGCAAGTGCAATGGTTAGAATGGCCCGGGAACTTTTGCCCGACTTTCCCGGATCAAGTCTTCATGGTAACTGTGATATAACTTCTCTTGACCTGTACGAGGCCGGGAAATCGGGCGACGAACTTGCTCTCGAGGTATTTCGATCGATGGGCTCTTACTTAGGTATAGCTTTGGCAGGTCTGATCAACGTATTGAATCCCGAAGTTATCGTCATCGGCGGCGGGGCTGCGTCAGGATGGGATCTATTCATCAATCAATTGCAGGATGTGGTTCAAAAAAGGTCATTCCGTGAACCTGCTGAACGTGCTAAACTTATGCGGTCGGGCCTCGGCGATGATTCAGGTATCCTTGGAGCGGCCCGTCTTGCTTTGTCGTCAAACTTGTGACACCAAATTCCAATATGGATGTTTATCACCGAGTTTTGAGCCGAATTAACGAGATCACCGGCGGAAAAGAAAATAAAGATGTTGATTTCGTCGAGTTGCTCAAAAAGGAAGGCTTTTTTCCAAGTATCGACGAGATCCGGAAGCATTTGAGTGCCGAAAGCTGGATAACCGAGTCGCCTAGGCCGAATTGCGTTCGGATCACTCATTGGGGTGTGATCGAAGCGAAGAAATCTGGCAATGATTCCGGGGATTCTCGTTTGCTTGCGAACGAAGCTAAGATTCTATTATCTGAAACACGGGATTTCGTTGCTGCGATCGAAGGATTTGTGAGCGACCCGTCAACGGACGAATTTGCCGCGCTCGAAACGAAACTTGCCAGGTTAAACGCTCTAGTAAACTCTCTGAAGAAGAGCCTTTAGAAAATTTCACGCGGGCGACCGACTATTCCATAGAACCCGCGACTGTTTTTGATCTTCAACACGGCTTACTTTTCATCGATCCTCACTGTCCGGGGCGTTTAACATTGCAAACAATCAAACTTTACCTTGCCATAACGGCCAAAATCGGTGCATAATTTCATTTGGAATTTGCTCTCGATGAGTATCTCGGAGGATACGCCGTCCGGCAGCGATCAGCGACGGTTTTTCGGTTCGGTTTGAGAGTTGTAGATTTTCGGAAGGAGTTAAGATATTGTGTAGGGTGCGTCGCTGCATTTGTGTGAGACGATCAATCAAGATATTGTCCGACTTTTCCTGCCTCTTTCTAGCACTTAGATCTAAAAAAAGGAAAAAATGAGTAATAAATTATACGTTGGAAACTTGTCCTTTCGCGTGTCGAATGAGGACTTACTGGAACATTTTGCGACGGCCGGAACGGTTGAATCGGCGAATGTTGTCATGGATCGCGAAACAGGCCGATCACGCGGTTTTGGGTTTGTTGAAATGGCCACTGAAGATGATGCAAACAGCGCGATCGCGCAGTTTAATGGTCAAGAATATGATGGCCGGAATATTGTTGTGAATGAAGCGAAGCCCCGTGAGGAAGGACGCGGCCGTGGTTCCGGCGGCGGTCACGGCGGCTGGTAATTCAAAAGAGACATAAGTGGCAGGGAGGATGTTTCGATGTGGGATTTTTGACCTAGCCGAATTCCGATCGAAAAACAACTCCCTTCCGCTTAATTATTCTTCTCAATCGATCTTCCCGTTGAAAGTCGCCAGATTTAGCACGATCTCGTCGATGAGCGATGTACGGACCCGCCCTTCTGCGATACCGTTTACGAGCACTGAAAACACGAGTTGCTCGCCGCCTGCCGTTGTCACATATCCCGACAATGCCGAGACTTGAGCGATCGTACCGGTCTTGCCCCGAACATTTCCAGAGGCCGCGGTGCCTTTGAATCTGTTTTGCAAAGTCCCGTCCACGCCGCCGATCGTCAGGGAATTGCGCCACGCCGCAACGTGTTTGCTTCGTCTACCCATATATTCATATAGTCGTACGACCGCCGCCGGCGTGACTAGATTGTGTCGTGACAATCCGCTCCCGTCGTGTTGTATCACGGCGTCATCTGGAATACCGATCTCGCGGAGAAAGGCCTTTACTACGCTCTTACCCAATTCAGCACTGTCTGCATCCGAACTGACCGTGAACCCGTTGCCACGAGCCGCGCCCGATGGCGTTCGACCGATCTCCTCGCCGAGCGTCCAAAGAATGGTTTCGGTGTACATATTTTGGCTAGGCTTCATCGTCTTTGCGGCGATGATACTGAACGGAACTGATTCAAGCCTTGCTATTTCGATCGGCGGGGGAGTGACGACCACCTCCGTATTTACCGTCCGCGTCTTTCCGGTAATGGTCACGCCCTTCGATTCAAGCCTTTGACGAAGCAGAGAAACAAACAAATCAGCCGGATGTGAGACCGTTACATACCCCTTAAAGCCGGGATTGCCGGCCGGAAGATCACCAGTGATCTCCAATATGTTCTGGCCAAGCTTTTTTTCGATCCGGAGCGTGCGCCGAAGCCCTCCAGCAACTGTCTTGCATTGGTTCACAATACGGAGGAGGGTATTGATCGGCGTAAGAGACACGGCGCACGGCTGGCCGGGGTTCCCCGCACGGACGCTTAGGTCAACGGCATTATCATTCAGCGGCAGGGCGGAAATCTCGGCGCCGTAATACCACTGCAAGTCGTCCCATTCCCAACTGCCCGGAATCGACCCTCCCCGAAAATAACTCTCGTCCCCAACAAGGTCGCCTTCGATCCGCTTCACGCCGGCCTGAACTATCCTATCAGCTAGGTTATCGAGTCCTTTGTAATAATCGCCTTCACTGAACGCGGTAGAAATGGAAACGTCGCCTCGACCATAGATCTTAAGGTCCCCTTTTACGGTCCCATCATCCGAAAGCGGGGTATTCGAAAAAACACTTGTAACATATCGAAAATCGGGCCCCAGTTTCTCGATTCCAGCAGCAACCGTGAAATTCTTCATATTTGAGGCCGGCATAAAATACTTTTCAGCGTTCTCTTCAAACACAATTTTGCCAGTTCCCAATGACGTAACCTTGATGCCAACGCTGCCGCGTCGCAACTCCGGCCGATTAAGACGCATCTGGATGTTTGACCGCAGATCCGCAAGAGTTTGGACCCGCGGAGATAATTCAGGCTTTGCGGGCTGGGCCGCCAGCGGAGTCGGCGTGGGTGTCGGGCTTATGACCGGGCTCGAATCTACGACTATTCGTCGACGATCCGAATCTTGTGCTTGCGCTGCACTCGCCAACAGCACAAGAAATATACCTGCAAAGAGGTTCAGTCGGAGGTGGATCAACGAAAGCTTTGTTTTTTTCATACGCCTTAGGGCGGAGAAATAGGCCGCCTCGGAAAACTGGTATTTGGATGCAAAAAAGGCGGCCGTTGACCGCCCTTCTATATACAACTCTTGACGCGGTCTACCAGCGGATCGGCCTAAGATCCGGCCCAACCACATGGGAACCGTTCAGAACAAGTCCGCTTCTATCCGGGTCGACCAAGTTAGCGCCATCGTTATGGATGAAGTGCGCAGCGTACCACACGACAACATCTTGATCGACCAGCGACTCGTTGTTCAACCAGGGATCGATGTTTATCGCCGTTATTCCTTGAGGGCTGTCATAATCGTTCAAATCGTCGAGTTCAAGTGGCGACGCCGGGGTGCCTTGATACTGAAGAAGCCAAAAGTCGTTTTGCCCGAAGGCGTCGGCGGTACCGTCAGTCCGGCCAGGTGTCAATTGATATGCTTCATCACCGTTCGCATTTTGAATCACAAATCCACGGTTCGTACTGTAATTTCGAAGTATTTTCGACTCGGTCAATACGGGTCTCATAAACTTTCGGCCACGTTCTACCTGGAATACCTTGTTGTTAGGCTGAACCACGTCAAAATCGAATCGCCAGTAAGCGTGATGATGATGGCTTAGGCAAACGCAGCTGTTCTTGGTTGCGCCAAACCCGTATCGAGGGCGAATTGTGCCGTCCGAGGCAAATCTCCATTCCATAAGATAGCGGTACCATCCGGCATTCATTTCCGAGACCATTACCACTTCTTGCCCATAACCCGTTCCTACGTCCTGAGTATAGATCGCTACGCCCTTAAAATTGCCCAGATCGTCACCGGTTTCAAGCGATGTGGTCGCGATCTGACCGGGTGCCAGGATCCTTATGCCGTTTGCCGGGTTCTCTGCGCCGGCTTCGGGAGCCATAAAGGCGCCTTCACTATACTGCCAGTCTCTGTATGGACCGCAAGTCTGGGGAATATACTGAACGTTCAGCACAGGAACGTGACCCCGTTTGAGGACCGACTTACCCTTATATTTTACATCGCGAATCTCAATTCCGGAGCCCTCAGTCGGGTTCCCAGACGATACACGCGGGCGTATGACGAGCAGGTCCCACAACGGCGGATCCTGTGAAGGTGTCTCGCGAATCGTGATCTGGGCCTGTCCCGCCGAACCATTTTCACAACCGGTTCCTTCGCATCCGCGACTTGCGAGTCCGCATGTGTCAGGCGCTGCAAGTGAAGTCGGCGGCGCGCCACCCTGATAGTAAACCACGCGGTCATTCTTGAATCCGACCCCAACGATCATTTCGACGCCCTTCTTTGTTATACCAACGTTGACCAGCCTCTCGCCGTTTACAATTGTGATCGGCGGCATCGCGTCATATATCTGAAGCTGTCCCGTTTTGTAGAGGGACCCGAGCTCTTTGTCAGCCTTTATTACGCCATACGCGTCAGCCAATTCCTCAATGCCGATTCCGGGAAAATATTCTCCCTCAGCTAATTGATGGACGTGCTCGCGAACCTTGACCGGTTCCTTTCCGCCGAAATCACTTTCAGCGATGAAGGCACGATCATTGGTGTAATCGTAAAAGGTCGCGATGTAATGAGTCGGACTATTAACCGTGTTATCTACGTAATTGACGGAGATGAGCCGATATCTGGTTCCTTTAAGTAAAGCCTGTACCGGAAGGCTGTTTTCCGCACGCCGCTTCGCCGCGTCGACCTGGTCCGAGTTCGGGCCCCAGGCTTTCGCCGTGATCTGATACTTTCTTGAAGCGAGTGCGCCGGAGGTCGTCGCGCCATGAATCGGCAAAATGACCTGAACGCCAGCAAACATGATGATAATTAATAGATATTGGAAGACTTTCATATAGACCAGTCGTTTAGATGTAACAGGACGTCGGAGGACAAAAAGGTATTTTACAACAATCGTGGGCATTCTTCCAGTTTAACGGGAAGTTGGTCGCGACGAAGGAATTGTCTAAATGCGCGCAGTATCGAGTGAAGTTACCCCTTTGGGTATCACTTACATTTCGAATATCCACAATCTCGGCAAAAGTCACAGCCTGACGCATGCTCCAACTGGCCTTTGCATTCTGGACACTCGCCGATCAGCGCTGAAGTACCGCCATACTCGGTTTTATTGACGGACATTTTCCCGATCGCCCGTTCAGATTGTGGAAGACTCTTCAGCCGGCGGTCGATCAATAGTAGACACTCTGCCACTGCCTGTTCGGGTGATGTGAGCAACCGCTCGTTGAACCATACGGCGTGTGTTCCAGTGACCTTGTTAAGGCTTCGAGAGACCTCCTTAACATCGAAACCGCCGCGAAGCATTTTTGAGGCAAGTAACCCGACACCGGCACTGATAGGCCCGGCGACGAAAACTTCAAGTATCCGCTCGCCATCGTGATTGACGGTTACGTAGAGGTTCTGGTTTTCAAACGGGATCCGCCAAGTCGACCCTTGCAGCTCGCGGGGACGCTCGATCCGAGCCGCGTCAACTACGCCGTTCGCGAAGCTTTGCATCGGGACGGATTGCTGGGCGGGTGCTTCGTCGGCCTTCATCGTGTTAAGGACCTGATTCTCCCGACTTCCGTCACGATAATAGCTTACCGCCTTGCAGCCAAGCTTCCGCGCCAGATGATAAAGTTCGTCAACCGATTCTGCTGTATCGTCATTAGCTCCGTTGCAAGTCTTCGAAATGGAATTGTCGACATGCTTCTGGGCTGCTGCAAGTACCCTGACATGTTCCAACGACTTGATCGACATCGCCGAAATGAAGTGTTCGGGTAATTCTGACTCGTTCTCAACAACGTACTCGGCCGCCGACTTTATCGAGTCAACATCGGTTTGGTCAACATCGATCCCGAGTGCTTGCGCCGCCGGTGAGTGCACATACGTTCGCGTACCGAGGGTGTCTTGCCGAACGTAAGCCCAGGAGAAATTGGGCTCGATACCCGACGATGTTTCGGCAACCAACGAAATCGTTCCGGTTGGAGCGATCGTTGTTACCTCATAATTCCTTGGCGTCAGCGGGATATCGCGTGAAATTCCGAGATCGTCGTAAAGAAACTTCGCGTATGCGTCCAGATTCTTCTCAAGTTCCGGAAAGACGCCTTTTTCCGCACCTAGTTTTAGCGACGCCATCCATGCTTCCCGTCGAATGAAGCTCATTAGGCGTTCCATAAGCGCAAGCGATTCGTCCCCGCCGTAGGTGATTTTCAAGGCAAGGCAAAGGTCCGCGAAGCCCATAATGCCAAGGCCGACCGGGCGCGTCCGCTTGACCACGTCGTCGATCTCGGGAAGCGGGAAATGGCCCGCGTCAACTACGTTGTCTAAAAACTGAGTGCAGAGTTGCGTGACTTTTGCAAGCCTCTCCCAATCGATTGATTCGTCGGGGCTAATGCTTTCGCTGGATCGTGTAAAAAACTTTGCAACGTCGATCGATCCAAGATTACAGGAATTGTTGAAATGAAGTTGCTGTTCGCCGCACGGGTTGCATGCATAGATCGGTCCCATCGAAGCCATCATGTGATTATGTCGATTGACCTCGTCTATAAATATGATCCCCGGTTCGGCATATTTGTGCGCTGACGCGATGATCCGGTTCCAAATATCAGGAGCATAAACCATACCGGCGATCGGCGCTTCCTCAACCGAACAATCCGACAAATCTGCCGACTCGAACGCAAGCTTGTCCGCGAAAACGGCGGTGCTGCCATCTGGACGTCGATATAAAACATAATCCGAGCCAGTGATCGCATCAAATACAGGTTGGTTCCAGGGTTCGCCATCGAATTCCGCCTGAAACCATCGTCCGCCGTCAACGGCGTCCATGAATTGATCAGTGACCGTTACCGAAATATTAAAATTGGTCAGGCTTGTCTGATCGTTCTTTGCGTGTATAAATCGCAGAATGTCGGGATGCGCTACGCTCAAAATTCCCATGTTCGCCCCTCGTCGGACGCCGCCTTGCTTCACGACCTCGGTTGTCTGGTTGACAATATTCATGAAGCTTACGGGGCCTGAAGCCACACCTCGGGTTGAATTGACCATTGAACCTGCCGGACGAAGAAATTCGTAGGTCATCCCTGTGCCGCCACCGGTTTGATGAATTATCGCGACATTCTCGGCGTGCTGCATTATTCCCTGGATCGAATCGGGTACGTCCAACACGAAACATGCGGCGAGTTGGCCCTTCGGCTTTCCTGCGTTCACGAGGCACGGTGTGTTTGGTACAAACTCTCTATCAAACATCACCGCTGTCATCTCGTTATAAAAAGCATCCTTGGCGGCCGTGTCGGGCTCGACTTGCGAGACATGCCCTACCACGCGGCGTACGATATCTGACCAAGTTTCGAGCGGATCGCCATTCTCGTCCTTCAGCGAATACCGTTTCGCGACAACCTTTTGGGCGTTGATGCCCAATGGCTTTATCTCACGCGTTCGAACGGTCCCGCCGCCGTTGTCTCCCGATTTGGTTACGTATTCGCCTTCTCGGACGGGCTCAAAAGCTGTTGTCATCTTGTCAATCTCCTATCTTTTACGGTTCGCGACACGACTATGATTTAATACCATTTTAACACTAGAATAGGTATTTTGGTATGTGGATGCAGTGTCTGATTTGTTGGTTTCGGGCTTGAGAACAGGAGCGAATTCGTTCTCAAGTGAAACAATAATAAAACAGCAAATGTCGTACTGTCAATATAAAAGTGCGCAATATATAGTGGTTTCTTTCGCGACGAGCAAGGGGCGTGTGGCCGTGTGAACCGGGAAGTTGTATCGGCCACGCGTTTGTATCTGCCTTACGCTTCACCCAACGACAAATTGGCCGCCGGGTTTTCTCGGAACGGAGAGCACAGGCGTCGGCGTTATTTTTGAACGGTGACCAGAACCGGCTGGATCCATGCGATGTTTCCGTTGGATTCGATCACTTTTGCTCTGACATATCCCTCGTCGCCTTTAATCGTATAAGAGGCAGCGCCCGACGAATACTCGGCAAGTATCCGCCCATTTTTACCAATGAATTGGATCCGGTATTTACTCCAACGCTGTTCTTTGACTTTTATCGCAATGGATCTTCCATCCGTTACCAACTCGTCGAGCTCAACGCCAGTGGAGGCATAAAAATCGCCTTTCTCCATTGCCGGAAGTATCGATCCGGCTGTTAGTTCGGCGGCGCGGACGACCACCCAACCATGACCGGGTGTGGAAGCTGTTCTGTCGCCGATCCGCTTAAAATGGTGCGCGTCGTCGGTGGCGACGCCATATATCAATTTACCCGCGGAGAGGACCGTATCCCAAATCTCTTCGGTTCCCGGGGAGTCGCCGCCGCCAACATTATTAACTAGCGGATGCCCGTTATACACCTCAAAGAGACTTACATTATTGACCTGTCGTAGGCTCTCTGCGTTCAATGCCCAGCCAAAGTTTGGGTGATTGATCTGCGGAACGCCGTCGGCTTCGCGAATGGCATCTACGTCGCGCTGAATCGTGGATACAACGCTGTCTCCCTTTTGCGGCATTATTGCTTTTTGAAGCCCGAGCCCGTTTGCATGATGAGGCTTTTTGTTAAACGAATCCGTGATCTCCTGTCCCGAAATAACGAGAAAATGGCTCGCCTTGCCATGTAGAGAATTTAGGCCAACGACGTTCGTAACGAACTCGTGATCAGTCAGAACGAGGAAATTGTAGCCGTGCTCGCGGTACCATTTCACGACGTCGTCTGGTGTTGAATCGCCGTCGCTGTTAATAGTGTGCGTATGTGTATTACCTTTGAACCAGCGGAGCGGCGACGATTGCATCGGTTGTGCCGCGGATAGATCTGTGAATAAAGTAATCAATACAAAAAAGTAAAAAATCCTACGTAATTTAATATCCACGGTGTTGCTCAGCCTCGATCTTATGCTCATTTTCTTTCTCCCAGTTCACGATAGTCGCTCCGGAAATAAACAAGAGGATCGCCGTCGTGAAAAGCAATATCCTGGACTTCAGCAATAAAGATCGAATGGTCGCCGCCGTCGCAGACATTTCGAACTCGGCATTCAAGATTGGCGACGCATCCAGCTATTAACGGTAAACCGTCGAGGTTCGGGTTCATATCGACGCCTTCAAATTTCTTCGTGATCTGCGATGCGAAGCGCTCCGATAGTTCCGATTGTCCGGCGGAGAGGATGTGCACCGCAAACAAGCCGGATTCATGAAAAGCGTGATAGCTGCCTGCGGCCTTCTCGATGCAGATGAGTATCAGGGGCGGATCCAGCGAAACGGACGCGAACGCCGATACGGTCAATCCATGAAGGTTCCCAGATGCATCCTTCGTAGTGACGATCGTGACGCCGCATGCAAATCGCGAAAGGGCGGAGCGGAAATCGTCTTGGGTGATCGACATAGTTACAAAAATCTACCGTTTCGATTGTCCGAGTGCAAGTTTACGCGTCGGAACGCCTGTCCATCTGGATCAGGTTGCGGTGCGCGCATCAATGCTTGATAATTCTCATTCAATGGAAACCCTCAACGATTTTTTCGCTGAAAAGATACCCAAGATCGATGGAGTTCTTGACTCCCTGGTACCGGTCGCCGACATTGTCCCGACTCGCCTGCATGAGGCAGTTCGCTGGAGTTTGTTTGGAACCGGGAAGCGGTTCAGGCCGGCACTTGTTCTCGCCGTTGGCAACGCATTCGGTGCGTCCGACGGCCGATTGCTGCGGACGGCCGCCGCGATCGAGATGATCCACACGTATTCATTGATACATGACGATCTTCCGGCGATGGATGATGACGACCTTCGTCGGGGACGCGTTACGCTGCATCGCAAGTTTGGTGAAGCGACTGCAATACTGGCTGGCGATGTGCTCCAGGCCTTGGCATTCGGAGCGATAGCGCAGGACACTGGATTGTCTGCGGAGCTACGATTAGCGGTGATCTCCGAAATATCAGCTGCCGCTGGTACTCCATTCGGAATGGTAGCGGGGCAACAACTTGATCTGGAAGCCGAGGGCCTCGATCTCGATATCAGGGTGATCGAACAGATCCACACGCGGAAAACGGGCGCTTTGGTTCGTGCAGCTGCCGGATCGGGAGCTCTCATCGGGAATGCAGGCGATAACGAACTGACGGTCGTCAAAAATTGGGCGGAGAAGATCGGATTGTTGTTCCAGATAACCGACGATCTATTGGATGTGACACAAACTACTGAGCGATTGGGCAAAACCGCCGGTAAGGATATATCGGCAAGAAAAGCGACTTTTCCGAGTGCTTTGGGAGTTGAGGAGTCGCGCCGAATGGCTCAAGTTGTCGGTATGGAATCCAAATCATTGTTACGGGACCTTGATCGGCCGGTCGAACTACTACAGTCAATAACCGCGTACATTCTCGAGCGGACCGGTTAATGAAAAACGAAGGTCGAAGCCGATCTCAGCGTTTATACCCCGCCTTGACACCGGCGTCTTAGATTTCGTAGGATGACAGTTCGCTCAATTCTCAGTGATCGAGCAGTTGTTTGTAAATTGACGTGGATCTGATGCGCCATTTAGCGCAGCGATCTATTGTCGTTAGGGCACGTACGTCAATTGGTAGACAGCCTCCCTTACAAGGAGGAAGTTAGGGGTTCGAGTCCCTTCGTGCCCACCAGATTTTGAAAAATTGATCTGTCTTCGCGGAGTCGTAGTTCAGTTGGTTAGAACGCCAGCCTGTCACGTTGGAGGTCGCGGGTTCGAGTCCCGTCGGCTCCGCCACTTAAAAGTAAGGCCGCTCGGATCGTAAGTTCCGGCGGTTCTTTATTTTTCGGATCGGTATATCGGAGACAAAATCCCCTAAAGCTTGGCAGTGAGTTCGCGGTTAAGCCAGGCCCTCGCGACACTCCAGTTGCGACGTACTGTTCTCGACGAGATTCCGAGTTCTTCCGCGATTTCCTTATCTGTAAGGCCCGCAAAATATCTCATTTCCACGATCTTGCCGTGCCGACGATTTAGCTTTGTGAGCCTGCTAAGAGCTTCATCGAGTGCGATCACATCAAGATCACGATCAAACGGCGGTTGAACTTTTGCATTTGCTGCCAATTGGACCTGGGAGTCTCCGCGTCTAACTCTTTTTTTCGCCCTCGCTAGATCGACAAGGACACGCCGCATTAATCTCGCCGACATAGCCAAAAATCGACTACGGTCTTGCCAGCGGACCTTGTCTGGGTTCACTAGTCGAGCGTACGCCTCATTGACCAATATGTTCGATTGCAGCGAGTGATCCGGGTTCTTGCGTCTAAGGAAAACTTCTGCGACTTTTCGCAACTCTACATAAACGATCGGAAATAATCGTTCGAGAGCACTGCGGTCGCCATCGCTCCAAGCAAGCAGCAATTCCGTAGCATCGGATGTAGAACGGACTCCCATCGTGCTTTTTCTATCGCAAGTGTATATCTCTAACTAAGTTATAGGGTCGACTCGGGTAGCTTAACATAGTTTCATAACGAAATGAAAGGGAAAAGTGTCCTGTTTTAGTTCACCTTGTGGTGAACCACTTGCAATGTACTCCTTAGATTGTCTAAAGTTCGGTCTACAAATGAAAAGGGATCTTTCTCACAGATCAGTAGATATGAATGTTGTCGCGATCGGGGGCGGCAACGGAATGTCGACATTGCTGCAGGGTCTAAAGACATTTGTCAGCCCTGAAGCAGCATCCTCGCCTTCGATACGTGACTTGTCTGCGATCGTTGCGGTCACGGATGACGGAGGAAGTTCCGGACGCCTTCGGGAAGAGCTTAGGATGCTGCCGCCCGGCGATATTCGCAACTGTATGGTGGCCCTCTCGGAGGATTCGGGGTTGCTTTCCCGCCTATTCCAGTTCCGGTTCACGGGACAAGGCGCCCTCAGCGGACACAGCTTTGGCAACCTTTTTCTTGCAGCGCTGACGGAGATCACCGGGGATTTCGCCGAGGCCGTGAAACTCTCGTCCGAGATTCTCGCAAGTAAGGGACATATCTACCCAGCAACGGTCGCAGATGTGCGCCTGGTGGCCGATCTTGAAGACGGACGGACGATACGTGGTGAAACAAACATCGGTAAAGTAGGTACAAAGATTCGCCGGCTGTATCTTGAGCCGGAAAATTGCAAACCTCTGGAACCGGCGCTCGAGGCCATTGAAAATGCCGATTTGATCACGGTCGGCCCCGGATCGCTCTTCACCAGCCTGATCCCCCCGATTCTCGTTCGCGGCGTCGCCGGTGCCATTGCAGAGTCGGCCGCATCGAAGATCTACATTTCCAACTTGATGACTCAACCGGGCGAGACCGACGGGTTCTCCGCCTTTCACCACCTTGAATGCTTGCGGCGGCATGCGCCCGAGATCATTTTCGACTATGTCGTTGTCAACGATCGGCCGATCAGTTCTACACAAGTCGAGAAATACGCCGGGGAGGGCGCTGAGCAAATCGGAATTCACGGGTCAATATCGTCTTTGACTATCATGGACGCCGACGTGATTTTCAAAAATTTGCTTGACGATGACGAAAAAGTCCGGCACCATCCCGACCGACTCGCACGCGCAGTCCTCAGCCTGGCAAAGCTATAGCTAAATTAGCGAGTTGTGCCTGCAAATGAGTTATGTGTGTGGTAAATTCCACTTATGGAGAATTCGTCGATGCAAAAGCCGCTGGATGTTCTCATCCTGGCCGCCGGGCTCGGGACCCGGATGAGATCGAACATTGCAAAGGTACTTCATCGTCTCGATGGTCGGCCGCTTATAAACCATGTTTGCCGAACTGCAAGCCTGCTTGCCCCGAAGAAGATCGTTGTTGTCATTGGTCATCAGGGCAACGAGGTTAAAGACGCGGTCCTGCAAGAACTGAGCGAAGAACATATTACCTTTGTCTGGCAGCACGAACAGCTCGGCACGGGCGATGCCGTCAAAGCCGGTCGCGATTTCCTCGAAAACGAAGATTCTACGCTACTTGTATTATCCGGTGACGTCCCAATGATCCACCACGAAACGCTAGCCGGTTTGGTACATATGCACCGTAATCACCGCGGTAAAGGGGCCGTGGGTACAATACTGACAGTCAAGCCTAAAGATCCGTCAGGGTACGGACGTATCGTTCGGGACGATGATGGACGATTCGACAGAATAGTTGAACAAAAGGACGCGACTGAAGACGAGCTCAAATTAGGCGAGATAAATTCTGGTATCTATTGTTTCGAATCGAGGAAGCTCTTTGAAGCGCTTTTCAAGGTTGAGAACAATAATGCCCAAGGCGAATATTATTTGACCGACGTTCCCGGCTTTTTGCGCAAGGCGGGCGAAGATGTAGCTATTTTCCAGCACAACGACGCACAGGAGGTTGAAGGGGTGAACGACCGGTCTCAACTCGCTGAACTTGAACGCCTTTTGTGCCGGCGAACGGTCTCTCGACATATGCTCGATTATGGAGTGACCTTCGTTGACCCAAAAAATGCATACATAAGTGAGAGAGCCGCGATCGGACGTGATACTACCATCTATCCAAATGTCTCTATCGAGGGCGATTCAGTTATCGGTGACGGCTGCATAATCCGTACCGGAACAAGGGTCTCGAATTCACGCATCGGAAATGGTGTGACGGTACTCGATCATTGTGTTATCACAGATTCAGACATTGCGGCGAACGCAACCGTCGGCCCATTTGCACATCTTCGTGGTCGATCGAAGTTGGGAGAAGGATCCAAAGTCGGAAATTTCGTTGAATTAAAGAAATCGACTCTCGGGCGAGGATCAAAGGCGAACCATCTTTCGTACCTGGGTGATGCGACTATCGGAGAAGGTTCGAATATTGGTGCCGGGACGGTCACGTGTAATTACGACGGCACAAACAAACACGAGACTTACATCGGGGACAATGTAAAGATCGGTTCAGATACAATGCTCGTTGCTCCGATCGAGGTCGGTGACGGGGCCCAAACGGGCGCCGGAAGTGTGGTGACGAAGAATGTTGAGGCAGATACTTTGGTTGTTGGCGCGCCGGCCAGGTCCGTCAAAAAAATTAGATAGGCGATCGAGTTCAAGAATAGAAACCTATGTGCGGAATTGTCGGATATGTTGGAAATAAACAAGTTGTGCCGTTGATCCTCGACGGCCTCAGAAAACTCGAATACCGCGGGTATGATTCGGCGGGAATCGCTGTCGTGGATGAGAATCATGTTCTTTCGCTAAGGAGAGCCGAGGGAAAATTGCGAAATCTGGAAGAGGCGATCAGGCTCGCCCCACTGGACGGGAATTACGGTATCGGCCACACACGTTGGGCCACGCATGGACGTCCGACCGAGGAAAATGCGCATCCGCACCGCGATCAGTCAGGCCGGGTCGTAGTCGTCCACAACGGTATCATCGAAAATTACCTTGCACTTAAGGATCGGCTTGCCGCAGATGGCAGTGTTTTTAGGACCGAAACCGATACCGAAGTTGTTGCCCATCTGATCGGTCATTACATCGAATCGGACGGCCTGTCGTTGGAACTCGCGGTTCAAAAGGCCGTTAAGGAGCTTAGGGGTATATTCGCTCTTTCAATTATTTCCGTCGATGAGCCGGATACCGTCATCGCCGTTCGAGAGGGTCCGCCGGTCGTCATCGGATTGGGCGACGGCGAATTTTTCGTCGCTTCGGATATTCCGCCGATACTCCAACATACTCGAGACGTGTTCTTCCTCGGCGACCGCGAAATTGCCGTGCTGACAAAGGATTCGGTTCGCGTCACGGATTTTGACGGAAACATCGTCGAACCTCAGCAGCAGCGGATCACATGGGATCCGATAATGGCTGAAAAGGGCGGCTTTAAGCACTTTATGCTCAAGGAGATATATGAACAGCCTCGTGCAGTTCGCGATACGGTTCAGGGACGTGTTTCGCTCGAAACGGGCAAAGTGTATCTTGACCAAATGGATATTTCCGAAGACGAATTAAGTTCTCTGAATTCGATAAAGATCGCTGCCTGCGGAACGTCATGGCACGCAGGACTCGCGGCGAAGTATATGCTTGAAGAGTTAGCGCGAGTCCCGGTCGAAGTCGATTATGCGTCGGAGTTTCGCTATCGAGCCCCCGTTTTGACCGAAAACGATCTGCTGATCGTCATTTCTCAATCGGGTGAGACCGCTGACACGATAGCTGCGATGAGAGAAGCCAAGAAACATGGCTGCAAGGTCATGGCGGTTTGCAATGTGCAGGGCTCGATGATCCATCGTGAGGCCGACGGTACGATCCTTACGCATGCAGGACCTGAGATCGGCGTTGCCTCGACTAAGGCATTTACGTCACAAATGGTCGCGCTATACCTATTTTCGATACATCTAGGACAAATTAGAGGCCAGATCGACGATGCTAAGGCAAGACAGCTGGTCCAATACCTCGCCGAACTCCCATTGAAGATCGAACAACTCTTGAATGACGCTGACCTGATCGAGGACCTTTCAAAGGATTTTTTCCGTGTCCAGGATTTTCTTTATCTCGGCCGGGGAATCAATTTTCCAGTTGCGCTCGAGGGTGCGCTGAAGCTGAAAGAGATCAGCTATATCCACGCGGAAGGCTATCCGGCGGGTGAAATGAAGCATGGGCCGAATGCCTTGATCGACGAAAAATTGCCGGTGGTCGTTGTGAATACGCGTGAATCGGGCAATCCGGCCAGCGAGCTTCGCTATGAAAAGACACATTCGAACATTGTCGAGGTTAAAGCTCGTGACGGCATTGTTATATCCATTTTGACTGAGGGCGACGGAATGAGTTCAAAGGTTTCGGATCACGTGATCGAAGTACCCGAAACATCGGATCTGCTCGCACCGATACTCTCGGTCGTTCCGCTTCAATTGCTGTCATACCACATCGCTGTTCGTAGGGGATGCGATGTCGATCAGCCGCGAAATCTTGCGAAGTCGGTAACGGTTGAGTGACTGGGCTGAATGCTTGGATTTGTTCTATGAAAGCAATCATTGTTCGAGAATTCGGTGCGCCGGAAGTGATGAGGCTGGAAGAGATGGAAATGCCGTCCCCCGCCGGTACCGAGGTTCTTGTCCGTATTAAGGCCGCCGGAGTAAACCCCGTAGATACTTACTTACGCACGGGCGTCCATGCTCATGCACCAAAGTTACCGTACACGCCCGGTAAAGACGCCGCAGGTCTGATCGAGGCAGTCGGGCCTGGAGTGACTAGATTCAAGGGCGGCGAACATGTATACACGGCTAATTCGAGTACCGGGACCTATGCCGAATTCGCACTTTGCGATGAGGCGCATTTGGGGCGTTTGCCTCACAACGTTACCTTTGAACAGGGAGCAGGTGTATGGACGCCATACGCGACTGCCTATCGCGCTTTATTTCAAAAGGCTAAGGCGAAGTCTGGGGAGACTTTGCTAATACATGGAGCTTCGGGCGGCGTTGGAATAGCGGCCGTCCAATGGGCGAAAAACGCCGGCCTTACCGTTATCGGAACGGCCAGTTCGCCAGATGGGAAGAGTCTGGTAAGAGAACAGGGAGCCGACCATATTATTGATCACTCTTCTGACGGCTACTTGGCCCAGATCAATGAAATAACGCGAAACAAGGGAGTCGACGTCATCCTCGAAATGCTTGCCAACGTCAATCTACAGAGGGATTTCGATGTGTTGGCAATGTTCGGACGTATAACCGTGATAGGGAATCGCGGCAGTCTGGATTTTACGCCGCGCTCGGCGATGGCAAAGGATGCTACCATTTACGGAATGTCGTTATTTAATGCTCCTCAGCAACAAACCGACGAGATTCACAGTCGGATATTTGATGGTCTAAGCGCCGGATTTCTTAGTCCTCAGATCCGCGCTTCGTTCGAGCTTGCCGCCGCACCGCAAGCGCACCATGAAATCATCGAAAATACCGCATCTGGTAAGATCATACTCCGTCCATGATCATAGTTCGTTGACTTCGCCGGTCGTAACATAATTATCTTATGTAGTTTGACCGGCATGCTCGAAATCTGTTACTCATAAAACTCTAATCCGCATTCCAAAGTTTCCTTTTCGGACATTTCGGGGATAACCAAATAGATCAAAAAAAGTTTTTCGAGCCGAGAGGTCCGTTTATGCCCCTAGAACGATCGATTTGCCGCCGCAATTTTCACGTCACTGCAATCGCTTTGTTTTGCGCCGTGATTGCCTCAATGTTTGGCCCCAACATTTTTTACACCTCAAGCGCTGATTCCGGAATTTCAGAAAAAGGGAAGCTCCGGAACCCGTTGTCGAACTACGACATCCGGCAGGATAAAGATCGCGCGGAAACTCTAAGAGGATTTCGCGAATCGCTTGGCTTAAACGCCGCATCCGTCGCGGACGTTCGAGAAAGTTTCGTTCGCGGCGAATCTGCCCTAAAGGCTTTGGATAGTGATATTTCGGTTGAATACAATAGTGATATCGGAGTGCCTGAGGTTATCTCGCCAAACGTTTGGAAGGCTCACCTGAAATTCCTTTCAGCGCCATCGACTCAAGAGCGATCGGAGATTCTCCGCGGCTTTGTTCGAAACCATCAAGCATTGATCGGGGTCACTTCGGGCCAGGCCGAAGATCTTGAGGTTACGGCTGACTACACGAACCCGAACGGCGAATTGTCGTTCGCACACCTCGAACAGCGGATCGGTGGAATCCCGGTTTTTCGCGGCGAGGTAAAGGCCGGATTTACGAAGGATGGGCGAATTATCCGCGTAATTAATAATTTAGCACCC
>JBAUGL010000013.1:0-18734 GCA_049679665.1 Pyrinomonadaceae bacterium | reverse complement strand
GGCGTCCGCGTTCCGTGGCAATTGATGTATCTTCCCATCGTGGCCTTTGTAGCGGCCGTCAACGTCATTGAAGACGTTCGGGTGGATCATCGTGTGGTAGAGAGCGGTGTAGAAGTTGGTCGTCTGTTCCGGCGTGCCACCCGAAACTTCTATTTTGGAAAGCTCCTTGTTCCAAGCGGCTTTTGCTTCGGCACGAACTTTGTCGAAATCCCAGCCAGAGAGTTCGGCTTCCAGATTCTTGCGGGCACCTTCGATGGAAACGTGAGAAATTCCGACCTTGACGAGAATCCGCTCACCTGCTCGTACATCGAATTTATAGATCCGTTGGGCGTTAGTCGTGTCGACATCCGGCGCACGTCTGCCTTGGCCGATCGTGCGGCCGTAAGGCTTGGAGAACTCCGCCACGAAATAGACGGTTTGATCCTTCGCCCACGAACTTGACCGTCTGATTCCTTCGATTCGCGTCGATGATACATCTTTGATCTCGGAACCGAGTCGCTTGTCTCGCCAAATTAGATCCAGAACGATATTGGCGGTGCCACTCTCTTGAAAGGTATATCGATGTAGGCCAACACGTGCGGTCGAGGTGAGTTCCGCGAAAACATTCCATTTATCGAGTTTGACCGAATAATAGCCCGGCCAGGCGCGTTCATTCGAGTGGGAAAAGCTTGAAGTGTACCACTCGGGCCCCGTCCCGTTGACTACCGAATTGAATTCGCCGTGATCTCCGGTAGTCGGCATAAGCAAAATGTCGCAGCCGTCCGGGATGCCGGTACCGGAGAGGTGTGTGTGCGAGAAGCCGTAGATGATCGAGTCGGAATAGTGATAGCCGCTAGAGCCGTCCCAGTTGTCGATGCGTGTGTCGGGCGAGAGCTGCACCATGCCGAAGGGGACGGTCGCGCCCGGAAACGTATGCCCGTGGCCGCCGGTTCCGATGAACGGGTTGACGTGGCGAGTAAGATCCGATTTTTGTCCCAGGGAAACCGAGGCCCCGGTTGCGAGCACAACGCCCAGAAGAATGCGAATGATCATGCCCGCATTATAAGCCGGAAGCACAAGGCAAAGTCAAAAGAACATATTACATACATTCTGCTGTAAATAATGCTTGACAGATAGTCAAGTATATTTTACTTTAGATTTGTAAAGCAGGCTTTACATGGAGGAAACTTGATGCAAGAAAATTAATACATCGACCGTGGTTCACCATAGCGGTTGGAGCAGTGTGGATGGTCTCGTATTTCGTATCGCGGGACCTGCTCGAGTCCGCAGAACTCGATCGGTCGGCCAGTCTGCTCATCGCTCTTGCGCCAGCCGTCCCGTTTGCAGCTTTTCTGTGGCTGTTCGTCCGGAATATTGGCCATCTCGATGAGATGCAGCGGCGGATCCAGATGGACGCGATGGCGTTTCGTTTCCGTTGTCGGTGTTTCTGCTGATGGTATTGGGACTGTTGCAGTTGGCAGTCGATCTGCCGCCTGACGATCTAATTTACAGACACGTGTGGTCGTTTCTGCCGATCTTTTACTTTGCCGGATTGGCATTGGCATGGAGGCGATACAAATGAAGACCAAGCTTCGTGTGCTACGCGCCGAGCGAGAGTGGTCGCAGGGTGAGTTGGCCGAACGTCTCGGCGTATCGCGACAGACAATAAATGCGATCGAGACCGGAAAATACGAACCTAGTCTAGGTCTAGCATTCAAGGTTTCGAGACTATTTGGCCAAAAGATCGAAGATATATTTCAACCCGACTCGGATCAGTTACCCGCGGCTCAGTGAACAAGCTCGCTGCCGCCGATTTGTCTTAGGCCCTGTCCCTTGATTCCCCAGCGGAAGCGAAAATGTGCATCGCCGCCTCGGTGGTTATACCGCAGGCTTATCTTGTGCCAGCCCGCCTTTAGTGGCAGGACGACGGATTTCATCTTGCGGTCTTTCGTACCGACATCGTCGATCTCCATTTTGCCGCCGACAAACAGCGTCGCGTCCCACGTCGAGTCGACCTGCAGCTCGTAAACTCCGTCCTGCGGCGCTTTGAAATAGCCGTCGAACGTCACGCCGAATGGTTTTTTGAGATCGGTCTGCTTCTCGAACTGAGTGAGAAGAATCGATCGCGTCTCGCCCGACGACGTTTGGGGCTCGCCGCCGTCAACAGGCACGACGAACGAGTAATTTACACCGGGTTTTGTCTCGCTCAGCGTTATGGGCGCGAGCATGGCACCGCGCACGATCGTCGCGGCGTACACGACGCTTTTGCGTCCCCGAGGATTGATTACAATGGTTTTTAGCGTTGCGGCTTTTCCTTCGGCGAGCGTGATCTCGACCGCCTTTGTATAAAGCGGCGAGCGCTCGTCCGGCGTCGAACCGTCGATGGTGTACCGAACCTGCATTCCGGCCATCGGTTTAAGCGTAATCAGCGTTATTTCCTTGTCGGCGATAACGTTTTGCAGGCCGTCGGGCTCGGGAATGCGGTAGTTTACGTTTTGCCGGTCAAGCAGATGAAAATTTGCTGCAAGGCGGTGTTTGAAATCGATAAAGTTCTTGTTTTCGGGCCTTGACCAAACGCTCTCGGCGATGGCGAGCATTCGAGGGAAGGCCATGTACTCGACCTTGTCGCCGGTTTCAAGGTATTCGGTCCAGATGTTGGCTTGGCCGCCGATTACGTATTTTGCCTCGTCGGCGGTGAGTTCGGGCGGGACGGGTTCGAAGCTGTAGACTTTTTCGAGCGGCAGATAGCCGCCTATATTCAGCGGTTCATATGACGGATCGCCTTGTCCGTAATCAAGATACGCGAAACCGGTCGGCGTCATTATCACGTCATGCTTTGCTTTTGCGGCCTCGATTCCGCCCTTCATTCCTCGCCAACTCATAATCGTCGCATTCGGCGCGACACCGCCTTCGAGAATTTCGTCCCAGCCGATCATCTTTTTGCCTCTTGAATTGATGAATTTCTCGATGCGGCGGACAAAATAGCTCTGCACCTCGTGCTCGTCCTTGAGGTTCTCGCGTTTCATCAGGTCCTGGACAAACGCCGATTCCTTCCAGTGATCTTTGAGCACTTCGTCGCCGCCGATGTGAATGTACGGCGAATCTGGAAACAACTTGATCGTCTCATCGAGAACATCTTCGAGAAACTTAAAAGTCTCATCCGTCGGGCAATAGACCTCTTTGAAAATGCCCCACGTTTTTTTCACCTCATATTTGTAATCGGCTTTACATCCAAATTGCGGATACGCCGCAAGTGCGGCCGAGGCGTGGCCGGGCAGTTCGATCTCGGGGATCACGGTTATGAATCGCGCCTTCGCGTACGCTACAACATCCCTGATCTCTTCCTGCGTATAAAACCCCTCGATCGGTATGCCGTCGCCCTTAAATATTGTCGAATAACTGCCCTGATGCGACTCCGGCCGTTTGGAACCGATCTCGGTCAGCCTTGGATATTTCTTTATCTCGATCCGCCAACCTTGATCCTCGGTCAAATGCCAGTGGAAATAGTTGAACTTATACTGCGACATCAGGTCGATGTACTTCTTCACGAATGACACCGGCATGAAGTGCCGCGCCACGTCCAGATGCATACCACGGTACGGAAAGCGGGGAGCATCCTCAATTCGTTGTGAGGTTAAAACAACGGGCTGATTCAGATGCGTCGGCAATAACTGCATGAGTGACTGCAGCGCGTAGAACTGTCCTTGTTCGCTCCCAGCAACGTGAATAAAATCTGGCGCAATTCTTAATATATAACCCTCAGGGTTGGCAATTCGCTCAGGTCCCGTCGTGACAAGGACGATCGAATTTCCTTTCTGGGATTTTTCGGTGATCTTCAACTTAAAGCCATGATTTTGCTTCAGCTGTTCATTAAAGCGCTCCGCAACCCGGCGCCCGATCTCATCGGAAACTTCCAGTTTTGTGCGTCGATCAAAGGCGAACTTGCCACCTGACGGACTGATCATCTTAGGTTGGGGAATAATGCTGCCGGTTTGCCCGGGTACCGCCGCCGAAAAAACCGCCGTCGACAAGAAAACACTTAGGATTAAATTTTTTATCATATTGGTCGGAGAGCCAGAAGGACTGGAACCACGAAATACACGAAACACTCTTTGTGAACTTTCGTGTATTTTCGTGGTTCTTGCTTAAATAAGCAAGATAAACTGCGACAACTCGATGGGTAAGGGTAGTGAGAACGCCATCCGCTCGCCGGTTTTCGGGTGCGTGAACGAAAGTTTTTCAGCATGTAGAAAAAAGCGGTTCATCGATTTGATGGCGTTTCGCACGTTAATGTCATTCGCGGTGTTGTCGCGGCCTTCGTTATAGATCTCGTCACCCACGACCGGGTGATTGATCGAGGCCAGATGTACACGTATCTGATGCGTACGGCCGGTTTTTATCTCAACATCGAGCAGCGTGAATTTTTCGAAACGCTGGCGGACCTTCCACAGCGAAAGAGCATTGCGGCCGTAGTTCGCGATCTTCATTCTGAGGCGGTTGTGTTTGTTGCGCCCGATCGGCGCTTCGATCTTCCCCGAATTATCCACTGTCGATCCGTGAACAAGGGCGACGTAGCTTTTATAAACCTCACGTTCCCGAAATTGTTCCGATAGGGACTCGTGAATTTCTTCGTTTTTTGCCACAACGATCAAACCGGAAGTGTCTTTATCAAGACGATGCACAATACCAACACGCAACTCCGAATACTGCTCATTTATCGGGTTGTTTTCAAAGTCGAAATGAAACGCTATCGCATTCGCAAGCGTCCCGCTTGGTACGCCGGCACCCGGATGGACGACCATACCCGCGGGTTTATTGATCACGGCGAGATATGCGTCTTCATAAACGATCTCGAGCGGAATGTCTTCAGGCTCAAACTTCGCGGATACCGCTTCGGTTAATTCAACATCGATATCGTCGTTTTCGCGGATCCTATATGAGGACTTCACCGGCTGGTCGTTTACCAAAGCATCGCCGCCTTCGATCAATCGTTGAAGCCGCGACCGTGACCAGGCATCGATCTGTTCGGACAAGAATGCATCGAGCCGCTTTCCTGCTTCCGGCCCGCCGACCGTAAAGTTTAGAATCGGTGTCTCTTCAGACAATTGAGGAAATTCAGCTTTGGTCAATGATTTCCTTTTTACCAGTAGAGCGCAGGCGGACGATCATAAATATCACAGCACCTAAAGCGACGATCAGGCTTATGATCTGCGATGTTGAAAGGCCGGTCATCGTCGTCAAACCGAATAGATCACCGCGCGGGTCATCGCGGATGAACTCGATCGAAAATCGGAACAAGGAATAGATGACGCCGTACGCGATCAGGATCTGCCCGTCGAATTTCTTGCGACGATGTAAGAAGAAAAGGAACGCGAAAACCGCCAGCATAAAGAACGATTCGTACAGCTGGGTGGGATGCAAATATAGATCACTTCCATCGGGGCCGTAGACCGGGACGCCGGTATACTCATGGCCCTTCTCTGAAAAATGGACGCCCCACGGCAGTTGGGTCTCCTTTCCCCAGCAGCAGCCCGCCGAGAAACAGCCTTGACGACCGAATGCCTGTCCTAAGGCAAGTCCCGGAGCGAACGCATCGGCAACTTTCCAAAACGGCAGTTTATAGAGTCTTACAAGTAAGACGACCGCAAGCGTGCCGCCGATCAACCCGCCATAGTAAACGCCGCCAGATCGTAAAAAATCGAGCGATAAAATCTGAACACTATCCTCGACAAAGAACATTAGTAACTTCGAGCCGATAAGCCCGCCGATGAGCGTCCACAATCCGAGATCATAGATTCGCTCGCGCGGCAGTCCATCACGTCCTGCAAGACGCGAGGCGACAAAAAGCGCGAGAAGCATCCCTATGGCAAGGAAAATTCCATAGGTCGTAACGGGAAATGTACCGATGCGAAACAATTCTGGATACATAATCTAAACTGAGATGGCAGCCCTCGCGTCCGAAGCGAGTCGAACCCATTCCCTACTGGTTCCCGTTTCTACCCATCTTGCTCGTGCACCTGCTTTTTCTTGATAAGAAACATATCGATCACCAGCAGTCCGGCGCCGATGACGATCGCCATATCCGCCACGTTGAAAGTGGGATAGTGCCACGAGCCAAACTGAACATCAATAAAATCCACCACAAATCCGAGACGCATCCGATCAACAACGTTTCCGACAATTCCAGCCAGCAGGAGCGAGAGGGCTCCAAGAATCCGGTCATCGCTTCGCGGCGTTCTCCAGAAAAAATAGAGCACCAGCACTGCGGCGACTAACGCAACGATCGAAAGTCCCCAACGCCCGGACGAGCCGTGATCGTCTAACATACTAAACGCCACGCCCGTATTCTGGGCATATGCAAAATTGAAGAAACCCGGGATAACCTCAAGATCATCGCCAAACCGCAGTCGTCGAATCGCCCAGGACTTCGTTGACTGATCGATCATGAACACCCCGCCGGAAATAGCGAGGTAACCTAGTTTCCAAATAGCATCGGTCTTTGACACTATGGTTTCTTAACGTCGGGCGCCGGGCGCTTTGGTTCCGCGTAAAACGCCTTGGATACGATCTTCCATTCGCCGTCAATTTTTAGCAGTGTCATATAATCAACGAACTTTACAGTGGGATAGTCGAGAACTATTTTCGCAACGGCGGCGTTACCCGTGACATCAACGGCTTCGATCTTCCGCTTCCGATCAGCCTCATCGGCCGAAGGCTTTCCAGTAAATCCGGAGATGTATTCGGCAAAACTTCGTGAGGAAAATTTGCGGTCCCGTATCCATATCAAATTGCCTTCGGAATGAAACGCCTTCCGAGCATACTCCGGATCGCCCGTTGCGTGCGCTTTAAGGTAGTTTTCAAGTGGTATCCGCACCGCAGCATTGTCATCCATTTGACCAACTGCGGAAAATGCGCAGACCAGAACGATCACTACCACTTTCACCAAGAAAAGTTTACAAATCATAAAACAACTCCTACATCGATTTATGAGTACGTCAGCCATCAGCTATCCGTTTCAATTTACTTTCCTTAAGTCGTGGCAGCCATCTCGATATCTTTTAGCGCATCGAAGCAGCGTTCGCACACAGTTGGGTACCGCTCAAACTCACCGACGCGTGTTGAATAGTTCCAACAGCGCTCACACTTTTCCCCATCCGCTCGAGCGATTTCCGTCTTGAACGCGCCCTCGCGAACCTCAACCTGCGAAACAATAAATATGTACCTAAGATCCTCGTAATAGTCTAGCAAGAATCTGGCGGTGTCACAGTCGACCGTCAAGAGTACCTTTGCGTCGAGTGACGAACCGATCAGTTTCGCATTCCTGGATTCCTCGAGAGCCCTTAAGACCTGATCGCGTATCGAGAATATACGTTCCCAATTTGCAGCGAGACCTAAGTCCTTTGTTCCTTCGACCTTCGGAAATTCAGCCAAATGAACGGAGTCGATATCCTGCGAGGGAAGGTTTTCCCAAGCCTCGTCGGCAGTAAAAACGAGGATCGGCGCGAGCAGCCGTGAAAGAGTCTCTGCGATACGGTAAAGCGCCGTCTGGGCAGATCGCCGACCCTCGGACATCGGTGCCGCGATGTAAAGCCGATCTTTGATTATGTCAAAATATCTTGATGATAGCGTTAAGGTACAAAACTGGTATAGTGCATGGTACGCGACCTGAAAATCATAATCCTCGTAGCCCTTTATTACTTTCGCAGAAAGCTCATCCAGTGAACTCAACGCCCATCGGTCGATCTCCAACATTCGCTGTGGGCCGACCGCGTCCGCCGCGGGGTCGAATCCGTCGAGGTTGCCGAGCGCAAAACGCAAGGTATTTCGCATTTTTCGATAAGCGTCGATCACCCTCGATAGGATCTCCTCGGAGCAGCGAACATCCTCAGTATAATCGACCGCCGTCGCCCACAAACGAAGGATCTCGGCGCCAGAGGCATTTACGATCTCGAGCGGCGAGGTCACATTCCCAAGAGATTTGCTTTGTTTTTTTCCATCACCGTCGACGACCCATCCGTGAGTGATTATTTGTTTGTACGGTGAAATGTCATGCGCCGCTAAACCACACATCAAACTCGAGTTAAACCAGCCGCGATACTGGTCGCCGCCCTCAAGATAAACGTCGGCCGGAAATCGCAAAGTGTCGCCGCGAGTCTCCAAAACAGCCACGCAGCTGGACCCCGAATCAAACCAAACGTCTAATATATCGGTTTCTTTGCGGAAGTCGGCGCTGCTGCATTTCGGACATTGGAATCCCTCGGGGAGCAATTCACTCTCCGGCCGATTGTACCAGGCATCGGCTGTTTCTCGAGCGAAGATGTCGGCTACATGATCTACAATTGACGGTTCTGAGATCGCTTCGTCGCAGCCCTGACAATAAAAAACGGGAATTGGTACGCCCCAGACCCTCTGCCTCGAGACGCACCAATCCGGACGTCCTTTGAACATATTCCGCATTCGGTCTTTGCCCCACTCCGGATGCCATTTAACTTCGGATATCTGTTCAAATGCTCGCGCCCGCAACCCCCTATCGCCTTCGTCGGCCGCCGCGTCGTCCATTGAAATAAACCATTGCGGCGTCGCCCGAAAGATGACTGGATTCTTGCATCGCCAACAATGAGGGTAACGGTGTTCATACATTTCCGAGTGCAGCAACATACCCTGCTCTCGAAGAAATTCAACGATCTTCGGATTGGCGTCGCGAATATTCTCGTGCGCCCAATGCTCTACGTCAGGTGTAAATCGTCCGGCGCTGTCGACCGGGCAATAGATATCAAGGCCATATTGCTTTGCGATGTGAAAATCGTCTGCGCCGTGGCCGGGTGCCGTATGAACACAACCGGTACCTGCCTTTGCGGAAGACTTATTCTCGAACCGCACGTTGAGCTCGACTTCCGCATCTGCTTCACCGAGCGTCACGTGGTCGCCGTTCATTATCAGCGAAATCCGGTCGAGCCATGCGTGTTTTGCTTCAAGCCGGTCCAGCTTCGAGCCCTTGAACCGCGCCAATTCCGTGCTGCCGGATAGACCGCATTTATCAGCAAAAGTACCTGAAAGCTCCGACGCAACGATATACACCTCATCCCCAACAGCGAGTGCAGAATAGTCAAGATCCGGGTGTACGGCGATGCCGAGGTTTGCGGGCAGTGTCCATGGCGTCGTCGTCCAAATCACCACAAACACATTTTTCCCGGCGAGCTTTTCGTCAACCTCCGCAGGATCGGTCTCAAGTGGAAACTTCACGTAAACTGAAGCGGAGTTATGCTCCCTATATTCGACCTCGGCTTCGGCGAGGGCCGTCTGGTCGTGGATACACCAATAAACCGGCCTCAAGCCTTTGTATACAAAACCCCGTTCGAGAAATTTACCGAATAGCCGGGCGGTCGAAGATTCATATTCGGGCGACATCGTAAGATAAGGGTTTTCCCAATCGCCAAGTATGCCGAGCCTCGAGAAGTCGCGGGTCTGATTATTCATCGCGGTGCTTGCATGTTCGCGGCAAAGCCTTCGAAACGTGGCGACAGGAAGGTCGTTTTTATTCTTCCCCTTATCCGCAAGCTTTTTTTCAACTATCGTTTCGATCGGAAGTCCGTGACAATCATAGCCTGGGACATATGGCGCGTCGAAACCCATCATTGAACGCGTTTTTACGACGAAATCCTTAAGAATCTTATTGAGAGCCGTTCCGATATGTATGTCGGCGTTGGCGTACGGCGGGCCGTCATGGAGAATGAATTTCTCGCGGCCCTTTCGAGCCTCCTCGATCCTTTTGTAAAGGCCCATTTCGCCCCATTTCTTTAAACGGGCCGGCTCACTCTGGCCAAGATTCGCTTTCTGAGCAAAATTGGTCTTTGGCAGATTTACTGTTTTCTTAAGGTCAATCGATTCGGTCATATACGCTGTTGAACCGCGGGATTTTGACTAAAATCAATGATTCGAGTCTGCCGCGCCTTGTAAAAAGTGAGATTTTAGCATTTATGGACACAAAAATCCCGTCCGTGAAAAGGAGCAATAAAAGACCTTCGCGTGTTAAAAACCAATTTGAATCGTTTGATTATTCCTCTTCGACGGTGCAAAGCAAGGGATACTCCCTCGCTCTTGCCAAATTAATTGACTTTTGCGATTTCATTTCCGCTATTTCGTAAGAATAAACCCCGGCGATCCCGACGCCTTCATTGTGCACCTTCATCATAATTTCAAAGGCCTCGGCGTCCGTTCGCATAAACACGTACTGGAGTATGAACACGACGAATTCCATGGTCGTGAAATCGTCATTGTGCAGCAAAACTTTGAAAAGTTTTGGCTTTTCTAGTTTGATCTCGCTTTTTGTGAGAACGTCTATATCGTATTCGGGAAACTCAGCCATGGATATCTAGACCGTTTGCGCTATACGGCGTCGTCAAATTGCTTTCACCTCGAAATACGTTTTGATCGCATTGTACGAAGCCGAATCGTCAAGAATATCGAAGACTTCTCGAAAATTTTCGAGCCCGGAAATTTTATGAGTCATCATTCGCCCCAACCATCCGGCATACATCGCCTCACAAAGAGCGAGGTCTTTAACACCCATTTCAAAATGTTCCGTGTTTGCGTTCACCGTTCCGACCATTGCGCGGTTCCCCAACACGAACATTTGATTGATCTTGTCTGAGGGCACATTATCCGTCGTCCGATGTCCGCCCGTTACCGATGCCAGAACAAGAATTCCGTTCTCATTTAGCGACTGCATTCCGTCGAAAATGATCGGCGAGTATCCCGTGCACTCGAAAATAAGGTCATATTCGCCATATCTTTTGGTTGAATCTGTAACGGTTGTCTCCTTTGTAGAATCGTATGTCGCGCCAATTGCCTCGCAAAGCTCGGCATTTAGGTAACCACCTCGCTTGTCAAGCCCAAAGCCATGTACCCGGTAGCCCCGCATACGCAGCGCCATGACGGTCAGGAGGCCGACGTTTCCAACTCCAAGGACAGCCGCTGTTTTCGGATGCCAGATCTTCAAGCGTTCCTGAATATCCGAGGCTTGTTTCAAGCCCTTTTCAATTATGGAGAGCGGTTCGAGCAATATGGCGACGTCCGCAAGAGTCGGCGGAATTTTAACGAGAAACGCTGCGTCCTCCGCGTAATACTCAGCCATGAAACCGTGTATCCGTGAAATACCGCGCTCGTAATATTGATCGTCAGTCGTAAAATCCTGTTCGCCGATCTTGTCGTAGATGCTTGAACCTCCGGGACGCCGAACCGTAGCTACAACGTAATCACCTATGGCCAGATCAGTAACATTGTCGCCAACTTCAACAACACGGCCAAAATTCTCGTGACCGAGTACCAGAAAATCGAAGCCTTTTGGAGCGACACCATATTCGCCGTTATTGATCTCGCGATCAGTGCCGCAGGCACCAGCACGCAACACCTCGACGAGTACTCCGCGCCCCTCCTTAACGTCAGCAATGGCAGGCTTGTCCATTTCAACGATCCGTACGGAATTCTTTTCTTTTGGTGTTACCGCAACTGCTTTCATATCTTTCTATTTCTTAAGCTTTGTCCGCCGGATCGTGCCGTTCGAGAATTTCGCCATTGCTCGTCGGATCCGATTCGTCAGCTCGGTCGGTTCCAAGCAATTCGGCGACCGTTAAATTTGCCGAGAGGTCGATTCGCTTTCCATCAAGAACCTGCTTGCCTTCGCCAATCTGTTTTAGAAGCTTGGCGACAAGGCCGGTCCATCCGGTTTGATGACTTGCGCCAAGTCCTCGACCGTTGTCACCGTGAAAATATTCGTGGAAGAGCAGGTTTTCACGCCAGTGTTCATCGGTTTGAAATTTGTCTACCTGTCCGTGAAGTGCCCTTCGACCATCGTCGTCACGGAGAAAGATCCCACACAGCCGCTTCTCAAGCTCTTGAGCAACCTGCCATAGCGTCATTTCCCGGCCCGAACCGGTAGGGAATTCGACTATAAGATCGGAACCATAGTAATGATCAAACTTTTGAAGTGATTCGATCAGTAAATAGTTTACTGGAAACCAAACTGGCCCTCTCCAATTAGAATTTCCGCCAAACATTCCGCTTTGCGATTCGCCCGGCTCATAGTCGACCCTGTGCGACGTGCCTGCCAATTCGAAAATATATGGACTTGATTTGTGTTTGCGGGATAGCGATCGAATCCCGTGATCGGATAAAAACTCCTCTTCGGACAACATTGTTGAAAGTATCCTTTTGAGCCGTTCCTTATTAACTAAGGCCAACAACTTTCGGCCATTAACACCTGTTTCCTGCATACAGGCGATGTCACCGGTCAAATCCTTTCGATTCGTCAGGAACCAGTCGGTCCTCCGTCGAAAATTTGGAAGCTCAGCAATCCATTCCGGATCGAGCGTTTCGACCGCGAAAAGTGGTATAAGCCCAACCATGGAGCGAAGTTTTATTGGAATTTGGGTCCCGTCTTTATGTATTACGTCGTAGTAAAATCCATCCGCCTCATTCCAAAGCTCGGTACATTCGTTCCCAAGGTTATTCATAGCGTCCGCAATGAAAACGAAATGCTCAAAGAACTTGCTGGCGACATCCTCATAGGCAACATCTTCCTTCGCTAGCTCAAGTGAAATTGCAAGCATATTCAGGCAATACATAGCCATCCAGCTTGTGCCGTCGGATTGCTCAAGACGTCCGCCGCCAGGTAATTCGGCGCTTCGGTCGAATACCCCGATATTGTCAAGTCCAAGAAAACCGCCTTCGAAAACGTTATTGTCCTCGGTATCTTTCCGGTTTACCCACCATGTAAAATTAAGGAGCAGTTTGTGAAATACCCGCTCGAGAAATATCCGATCCGCGACACCTTTCTGCTTTGCCTCGATTTTATAAACGCGCAGCGCCGCCCAAGCGTGCACAGGCGGGTTAACATCGCTAAAAGCCCATTCGTACGCCGGGACCTGACCGTTCGGGTGCATATACCACTCACGAAGGAGTAGTATGAGCTGCCGCTTTGCGAATCCCGGGTCGATCAATGAGAGGGGTATACAATGAAATGCAAGGTCCCAAGCTGCGTACCAAGGATACTCCCATTTATCGGGCATCGATACTATGTCTTCGTTGTAGAGGTGGGTCCACGACGCGTTCCTTTGCTTTCGACGCCGTTTTGGAGGTTCTGGAAACGCTGGGTCGCCATCAAGCCACTGTTCGACGACGTAATGGTAAAACTGCTTCGACCAGAGCATTCCGGCAAGTGCCTGACGCATTACGTTTTTAGCGTCAACCGTCATTTGCGCAGGAATGATGGTTTCGTAAAACTCATCCGCCTCGTGGATTCGCTGCTTAAACACTTCTCGGCAAGAACCGATAAAGGCATCTCGGGACGTCAATATCTCCGGATCTACCGGCCCTTTCGGTAACAGGCGAAGGAAAACTTCACGGCTGCCACCCGGTGCGAGAGACAACTCGTAATCGGCAGCTGCTTTTGTCCCATAATTCTCGGGATTCACAGCAGATCGGTTGCCTTGAACCACAAAGTCGTTGATTCCATCTTTCGAATATGGCGAACTGTTCGCGCTCTGGAATAATTTCTCGTTGTTCGTTTCGTTCTCAGTGAAACGCAGCCCCGACGCATCCGTCATCGCGAGCTGATAATTTCCGGCGCTTTCGTGTTCGATGTTTATCAACCGGAGGTCACCTGCGGCTTGTGCAGCATTCATGATCGGTTTCTTACCTTCGGTCGTCCATGACCATGTATTCCTAAACCAGATGGTTGGCAGCAGGCGGAGCGTGGCTGTTTCGGGTCCGCGATTTACGGCAGTGATCTTGATGCAAATGTCGTCGACCGAAGATTTTGCATACTCGACGGTTACGTCAAAATATCGATCGTCGGCAAAAACGCCGGTATCTATCAATTCGTATTCCGGATCTTTCTTGTCACGGCGGGCGGTTTCTTCGTACAAATTCGCGTAGGGAAATTCCTCCTGCGGGTACTTGTAGAGGAATTTCATATAGGAATGCGTGGGAGTGTTATCGAGGTAGTAATAGTATTCCTTAACATCTTCGCCATGATTCCCTTTTGGCCCTGCCAAACCGAACAAACGCTCCTTCAGGATCGAGTCGCGGCCATTCCATAGCGATAACCCAAAGCAAATAAACTGTCTTCGGTCGCATATGCCGGCCAGCCCGTCCTCATTCCATCTGAAGGTTCGGCAGTGGGCGTGTTCAAAAGGAAAATAGTCCCACGCTGACCCGTCCGCGGAATAATCCTCACGAACCGTGCCCCATGCGCGCTCGCTTACGTAGCAGCCCCAATTTTTCCAGTCGACCGCCTTGCTGTCCGAATCTGCAAGTCGTTTTTCTTCTGCGGTCAGATTCTCGTTAGCCATTTTATTTGCTTTTCAGAATGTATCATGCATCATTTTTCGCCGATAACATGGCATTCAAGCCCGTCGTCAGCTAGCTTAAACGGTTGACAGCCGTCGAAGGGAACTGACAATTTCCGGGAGCGCGGCCAGACATCGATCGACCTCTACCAGAGTATTATATCGGCCAAGAGAAAATCGTATGGAGCCCATTGCTCTCGAATACGGAATGCCCATCGCTTCGAGCACGGTCGAAGACCTGTGATCGGCCGCGCCGCAGGCCGAACCGGTCGAGACGCAGATTCCGACGCTATCGAGCCTCGCTAGGATCGCCTCACCATTAGTGTGTTCGAAGGAAATGTTCGTCGTGTTCGGCAAGCGCATTGTTGGGTTGGGCGTTCCGTTAAGATAGCTGTTTGGTATCGATTCAAGTATCCCTTCTTCAAGCCGGTCACGCATGATTCTGACCGAATCCATCGTGGCCAGGCTGCACGAAAGCCTGGCTGCGGCACCCATTCCGACGATTTGATGTACGGCCTCCGTTCCGGCCCTGCGGCCGCTTTCTTGACCCCCGCCGACAATAACGGGCTGCAGCTTGATGCCGTCCCGAATATACAATGCACCAATTCCTTTCGGGCCATTGAACTTGTGTCCCGAGAGAGAAAGCAGGTCGACCGTTGAATCAGTCAGATCGATCGGCACTTTGCCGGCGGCGTTCACAGCGTCAACGTGAAAAAGAGCATTCGAACGTGCCTTGACGAGAGCGCCGATCTCTTCGATTGGCATCCGAACGCCGGTCTCATTGTTCGCCATCATTACGGAAACGATCGCCGTCTCGTCTGTTAGTTCCGACTTCAGACCATCGATGTTCGGGGAGCCATCATCATCAACCTGAACCCATGACACCCTGAAGCCTTCCGATTCTAGCCCGGCACACACCTTTTTCACCGCCTCGTGTTCAACGGTTGTGGTAATAATGTGATTTTTGCCGGGTTGCGACCTTAAGCTTCCGAGTATCGCAAGGTTATCGCTTTCAGTCCCACAGGAGGTAAATAGGATCTGGCCCGGTGAAGCACATCCGATCAAGCGTGCGACCTGCTCTCTTGCGTTCTCGACCGCCGTTCGTGCTGCGCGGCCGGCCGCGTGGATCGAACTCGGGTTCCCGAATTCCTCACCGAAAAACGGCATCATTGATTCGAGCACCTCCGGGGCGACCCTGGTCGTCGCGTTGTTATCGAAATAGATCATTCTGGACTATTGGATCAATCTTTTATCTATCACATCTATCGTCAAATCTGAAATTCACAATTTTCCCGATCCGCATTACAATTGAATCAATATCGTGAACACGATCATCAAAATAACTGAACCCAACGGCCGAACGTGGGAAACGAGTCTCGTTCCGGGCACGACGTACACATTAGGCCGCGCCCGGGTCAACGATATTGTCCTGAATGACCGTCGGGTTTCGCGTAAGCATGCCTTTCTTACCTCTGCTGAAGAAAATTTCAAAATAATTGATGGGTATCTGGATAGCGGCAACGTTAAAAGAAGCGTAAATCGTGTTTTTATCAACGGCATGCCGATCCTCGAGAAAACCCTCGAAAAGGGTGACATCATCACAATTGGCGAATCCGACCTTGAAGTTATGTCGACCGCCGTTCTGCCGCATGGCGTGAATCCCGTCGAAAAGCGCGAAGAGACAACAGCGCCTACCATACCGACCGCTGAAATGATCGATACGGCCGAAAGTGTTGCATACGACGATGCCCCACTCGGTCACGTGCAGGTTCTGATTTCGGCAGATCATCTAATCGGCCGCCCGTCTTATTCGTCGGTCGAATCATCCGCCGCAACCCCGGAAGAGCTTAAAGAACTTCGCAGAAAGGCAAAAACGCTCGATCTTCTGTTCGAAATGAGCAAGATGCTTGGTACCGTTTTTGATTTGAAAGAAATGTTCGAGAAGGCGACCGACCTGATATTTCGGGGAACGCCGGCAGATCGGGTGGTGGCGCTGCTTTTGGAAGAATCATCCGATGGAAACGCCGTGGGCTACAGCTTGGTTCAGATCGGCGCACGTGTCCGGAAAGAGGCCAGCGGCGTTATATCAGACAAGCTAACAATAAGCCGGACGATCACGCAAAAGGTGATTCGGGAAAAGATCGCACTTCTCTCGCAGGACGCCAGAACAGATGAGCAGTTTCACGGATCGGAATCGATCGTGTCACTTGGTGTTCGTTCGACGATCTGTGCTCCTCTGATCACCGACGCGCATGTGCATGGAGTGGTATATGCCGATCGGCTGGATCCATTCTCAGCATTTACGCCGGAACATCTCGAGTTGATCAGCGCCGTCGCTGCGCAGGCGGCCGTTACGGTCGAAAATGTGAAGACACATAAGCGGCTTGCGCGCGAAGAAGTAGCCCGTGCGAACTTTAGCCGTTTTATGCCGGAATATGTCGTGAAACAGATGCTGGATAACCCAAATTCATTCCGGCTCGGCGGTGCGACGCAGGAAGTGACGGTATTGTTTGCCGACATTCGAGGATTCACAATGATGTCCGAAAGGGAGAATCCGGAGAAGATCGTCGGGCTTCTCAACCGCTATTTTTCGGCGATGTCCGAAGTCATCTTCGGCCACGGCGGGACCCTCGATAAATATATTGGCGATGGCCTTATGGCAATATTCGGCGCCCCTACGGCGACGGCCGACGATGCATTAAACGCTGTCAAAGCAGCCATCGCGATGCAGAAGAAACTGGTCGGTCTAAACTCGGATCTCGAGGCCGAAGGTTACGAATCTGTATCGGTCGGGATCGGGCTCCACACGGGAATGGCGACCATCGGTTACATAGGATCGGAAAAGCGTTCCGAATATACCGCAATAGGGGATACGGTCAATTTGGCGTCCCGGCTTGAATCAAATGCGGTGGGCGGACAGATCTTGATAAGCGAAGCAACCGCCTCCGCATGCGGCGGCTCGCTGCCGTTAGCCACACGCGAAGCGCTTGTCGTTAAGAACCGGGTACAGCCGGTCAACCTCTTTGAAGTAGTTTGGAACTGACCTTTCCGGTCAGGCAATACTTCACTTGTCCCGGTTTATTTTTATTTACGTTTCCATTAATTCATTTCTCTTGGCAGAGTTCTTGATTTATGGGTATAATTTAGGTGCCCACTCTCAGGTATTCCTCTATGCTTAAGATCTCGTCATTAAAGAAACTGGTAACCGATTCGATGGCTATCGACCTCGGCACGGCGAGCACAATAATTGCCGTAAAAGGACGAGGTGTAGTTGTCGATGAACCTTCACTCGTCGCCGTCCAGGAATCGACAGAAGAAATTATCGCTTTCGGACAGGAAGCTGCGGATATGATCGGGCGTGAGGGTCGCGATACCTTTGTAAAGGCTCCAATGATCGGTGGCGTCGTTGGTGATTTTGAGCGTTCGAAGAAAATGCTCGCGCACTTCGTAAAGAAAGCTAAGTCCGGCGGCTCGCAGGTATCTCTGCGCGCTGTAATGAGTATGGTTTCAGATGTGACCCATGTCGAGCAGCGTGCATTGCTCCAGGCGGCGGAAGAGGCGCACATAGGCAAGATCTTTATGATGGAAGAAGGTCTCGCGGCGGCATTCGGGGCAGGCGTTCTACCGGGTGACAAGCGTGCGACAGCGATTATCGACATCGGGGCGGGGACGACAAATATAGCCATCGTTGCAAAAGGGGCGACCGTCCATTCGGCCACAGAGCGCTTTGGAAGTAATGAGATTAATGTTGTTCTCGCAACGCATCTTCGCCGACATCGCGGACTTCAGGTCGGCGAGGAAACGACCGAACTTCTCAAGACAAAATTTGCATCCTCATACCTTCCCGACGATCTGGCAAGATCGACCGAAGTACGGGGCCGCGACGTTCAAACCGGCAGCCCGGCCGCGGTCGAAGTTACCGCGGGTGAGATCTATCCGATCGTTGAGAGTATCGTCCGGCGAATCGCCCAATCGATTCGTGACGCGTTGACCGAGCTGCGGCCGGAAGTCGCTGCAGACATTTACGACCGCGGTGTCATTCTTACCGGCGGCGGCGCCCTGCTTGAAGGCATTGATCGGTATTTGCGGTCGTACATTAACCTCGCCGTGACGGTCGCCGACGAACCTCGGTACGCTACCGTAAATGGACTCGTCAAAATGTTCGACGATCCTAAGCTCCTCGAACGAGTCTCACGCAACGAACTCGGCGTTCTCCAAAACGCAGAGATCCCATTTGAAGCATAATGGCAGCGTCAGCATAAGTATTTATCCGCGACGGCCACTCCGTGCAGTGCGGCCGCATTGTATACGTGCTTTCTTTGCTATTCTTGTAAGGGATAAGGCCGCAGACATATGCAATTTTTGGAGATCTTCAAACGCCGAATTGTCCTTATGCACGTCGCGGGA
>JBAUGL010000012.1:0-25993 GCA_049679665.1 Pyrinomonadaceae bacterium | reverse complement strand
AGACTGCCGTTGATAAAACGGAGGAAGGTGGGGATGATGTCAAGTCATCATGGCCTTTATGTTCAGGGCTACACACGTGCTACAATGGACGGTACAAAACGTCGCAATCTCGTAAGAGGGAGCTAATCGCAAAAACCGTTCTCAGTTCGGATTGGAGTCTGCAACTCGACTCCATGAAGTTGGAATCGCTAGTAATCGCAAATCAGCATGTTGCGGTGAATACGTTCCCGGGTCTTGTACACACCGCCCGTCACATCACGAAAGTAGGTTGTACTAGAAGTAGCTGGGCCAACTCGCAAGAGAGGCAGGTTACCACGGTATGATTTATGATTGGGGTGAAGTCGTAACAAGGTAGCTGTAGGAGAACCTGTGGCTGGATCACCTCCTTTATCAATACGACACAGTAGAAACGATCTAACAAGGTCGCGTTTACAGGTCACGCATATCTAGTTTTCAGATAATTCAACGAATTTGATCTTTTAATTTTTCGATTTTTTACAAAAGCGAGGGTGAGGTTGTCGTTTAACCGGCCAAATGCTTGGTACGCAATTGAGGGCCTGTAGCTCAGTTGGTTAGAGCGCACGCCTGATAAGCGTGAGGTCGGTAGTTCGAGTCTACCCAGGCCCACCATTGAGGTTTATCGCGGGGTGGAGCAGTCAGGTAGCTCGTTGGGCTCATAACCCAAAGGTCACAGGTTCAAATCCTGTCCCCGCAACCAATATTTGGGGATGTAGCTCAGTTGGGAGAGCACCTGATTTGCATTCAGGGGGTCGCAGGTTCGACTCCTGTCATCTCCACCAGTCGTTTGTAAATATGAAAGTTCCTGTGCTCGGGATACTGCTTGGACTAGTTGGTATTTGGTTTCTCGCCAGTGCGGCGACGACCGAAGGGCTTCTGCCGAATGGGCACGGCCTGGGGCGGGCATCCGAGGTGATCATCGGAGCGGTTCTTTTGATATATGCTATTTTTCGCGGCTGGCAAGCTGCGAAAGTGAAATAGCTGGATTTTGCGGTGAATCAAGCGTTTAGAATTTCTAAGCGTTTTGTTTTCGGCAAAAGCCGACTTTTTGATCTTTGACAACTGAATACATGTAATTAATAACTACAAGTTGCAATTTAATTGTAAGTAAAACAAGTAAGATCAAATCTTGTTTATAAGCGAAATTTGCTTGTGAGCAAGTTTTATGGTCAAGCTACTAAGGGCATGCGGTGAATGCCTTGGCACTTTGAGGCGATGAAGGACGTGAAAAGCTGCGATAAGCAACGGTGAGGAGCACTTATCCATTGACCCGTTGATTTCCGAATGGGGGAACCCTATATACTACTACCTGAATTCATAGGGTAGAAAGAGCCAACTCAGGGAAGTGAACCATCTCAGTACCTGAAGGAAAAGAAAACAACAGTGATTCCGCCAGTAGCGGCGAGCGAAAACGGAACAGCCTAAACCAGAAGGGCTTGCTCTTTTGGGGTCGTGGGACCAGATACGACGGATCGAGAAGATTAGCGGAAATGTGTGGAAAAGCATACCATAGGGCGTGATAGTCGCGTACGTGAAAATTTTCAAAATCCATTCTGGCACCCGAGTAATGCGGAACACGAGGAATTCTGCATGAATTCGCCGGGACCATCCGGTAAGGCTAAATACTCCAAAGTGACCGATAGTGAACCAGTACCGTGAGGGAAAGGTGAAAAGAACCCCAGTGAGGGGAGTGAAATAGTACCTGAAACCGCATGCTTACAAGCAGTCGGAGGTCGCAAGACTGACGGCGTGCCTTTTGCATAATGAGCCGGCTAGTAGATGTCACAGGCAAGGTTAAATGATAATTGAGCCGAAGCGAAAGCGAGTCTTAATAGGGCGTTTAGTCTGTGGTATCTGGACGTGAAACGGGATGATCTAGGCATGGGCAGGATGAAGCGTAGGTAACACTTCGTGGAGGTCCGAACCAGTAAAGGTTGAAAACTTTTTGGATGACCTGTGCCTGGGGGTGAAAGGCTAATCAAATTCCGTGATAGCTCGTTCTCGCCGAAATATCTTTAGGGATAGCCTCGGATGAATCATTGTGGTGGTAAAGCACTGACTGGACTAGGGGCCTCACAAGGTTACCGAATTCAATCAAACTCTGAATGCCATAAATGTATATCCGGGAGTCAGACTGCGGGTGCTAAGATTCGTAGTCGAGAGGGAAAGAACCCAGACCAACAGCTAAGGTCCCGAAGTGATAGTTAAGTGGAAAAGGAAGTGGGGAAGCACTGACAGCCAGGAGGTTTGCTTAGAAGCAGCAATCCTTTAAAGAAAGCGTAATAGCTCACTGGTCAAGTAGCCCTGCACCGACAATATAACGGGGCTTAAACTATCCACCGAAGCTTTGGATGAATTTATTCATGGTAGGCGAGCATTCTGTAGCTGTGAAGCGGATCCGTAAGGACCGTTGGAGCAATCAGAAAAGACTTTGTCGGCATTAGTAGCGATAACGCGTGTGAGAACCACGCGCACCGAAAACCTAAGGTTTCCTGCGTCAAGTTAATCTGCGCAGGGTTAGTCTGTACCTAAGGCGAGGCCGAGAGGCGTAGTCGATGGAAATCCGGTTAATATTCCGGAACCATGGGTATGTGATGTGGGTTGACGCAACAGGGTAGGCAAGACAGCTGATGGATGCTGTTGAAGTAAATAGGCCGTCGTTTAGGCAAATCCGGACGACACAAGGCTAAATATACGGACGAAAGTACAGAGCTTCGGCTCCGGAACAAGTTGCTGACCCCAGTTGCCGAGAAAATTCCCGTTCATCTATACATATTCCACTGGCAGTACCGCAAACCGACACAGGTAGGTGGGATGAGAATTCTAAGGTGCTTGTGAGAACCCTCGTTCAGGAACTCGGCAAAATGTATCCGTAACTTCGGGAGAAGGATAGCCGTGTTCACCAAGAACACGGTCGCAGAGAAATGTTCCAGGCGACTGTTTAACAAAAACACAGGTCTCCGCAAAGTTGTAAAGACAACGTATGGGGGCTGACGCCTGCCCAATGCTGGAAGGTTAAAAGGAGCGGTTAGCCGTAAGGCGAAGCTGTGAATTGAAGCCCCAGTGAATGGCGGCCGTAACTATAACGGTCCTAAGGTAGCGAAATTCCTTGTCGGGTAAGTTCCGACCTGCACGAATGGCGTAACGATCTGGAAGCTGTCTTAACGAGGGGCACAGCGAACTTGTAGTACCGGTGAAGATGCCGGTTTCCCGCATCTAGACGGAAAGACCCCGTGCACCTTGACTACAACTTGATAGTGATTTCGGGCAAATGATGCGCAGCATAGGTGGGAGGCTTTGATGTCAGGCTTTTGGGCTTGGCGGAGCCATCGGTGAGATACCACCCTTCATTTGTTTGGACTCTAACCTCGACCCGTAATCCGGGCCAGGGACATTATCAGGCGGGTAGTTTGACTGGGGCGGTCGCCTCCTAAAGAGTAACGGAGGCGCTCGAAGGTTGGCTCAGGCTGTTTGGAAATCAGCCGCAGAGTGTAAACGCATAAGCCAGCTTGACTGCGAGACATACACGTCGAGCAGGTACGAAAGTAGGAGTTAGTGATCCGGCGGTCGCTTATGGAAGTGCCGTCGCTCAACGGATAAAAGGTACGCCGGGGATAACAGGCTGATCCTGCCCAAGAGTTCACATCGACGGCAGGGTTTGGCACCTCGATGTCGGCTCATCACATCCTGGGGCTGAAGAAGGTCCCAAGGGTTCGGCTGTTCGCCGATTAAAGTGGTACGTGAGCTGGGTTCAGAACGTCGCGAGACAGTTCGGTCCCTATCTGGTGTGGGCGCAGCAAAATTGAAGGAATCTGTCCTTAGTACGAGAGGACCGGGATGGATCCACCTCTAGTGTACGAGTTATCGCGCCAGCGGTACCGCTCGGTAGCTATGTGGAGCATGGATAAACGCTGAATGCATCTAAGCGTGAAGCCAGACCTGAGATTAGTTTTGCCAGTGAGACTCGTGGAAGACCACCACGTAATAGGCTGGAGATGTAAGTGCAGTAATGTACTCAGTTGACCAGTACTAATTGTCCCAAGGCTTGACCATAAAATTTGTTGACAAGCAAATTAAAATCAAGCAGCTTTGTAGGTATTTATACATGTATTCAGTTGTTAGAGATCAAGTTTGAAAATTTAGAATGATGAATATCGAATGATGAATTCTTGGTTTTAGATTCATCATTCTACATTCGAAGTTCGTCATTCGATCCAGTTTTCCGGTGATATTGTCGACAGGGTCACACCCGTTCCCATCCCGAACACGGTAGTTAAGCCTGTTAGAGCCGATGATACTGCAGCTTTCAGTTGTGGGAAAGTAGGAAGTCGCCGGGATTATATCCAGAGAAGCCCGTTCATTGATTTGAGCGGGCTTTCTTGTTTTGCAAATGATGCTCATTCCGGAAAACCGAGCTTCGGACTAGTTCTGCGTATCGCGGATCGTCCCGAATGACGTTTCATTCATTCAGTTGGTTTTCAGCCCCTCGATCAATACCGCGTCGAGGACCCAACGGCCGCGGATAAAGGCGATATTGCTGCCATCGGGCGAGAGTGCGAACCCGGCGATCTCGTCTGCGCCAAGGTTACCGACGAGACGAGGAGCCACACCGTCGAGCGGTTGGTACCAGAGCGTATTGCCGGATGCGCCGGATGCGACGTAGTATAAGCCCTTGCCGCCGTGATCCCACGCCGATATTACAGAGCTAGAATCTTCATGCCTGGTTAATGTTTTTACGACGCTCTCTTGTTCGATTGACATCACCGTAATGCTGGCACGCCGTTCCCCGCCCACGGCGAAGGTTGCATAGCTCACGAGATCGCCATCCGGCGATACGGCGGAATAAGGGGTTTGCAGCTCTGAAACTTTCTCCTCGTCCCCACCCTCAGTCGATATTCGCCACAATGTTTGTTGAAGGCCGGATTCGTAATACAGCCATTTTCCATCGGCCGTGACCCGTTTTGGATAGCCGCCGTCGCGTCTCGTGATCTGCGTTTGACCGCCGCCGTCCGGGTTCATTCGCCAGATCTGATTCGAGCCGGTGCGCGTCGAGGTGAAAAAAATGTAGCGTCCATCCGGCGAAACGCGCGGGGTATGATTAACAAAAGAATTGTTCGTAAGCTGTCGCCGTTCACCGCCATCGCTATTGATCGACCAGATATCGCCGTCGTTGCCCTCGTAGACGATCTTGGCGCCAGATGAAAAGGCGAGACCAACTTGGGCAGCGCCCAGGCCCCTGGCGTTACTCAGGTCATTGACGTTTGCAATGTAAAGATTATAGGTGTTGCTCGCGCGTGTAGCGATAATTTTGCCTGCTGCGGCATCCAGACTGATGCTGTGGTAATCGGTCGCGTCGTCTGTCAGTGCTGTCGCCGTTCCGCTTCCTCCCTCGACATGCCATATCTTCGTTGTAAAATTAAGTCCATCCCGGGCAGTCATAAGCAAACCACCGCTGTCAGGAAGCCATTGCAGATGATGAATAATAAAGAATGTCTTGGCTGAGATCTGCTTTTCTTCGCCGCTCGGTATATCAAGCAGCATGAGGCGAAAATCGCTGCCTCCGGTCCAGGATTGTCCGGAAGCGAATGCGATCGACTTGCCGTCCGGTGAGAAGTCACAGTCTGTGATTCGGGTCGGCCGCGGCCGCGTCACAAGGGCTCTCTCATTTCCGCCATCGGCGTCCACGAGCATCAGCGAACAGAAATCCTCATCCTTGTAACTGCAGCGGGTGAATAGGACTTGTTTATCATCGGGCGAGACGCTGATCTGGCCCTCTGACTTGTCCGCAATTTTCACCGGGATACCGCCGAAGGTCGAGACGCGATAGATGGCCGAAAGTTGCAGGTCGTCCAACGTCTTTCTTACAAAATAAAGCGAATTGCCGTCATGCGAAATTGTCAGGCCCTGATACTCCTCGTTTGTCGGCGGTACGATCTGGATGTTCTCAGATGTCTCGATCCGCCGCAGCCATAGGCTCTCTTTGCCTCCGGTCTCGGTTGCGTACGCAACATATTTTCCGTTTGGCGAAATAACGGCGCGCCGGACGCCACCGGCCTCGAATTTTTCGTACTTCAAGGGAGCGGCAAGGATCGGCGCCGACGAGGGCGAGTTGCTTTGTCCGGGGCCGGCAAAGAAAAAAGCTGCGACCGCGCCCACCAGCAGAATCGCTAGAGCAGCCGCGGCCTGCAGCGATCTTTTCGAGCTTGGGGGTATCGCGAGCCGAGCAGGTGCGACCGGACCATTCTCGGGGATAGAGCGGTTCGCGGTTTTGACCTCTGCGATAAAGCGATAGCCGCGGCGAGGCACGGTCTCGATGAAGTGCGGATGGTGAGCATCGTCCTTCAATACGCGCCGGAGCGTTTTGATGGTGAATGCAATATTGCCTTCTTCGACAAAACGGTCTGGCCAGATCTTCTCCATCAATTCGTCTTTTTCCATCAGACGGCCGGGGTTCTCGACAAAGACCTGAAGAGTTTCGAAGACCTTAGGCGTTACCGGAACCGGCTGATCGCCGCAGAGAAGCATCTTCTCTCGCGTGTCCAGGCGAAAGGCGCCGAATTCGAAGAAATGTCCGTTTTCTACCGACATAGTGGCTTACTCATCAATCCCTCATCAACGTCTCATCGGAAACTCAAGACATTTGAGCCCGGCGCATTTAGCCTTACAGGCATCGACCGAGAAGCAAAAACCCAATTAATGGATTCTAACACCAACTTGGGCGCTAATGAGTAAATGTTTAATTCGTCTCTGATCGGCACCAAGATCGCCTTCGAGTCCTACCGCGACGGCAATGCTGAAATCTATGTGATGAGTGCCAACGGTTCAGGCCAAACTAACCTGACCAATAACGCCTCTTTTGACGCGGATCCAGCCTTTAGCCCCGACGGCTCTCGCATAGCTTTCGTGTCCGACCGGGATGGAAATAATGAGATCTACATTATGAACGCGGACGGGTCGGGCCAAACGCCTCTCACCAACAGCACTTCGACGGAGAATACTCAGCCGGCATTCAGTCCGGACGGGGCCAAGATAGTCTTTCTGGCCCGTACCCCTCAAGAACAAACGATCTATGTAATGAACGCGGATGGCACAGACCCGCTGCCGGTTTCCAACGAGGAAGGAGACAATAGTCCGTCATTTAGCCCCGACGGAAGCAAAATTGTCTTTACCTCGCAGCGAGACCAGGAGGTCTTTTACGAGGAGATATACATTATGGACTCTGACGGCTCTGACCCCGTTCGGCTCACCGATAACGCTTCGCTTGAGCATTCGCCGACATTTAGTCCCGACGGCAGCAAGATCGCATTTGTCGACGGTGCCCTTGACATTGCCGTGATGGACACAAACGGTGACAATCGAACAAAACTTACTAACAGTCCGTTTAACGATAGACATCCGTCATGGAGCAATTCGCCACCGGATGCCGACAGCGACGGAGTGCTCGACATCGACGACAATTGCCCGCTGACCGCCAATCCCGGGCAGGAAGACGCCGACGCCGACGGACTCGGGAATGCCTGTGACCCCGACGACGACAATGATGGACTGCCTGATGATTCTGACCCGGATACGGTGGCAGACGCGGTCATTGCTATACCGGATGCTAGTTTCAATGGCCCGGGAAATAAAAACGCCTTTCTCACCCGGCTCGAAGGGGTCGAAGCATCGATCCTCGCGGGCAAGCTCGCCCAGGCCGTGCAGGAATTGGAAAATCTGCGCCGCCACGTGGACGGCTGTGGCACGGCGGCCGACAGCAATGATTGGATCACCGACTGCGCCGCGCAAACCGAGGTGCGAGCACTGATAGATACGCTGATCGCGAGTCTATCGAGTTGAAGCCCCGAGACCGAACTGCGTCGGACGAGAACTAACAAAAAGGAGAACAAAGCTATGAAACAAGGAGAACTAACCATGAAACGAATAAAGAACTCACTCATCGCAATCGCCGGTATTTCGCTGCTTACAGGCGCAGTCACATTCTTCATGCCGCACCTGACGCAGGGGCAGGGCGGCGACGTCGTTGGGCCGACCAAGCCCGTTAAGGTCGTCAACACGACAGACGAGCCTGTCCCGGTACGCGACGTGGACAACGTGCGGCAACCGTTCCATAAGACCACGAATTTGGGTCTCGCAGACGGCCAAGACTTTATCCTTGAGACCATTTTCACCGTCCCGGTAGGGAAGCAACTGATCATTGAGACCGTCTCGGCCCGCATTGAACTTCCGACTGCCGATATTCCACACATAGTAAGAGTCAGTACTGATCCGGTGGACGGCTCGGGTGGTTTTCATGACATTTTAGTCTTGAAACAGGGGGAACGAGGGACTAACTCGGTCTTCGGCGGTACGCATTATATACGAGCTTATGCCGACGCCGGAACAAGGATTAAGGTCACATTGGTGCGTAGTAGCAGTACTGACCGCGCGGACGCATCCATAAACGTCTCCGGCTACCTCGTTGACGTGCCGTAGCGCCCGCCGCGGGACTCTCTGCGAGGTGCGGCCTGACGTCTCAACCGAGAACGCACATCAATAGACGAGGCTCTGACGGCTCAATTTAACAAGGAGAAGCTCCTGAAAAAGCATAACAACTTATAACTGGAGGGACTCGCCATTCTACTCGCTTTCGCGTGCGGCCCGGCGGCAACGAATGCCGTGGCCCAAAACGGAGTGCCACCCCAAGAGTTTGAGGACTCTTTCACGATAGACGGCATCTGCAGCTTTCAGTTGTGGGAAAGTAGGAAGTCGCCGGGATTATTTAAGAAAAGCCCGCTCATTTTTTGAGCGGGCTTTTCGCTTCTTGCAGTAAGGTTGTCAAAGAGCGACTCACGTGCCCGGTTAGTTTCCGTAAACCTTTTTGATAAATTCCTTGAACCGCGGATCGCCGCGGCACGGATCGAATCTGGGTTCCATCAGGATGTGGGCCATCCACAGGCTGCGCTGATCGAAACCCTTTGCTAGCTGCTCGAAAGCTTTATCATTATCCCCCAGTTGACAGTAAATCGCTGCCAAGGACGGAGGGCTGTTGTTATTGTTCGGGTGCGTTTCGATCATCTCCAGCGAAATTCCGCGCCAACCGTTTGCGGTATAAACTTTTTTCAGTTGTTCGGTCACGTCCGGGATGTTTCTGCGGCTTTGTAAATGGAGATAAACCCTAAATGCATTGTCGTAATCTTGCTTGCGTTCGTAGGCACGCACAAGAAAATGAACTGCATGACCAAATTCGGGATCAGTCGATCTGACCTGTTCGATTTGCTCGATCGCCTCGTCGAACCGCCGCGAAAAATACAGGATCGTGCCCCTCTGCCCTTTATAATAGGATGTCGGTAAAAGAGATATAGCGGTTTCAATTTCTGCAAGGGCTTCCGCTTTCCGGCCGGTGGAAATCAGGCCCATCGCCAGTTCGTGACGCGCATCCGCGCTTGCCGGATCGGCTTCGATCGCTCGTCGGCAATCCTCTTCGGCCGCTGCAAAATCCCAATCATACGTATATTTAATTCGGCAAAGAACCGTGTAAGCGTATGAAATGTCAGAATCGAGCGCAACGGCTTTGACGGCTGCGGCTCTTGCCTGCACGACATCGGCATGGGCACCGGTTCTCCAAAATTTCCCAAACATCGCATCCGCCTTGCCCGCATACGCGGCCGCGTATTCCGGATCTAGGGCGATCGCGCTCTCAAACTCCGTCAGGGCGGTCGCCGGATCATTCGGCAGCTTTCGGTCCATCAGCAGCTTTCCCTGTCGGTAATGGTTGTAAGCCTGCCCATTCCGGCTCTGCTCGGACCGGGAAACCGTGCGGTTACCAAACGGCCCGACCTTTCCGGTATACCACGCGCCGGCGAGAGCTAGAAGAACGATAAGCCCGCCTGTCAGATAAATAAAATTTCTGAGCCGCCGGCGATTCGGCTGCGCCTGTTCCCGGCTTGCCAAATCGCTTACCGGAGCATCGCTAAACCGGCTTTCAGAGTGAATCGTGGATACGTCGGCGACGAACCTATTAACCCTTCGTGGGAATAGTTTCTATGTACACGTTGCCGTTATCCCGCTGACCCAGAGCGGTTCGAATTGAGTGGATCGTTCGGGGAAGGTTGTTCTGCTCGACGAACGAATCGGCCCACACCGCGTCCATCAACTCGTCCTTTCCGACGAGGTGTCCGGCGTTTTCGACAAGATGCACCAGTACATCGAACGCCTTAGGCGTAAGCGATATCGATTTTTCGCCGTTGACCAACTGTCTTTCCAAAACGTTGAGCTGGAAAGACTTGAAGCGGTATATGCCGTTTGTGTCACCGCTCATTTCAGCCTCGAATAAATCTTTAATAAAACTAGGAACTTTTTCCAAAGACATCCAGTGCCTCCGACATTACCATTGTTTCCGCAACAAAAAATAACGTCGGCCGCTCGTGATGCCCGGTTATCGACGCGAAACTTTCGCCAGCATTATAAAGCGGTCGGCGGCCAAAATCAAAGAACTTTGGAGGAAGAAATGAAAATAATCTTTAACAGTTTCGCGGCAAACTTCGCCGCCCTCATTTTGATCGGGTTCATCTTTTTCGGATTCGCTCCCGTGCGGGCCGCCGCCGTCAATGCGGAATCTCGCAACGCCGTCGAGAACGATATTCACGTATCCAATGTCGAGGAACTCTACGCCGCAGTCAACGATCCGCTGAACGCCGGGTCGAGAATCGTTCTATCGCCCGGCATTTATGCCCTTTCACCGCTTAGCCCAGGCGGAACGCCAAGGCCTAACGCCGGGCGGCTGGAGCTTCAGACCGATATGTCGCTCTTCGGCGTCGAAAGTGACCGATCGGCAGTCGTCATCGAGGCGATTGGCCTGCCGCCTGCCTCGTTGACGGGCGGTCCCGTGCCGCTAGGAGCGATCCGTGTAGGCCGAGGCCGCAACGCAATAGAATGGCTGACCATTCAAAACGCCAGGGCCGGGCAGGGCAACATCGTTACTACATTGAATGACGGCAACACATTCTATCTCTACGTTGCGCACATCGCTTCCACGGGGGCGGGCAACAATTTGAGCATAGGTAATCTCGGCGCGGCAAGTTCGGGAAGAACCATCGAAGTCGACCTTGTGGATAACGACCTCTTCGACGGCTTTGGTAGCGGCTTCAGAAACGGCTTCCGCATCCGAAACGAAGGGAATGGAAGCATGATCAACGTCAGGATTACTGGCAATCGAATCTCGGGCAGTGGATTCAGCCTAATTGTCAACGCCGGCGCCGTAAACTCAAAGATAAACGTCTTTTCGTCGGGGAATCGTTACTTCGATAACGGTGCCGGACTTATTCTCGTGGGCGGGCTCAGTGGGGCCGTTGGCAATACGATCAACTATTCGGGCCACGGCGATCGGTTCATCAGTAACGACGAGCCCGGTGTTTTCGATAGGGGTGGACTTTTGATCTTCGGCGGTGACAGGCTGGCGACGGGTACAAGCGGAGCAAGCGGCAACACGGTAAATGCCAAGCTTTTCGGCTGCCGTATGTCGGGAAACGTAGTAGTGGACCTCCTGGCGGTCGGCGGACGTTCGCTTAATCCCGCCTTCATATCGACGGTCTTCAACAATCGGGTGGTTCTCGAAATGAAAGGTATCCCGTTGAAGGATGATGTGGTCGAATTCTTTGCCGACAGTGTTCCTGACGATCCGGCGTCGAACAATTCGGTCACGGTGATCAGGTGATCCCGTTCACAAGCCTGCCACTTGCCCAAACCCGCGCGGGAGCAAGGGCGATACTCTCGAGCCGGACGTATCGCCCTTGCTTACGGTGGGCTTCTGCGGGTTGTTCTTTTGATTTCGGACAGTAGCCTTGAATGAGAGTTGCCATTTGCGGACGGCTGGTTGGATTTGGAACGACGTATCGACTAACGGCCCACTGCCAGCCGATTTTCCGGTGATCGTATCGACAGGGTCACTCCCGTTCCCATCCCGAACTCGGTAGTTAAGCCTGTTAGAGCCGATGATACTGCAGCTTTCAGCCAGCGGGAAAGTAGGAAGTCGCCGGATTTATTTCAAAAAAATGCCCGCTCAGTTGTTTGAGCGGGCTTTTGAACTGTAAACAGCATAAATCCAGATTCCTACACACAGTTGTCGATCGGAGCGATGATGATATAATCTTTATGAAAATGAAATGCATTTTCAATTATTAGCTCTTTGGGTCTTGAATACTGATATCTATCATGAAGATAAGAAGAAAGGTTTTTGTTGTATTAATAGTGGTTTTAGGGACGGCCAGTGTTTTTGGTCAGCACGACCACGATTACAAGCCGACAAACGTAGCCGGAAAGGGCAGCACTGTTCGCGAAGGCAAAACTGGCATATTGCTCCTTGCTCACGGCGGCAAGGAGAACTGGAATGAAGAAGTGAGAAAGATCGGATCTGTTGTTGATCAATCGTTGCCTGTTGAGATTGCATTTGGGATGGCAAGCAAACGGAGCATCCAGCAAGCTGTAGACAAGCTCACGGAACGTGGAGTTACCGAGGTAGTTGCGGTGCCGCTTTTCGTTTCGTCCCACAGCTCCGTCATCACTTCGACCGAATACCTGCTCGGCCTGCGAAAGGAGGCTCCCGCCGCGGTCGCCGTTTTTGCCAAAATGGACCACGGACAGGGGGATCACGGATTAAATCACCCGGTTGATACAGGCTTCGATTCAACCAAGCCCATAAAAACCTCACTTCCTGTCCGAATTCTCTCCGCTCTCAACAGACACCCGCTGGTTGCGGAAATCCTTCTGTCGCGAGCCGGCGAAATAAGCCTTCAGCCTAAAAAGGAGGTCGTCATTGTTGTAGCTCACGGCCCCGTCTCCGATCAGGAGAACAACCTCTGGCTTGCCGACATGAGTGCACTAGCTGACCGAATGCGCGCCGCCAGCAATTTCAGGCGGATCGAATACTTGACAGTACGCGATGACGCCCCGGATCCGATCCGATCCCGGGCAACCACCGAGCTACGCCGCACCGTCGAAAAGGCCGCCAGTGAAGGCAGCCGTGTCCTTATCGTCCCACTCCTCCTCTCTTACGGCGGCATCGAAGAGGGAATTCGAAAGCGTCTCGAAGGCCTGGAATACACCATGAGCACCCAAGCACTTCTCCCTGACCCCCGTCTCGCCCGCTGGGTTCTGGAGTCGGTAAAAAACACAACCGGTAAGCGATAGTAGTTCTACTCATGTCAACTAATAGGTCCCGTTTTCATCCCGAACACGGTAGTTAAGCCTGTTTGGCCGATGATACTGCAGCTTTCAGCCAGCGGGACAGTAGGAAGTCACCGGATTTAATATAAAAAGCCTGCTCAGTTTTGAGCGGGCTTTTTCGTTCTGCTACGTCTCATGGCCCTGCGAGTCTTCTTCCGAATACTCGGTTACAACGAAGTCGCCTGTGTAATAATCTTAACTAGGCAAACTTTTACATGAATCCGTGAATTTCGAGAAACTCTTCAAAATCCTTTCATACACAGCCGTATTTTTCGGCTTTTTCTCGGTTTGGGTATCCGGGGCCTTCGGGATCATCGGTACGGGCCTTTTCATTGGAGTGATGATCGCGGCCTGGCTTCTTGAGGGGACGCGATGGCAAATACCCGAGAAGTTAGGGACGGGGCTTATTGTACTTGCGCTGCCATTATTTTACCTGGATTGGAAATACCAATTCTTATCGTTTGCGAATTCTGAAAACCTCGCTCCGGTGATTCTCGTGCAGCTGATCCTATCGCTCGTCGCGATAAAGCTTTTGCAGAAAAAGTCAGACCGAGATTGGATCTTCCTTTATCTGATGTCGATGTTCGTGGTCTTGTTGGCGGCAGGGTTGAGCATTAGCGCGTTATATTTAGGATCTTTCCTAATGTTTCTGCTTACGATGTTGTGCTCAGCCATCGTTTTCGAGATCCGAAGGACCGCTCGTAATATGGGTGAAAGGTCGGACCTTGGAGAGGAACGAGCGAAACTGATAAGGGAACGGACCCTTTCGGAAATGCCTGTGCGCCGGCTTCCAATGACCGCGATCATTCTGATCCTTTTTACGATGGTCGTCGGATTGCCGATCTTCTTCATGCTCCCGCGAGTTGGCGGTGCCGGATTGGGACGCGATGGGGGAATTTCCACGTCAACCGGGTTCTCCGACGTTGTGAATCTCGGTGGAATCGGGCGCATTCAGCAAAATGATGAGGTAGTGATGCGTGTGAGGCTAGATAACCGCGAATCGGTCGACGGGCCGTTGTATTGGCGAGGTATAGCACTCGATACGTTTGACAATAAGTCCTGGCGAAATTCGCGCGCTTCTGTGAAGGAGCCATTTTTAAGACGGGAGCGAAACCTGATCCAAATAGACCTGCCATCGGGTAAGGAGGATCTGACCGGTCAAACAATTTATCTCGAACCGCTCGACACCTCAGTTTTGTTCGCACTCTCACGTCCAATAGCATTCCAAGGCGGATTTGCTTACTTGTTGAAGGATGCGGACGGCTCAATTCGCTTTCCGAGAAGTAATCAGCGGGCGAGCTATCGCGTCCTATCTGACCGAAGACTGCCGGGTCCCGATCGATTGCGTAGAGACAAATCGACCGCCGATTCTGTTGAGAATCGCTATTTGCAGCTTCCCGCGGACTTGGATCCGCGTATCCCGGCTTTCGCGCAAGACATTATTAAGGGCGGCAATAATCGCTATGATAGTGCGAAAGCAGTCGAGACGCATCTTCAAGATCATTTCGGCTATTCGCTCCAGATGCGGGCGCAGGGTGGGCAGCCTTTGGCTGATTTTCTATTCAATATTCGTGAGGGCCACTGCGAGTATTTTGCCACTGCGATGGCTGTGATGCTCCGTACACAGGGAATTCCAACTCGCATCGTTAACGGATTCCAGCAAGGTGAGTACAACGAAACCGCTGATGTATACGTTGTCCGACAAGCGAACGCTCATTCGTGGGTCGAGGTATTTTTTCCCAACGAGGGTGCGTGGGTACCGTTCGATCCGACGCCATTCGCAGGCCAGCCGATAAATGCAGCCGGCTCAAGCGCTATTGGCGACCGTTTTAGCAAGTACTTTGAAGCGCTCGAAGCGTATTGGATACAGTATTTCGTTGGATATGATGATCAGGAGCAGCGCTCTCTGGCACGATACGTTCGTGATGCGATGGCCGACTATCGAGTTGAATCTACATCGATACTAACAGGCTACGTTGAGCGCCTCGAGATGTGGTGGGAAGATCTCCGCGGCAATAGTGGACTCGATCGACGTACTACCGCATTTCTGTACGGCGTTGGGTCCGTTGCGGGAGCGCTGCTGCTCATCTTGATGCCACCCTGGTTATATCGTAAAATAAAGGGTTACGTCACCCGTCGACACTTGCTTTCATGGATGCGAGGTCGGAATGTCCGTTCGATCGTGGCGTTTTACGAACGGATGCAAACGATTTTAGAAGGCAAAGGATTTGAACGTGCGCCGCATCAAACTCCGCTTGAGTTCGCTTTATCAACAGGTGTACCAGGGGTTGTGAGGATCACGGAAAAATACAACCGAGTGCGGTTTGGAGAAAAGGTCCTTTCTCGTGACGAGGCCAGGGAGATCGAGAATTTGTTGGAAGATCTGGAATTAGACACGAAAACACAAGGTTAGCAAAGTGTGTCCTTATTGCAAGAAGTATGAAGAAAGTTGGATTTGTCAGCCTGGGATGTCCAAAGAATCTTGTCGATTCTGAAGTTATGATGGGACAACTTGCCGAAGCTGGCTATGAAATAACGAGTAGCGCCGATGAAGCGGAAACTGTAGTTGTGAACACCTGCGGATTTATCGAGTCAGCCAAGCAGGAATCTATCGAAGCAATACTTGAAGCGACGAATCTAAAGTCCGAAGGGAAAGCAAAGCGCGTCATTGTGGCTGGTTGCCTTGTCGAACGTTATCGCGACGACTTAATGAAGGAGTTACCCGAGGTCGATGCCTTTATCGGCACGTCTCAGGTAAGTGAAATTCTTAAAGCTGCTGACGATACATTTGACGCTGCAGCATTGACTCTTACGCCGATAGGCAACAAAACGGCCACTTACCTCTACGATTTTGATACACCTCGTTTTCGTGCGACCGAATCTCAAACTGCATTTATTAAGATCGCAGAAGGCTGCGACCGTCCGTGCGCTTTTTGTTCGATACCGTCAATGCGCGGCTCGTTTCGATCACGACGATTCGGTTCGATCATTGAAGAGGCTCGAAATCTTGCAAGCCAAGGCGTGAAGGAAGTGGTGCTGATCGCACAGGACTCGTCGCGTTATGGTGAAGATCTCGGCGAGATCGATGCCCTTGCGGCATTGATTCGGGCACTTGGCGAGATCGACGATATTGAATGGGTCCGCGTCATGTACGCTTATCCAACCCACATATCCGACGCGTTCCTGGCGGCGATCGCCGAAACGCCTAAGGCGGTCAAGTACCTCGACATGCCCTTGCAGCATGCGTCGCGAAATGTGTTGAAATTAATGAAGAGGGGTGGGAACCGTGATTCGCTTGAAAAATTGATTCGTCGGGTCCGCGAGAAAGTTCCCAGTATCGCGATACGCACCACCTTTATCACTGGATTTCCCGGCGAGACGGATGATGATTTTGAAGAACTTATGAAGTTCGTTCAGAATTGTCGGTTCGATAATCTTGGTGTTTTTACATACTCGGATGAAGAGGGTACCCCGGCATTCGATCTTCCGAATAAAGTTGACCCGAAGGTCGCCAAACAGCGACGCAATCGGTTAATGAAGGAACAGGCGAAAATCTCGAAGCAGATAAATAAGGCGAAGATCGGTAGTATTTACAAGGTTATATTTGAAGGATTATCGCAAGAATCCGATCTTTTGTTCCAAGGCAGGCTTGAAGGACAGACTCAGGAGATCGACGGTTATATTTTGATCAACGACATGCCTGAAGAACTAGAACCGCAGGTCGGAGCGATCTATGACGTACTAATCACCGAGGCGCATGAATATGACCTCGTCGGTGGAATTGTTTAGTTCTAACGGCGACGGGCTGGTTCACGGCTACGCACCCTGAGCTAGTTGTTCTTCAAAAGCCCTTCGCCGAATTCCGGACGCGATGATGTTCGCGGCTCCGGACAAGGCGATGAGCGTCATAGAGAAAACGGCTGCCGACCGAACATTCCGACGACACCGACCAGATCATCACCGACGAGTAACGGATATCCGGCGAATGATACCATCCCTTCACGCACGGCCCACTCCTGATCGCCTACCCGCTCATCACCAACGACAGAGTTTGTTAAATGGGGCTGGCGTTCGGCGGCGATCCAACCGATCTTAAATTTGCCGACCGGGACCCGTGAATGTCCGCCATCTAGGTGAGTATACAAACCGGAGCTTGCCCGCAATTCGAGCACTTGGTCGTTGGTATTCAGAGTCCAGACCCTGGCAAAGGCGGCATCGAGATATTTGACGATCGCATCAGTACAAGTATGCAGCGCGTCATCAATAAGTCCGTTCTGATTAAGTATGAGACTTATATCGGCGCCGAGTAGTACGCATCTCTGAAGATCGATGAGTTCTTCGTTCAGGCCTTCGCCGTTCACGCGTTCCATAGGGGACCCCTGTCAATTCGATAGCAAAAATATCACAATCTGCCCGCGAGAAATGAAAAATTAAACGGTGTTGCCGGGTTTGCTTCCGTAGGTGGTATTCAAAAGCGATAATCATTCTTTCGTCATTTCACTTGGGTAAGTAATTGTGATTCCGGACACCCTGATAAATGAAGTGAGTATATGGGGCGTACTAGCAATTCGACTCATTATGTTCTGAACTTCGATTCCGCGAACTAGCAATGCGTCAGCGATCAATGAACGGTGGCATCGCCAGGGAACCGCCTCTGCACACATCAGTGCGACCCTTTCATCACTGGCAAATTCCAACAATTCATCAAGACCGTCCGCAAATTCAGTAGTCTGCATGTAGTCTGCGAAGCCGCGAAAGGATGCATTTCTCCATTCAGTATTTAGTGAATTGTCAATTGTTTTACGAAGCCCGCCGAGCGCCGAAATATGCTCGTAACCGATGTTGGCCGATCGTAATTCCCGAGCCACCTCGGCCTTGTTGAACTGCGGATTGTGACGCGAGCGTGGAATAGTTCGAACATCCGCTACGAACCCAACATCGTGTGTGTGAAGAATATCGATGAACTCGTCGATCGGGTGGGTGGAATGACCGATTGTAAGCACAAGTTTTGGATATGCTTTTTGACTGGTCATTTACTTTCGGTTATAAGCGTAATGCTGCGGCCCGATAGATAGACAAGCGCGAACGCGATCATCGCGGGCAGCGCCTGTAAGAAAATGATGGAGACCTTGGCAGTTAGTCCACCGTAAATACCAGCGATCACGACACACCCGAGAACGAACAAAGTAACGTCGTTACGTCGTGCTATGAGTCCCCAGAGCAATCCAACCGCAAGGAAACCGTTGTAAAGGCCCTGGTTTGAAGCCAGTACGGCGGACGAGGCAGCAACATCCGGTGTCATTCCGAACGTCCTATGGCCGATCGGGTGGTTCCAAAGGAACATTTCCAGAACCAGAAATCCGAAGTGCAAGAGCGCAACGATCCCGACCATCACATTTGCGAACAATTTCATGTAGGTCCCCGATTACAAATTGCAATTCCGAAACAAAAACCGACGTTTTGCAGTATACCTTAGAAATGTCCCGTCCGAGTACGTGCTCGGAGTATCAACACTTAATTCAATTTAACCCGAAAATGCTTCTTGTTTTCAACATTACAATATGACAAATTTGGCCACATTTAAGAAAATCGTTGTGTTTGCACTAATGCCCGCCATCCTTTTGCCCGGGCCGGTGAACGCGCAGAATGCGGTCCCGTCCGCAGAAATTAACGCCGCTATCAGAAAGGAAGGAATGGAAAACTCCAAGATAATGCATTCGATGCATTATTTGACGGACGTTTATGGTCCACGACTAACAGGTTCCCCAAACTTGAAAGCTGCTGGGGAATGGGCGGCAAGGGAAATGACCTCGTGGGGCTTCGAGAACGCTGCCTTAGAAGCTTGGGATTGGGGCCGGCCGGGCTGGGTTAATGAACGGGCCTCGGGTTTTATTACCTCGCCTGTTAAGGATTCGCTCGTGTTTGAGGTCCTCGCATGGACGCCGGGGACAAAAAAGACCAGAAAGGGGCAAGCGTTGAAAATTGTGTTGCCTGAACGACCGAGCCAGCAAGAATTGACTGCCTATTTTGACAGCGTGAGGCCGCAGATAAAAGGAAAAATGGTACTTGTCGGCAACCCGGCGTCAATTCCCGTAAATTTTAACCCGTCTGCAAAGCGGATCGATCCTGCTGCTACACCAGTTCCAACTGCATTTGCGTCACCGAGGCCTACGCCGGTTCCGAAGCCGAACGCTTTGCCATTTCCGCAGGTTGCTGAACAGTTGAATACCTTCCTATTAGATAACAAGGCTGCAGTGCGCATTAATGATGCAGGGCGTGAACATGGACAGATCCGTGCGTTTGGCAACAGCTCATACGATGGAAATAAGGTTGTTCCGACCGTTGTTTTACGAAACGAGGACTTCGGACGCATCTCGCGAATATTGGCTGACGGCACGTCCGTTTCGTTAGAATTCGACATACGGAATCGATTCTTTCCGAACGGCTCGACCGACTACAACGTCGTTGGGGAGATCGTCGGTTCAGACAAGAAGGACGAGGTTGTCATGCTGGGCGGCCATCTCGATTCATGGCACTCCGCAACTGGTGCTACTGACAACGCAATCGGCTGTTCGGTTATGATGGAGGCCGCACGCATTCTTAAGGCGATAGGGGTGAAGCCGCGCCGGACGATTCGGGTTGCGCTCTGGAGCGGCGAAGAACAAGGGTTAAACGGCTCACAGGCATATGTGAAAAAGCATTTCGGGTCGTTTGAAAATCCCACCCCGTCATTTAACAAATTCGCGGGTTATTTCAATATCGATATGGGCACCGGACAGGCACGACGCTTTCTGGTTTTCGGCCCATCCCAAGCGGCGTCGATTCTTCAGAGTGCTGGCGAGCCGTTTTCCGATATTGGATTTATCGGGGCCGTGTCAACAAAGAGCCGCGGGCTTGGTGGATCGGACCATACCTCGTTCAATCAGGCAGGACTTTCCGGTATTAGCGTGCAACAAGACCCGATCGAGTATTTCACGCATACTTGGCATACAAATCTCGATACCTATGAACGAATTATCGAGGACGATGTCAAAAAGTCTGCGATCATCGTCGCAGCGGCCGTTTATGAACTCGCCATGCGAGACGATCCGCTTCCAAGGTTTAATACGGCCGATATGCCAGTTCTCCCAAAGACAGATAATTAGTCTGACTATTTTGTTTGCTTAACCACGTCGGTCGAGACAAACACGTCGTAGGACGGGCATATATCTGCCAACACGCACTCGGTACATCTTGGCTTTCGCGCCTGACATATTTGTCGGCCATGGGTGATGATCCAATGAGGGAACATCACCCAATGCTTTTTCGGAACTAGTGCCTGCAGATCGGTTTCGATCTTTTCTGCGTTTGTATTTTCAGTAAGATGCAAGCGCTGCGATAGCCGCGACACATGGGTGTCAACGACTACGCCGGAAGCGATTCCGTAGGCGTTTCCAAGGACCACATTTGCGGTTTTTCGAGCGACTCCACCAAGCGTAAGAAGTTCATCCATCGATTTCGGCACGATACCGTCGAAGTGTTCGATAATACGTTCGCATGCCGCTCGGATATTCTTTGTTTTGTTTCGAAAAAAACCGGTCGAATGAATGTCCTTTTCGAGTTCTTCCTTTGAAACGGCAAGATAGTCCCCTGCCGCGCGATACTTGCGAAAAATGTTCGCCGTAACGATATTTACTCGCTCATCGGTGCACTGGGCTGACAAGATCGTAGCGATCAGAAGTTCAAATGCATTTGAGTGATTAAGGGCACAATGCGCATTGGGGTAAGCCTTCTTCAATCGTTTGATGATTTCAGTTGTACGAGTGAATTTGTTGTCGATCATTGGCTTACGTTAAAAAAGAACCTGCCAAAATGCAAATTTGGCCGCGATTCGATAGAATTGTACTTTACAGACATCACACTTTTAGATTCTCTCCGAGACTTTAAATCCATAAAAACGTGAATGAAAGTCCCATTACTTGACCTTTCCGAACAGAATAAAACTCTTCGTCCCGAGATCGAAGCGGCCTTGGGAAAAGTACTCGATACAAATGGTTTTATATTGGGTGCCGAGGTTGCGGCCCTGGAAAACGAACTTGCGGCATATTGCGGGACGAAACACGCTGTCGGCTGCGCCTCCGGGTCCGATGCGATCCTTTTAGCGTTGATGGCGGTAGGTGTTGGCCCCGGTGACGAAGTAATCACGACACCTTACAGCTTCTTTGCCACCGTTGGCTCGATCACACGGCTTGGGGCGACACCCGTTTTTGTTGATATCGATCCGAATACTTTCAACATTGATGTAAAGCTCATTGAGGCTGCAGTTACTGAACGAACCAAAGCGATCGAACCAGTCCATTTGTACGGCCAGTGCGCCGACATGAATGTAATCAGTAAGATCGGCAAAAAATACGCCGTACCGGTGGTTGAAGATGCGGCCCAAGCGATCGGAGCCGAGGAAGATGGTAAGCGCGCGGGATCGATGTCTGAGCTTGGATGTTTTAGCTTTTACCCCTCTAAGAACCTCGGTGGGATGGGTGACGGCGGATTCGTTTCCACTAACGACGACGACCTGGCAGAAAAATTGAAGGCGCTGCGGGTTCATGGCGCCAAGGAGCGATATCATCACGAGTGGGTCGGGTTGAATTCCCGGCTCGATGGCTTTCAGGGTGCGGTGCTTCGAGTAAAACTGCCTCATCTGGATGCGTGGTCTGATAAGCGCAATTTAAATGCACAAATGTATCGACGGATGTTCGATGATTTGGGATTAGCTGAAGTAGTAAACTTGCCGTCTGAACGTGACAATTGTCGCCATATTTACAACCAATTTGTTGTGCGCGTGCCGGGAAGGCGTGACCAATTAAAAGAGTTCCTCGCGGGAGAGGGCATTGGTACTGACATTTATTATCCGGTATCTCTGCATTTGCAGAAGTGTTTCGAGTATCTTGGTCACCGCGAAGGTGAATTTCCCGAATCAGAACGTGCATCGCGCGAGACGCTTGCACTGCCAATATTTCCTGAACTGCGGTCGGAACAGATAGAATACGTTGTTTCGAAGGTAGAAGCTTTTTTTGCTTGATCGCGAGTGGTTACTCTTTTTCAAAGTATGAAGGATCATCTAAAAATCATACCTTCAATCAGCCTTCCGGGCCGCATTTTGCTGGCCGGCGCTCTTGTTTTGGCATTGCTCTTCGGATGGTTCTCGGTTCGTTGGCAAATCGGAAGTTTATTGGGGGAGTTTACTGCACCTGATCAGCCAAACGCAACGGAATTGGCCAACGCCGCAGTTGATCTAGCTCCCTCTGACCCGGCAGCGACTTGGTTGCACGCGACCGTCCAACGCGATCTATCGTCAACTGGTGACCCGAATTTGACAATACCTTTGTTTGAAAACATCGTACGACGATCGCCTAATGACTTCCGATGGTGGTTGGAACTCGGAAGAGCCTACGAGCAAGTGGAGCGTTTTTCTGACGCGGAGCGCTCATTCAAGCGCGCGACCGCACTTGCTCCTTCGTTCGTATTTCCGAGATGGCAGACGGGCAACTTCTATTTTAGGCAGAACCGCGTTGACGAAGCGTTAGCGGAACTGAAGCATACAGCTAGATTAATTTCACCGTACCGTGATCAGGTCCTATCGCTTGTGTGGGACTATTATGACCAGGATCCTGTGAAGCTTGAGGAGGTTGTACCCGACACTCCGGATGCACTTGTAAGTCTTTCATTTTTCTATGCCGCTCGCGGCCGGGCTTCCGATTCTCTCCGAATTTGGAAAAGCGTTCCGGAGCAAGAGAAGGGGCTTAATCCACAGATTTCAAAGATTATCCTTCAGGGTTTGTACGAAAAGCGCTTTGCCGGTCAGGCCGTTGAGTTTGCAAAGGGTTTAGGCATTGATCCGGACGCCGCAGTCGAATCGGTAACGAATGGGGGATTTGAAAAGCAGATTCCAAACGCGGCAGACACTTACTTCGACTGGAAGATCGCCCGGTTTGATTCGAAGGTGGATATTTCGACGGATGCGGACGTAAAGCGAAACGGTAAACGCAGTATAAAGCTCTCGTTCAAGGCGTTTACAAAACCCGCGTTTGTTGATCTTGCTCAAGTCGTGGCGGTTAAACCGTCAACAGAATATCGCCTAAATGTCTGGGTTCGAACTGAGGCTCTTAAGAGTGGCGGGCCGCCACTCATCGAAATTGTTAATCTAAATGACGATAAGCTGATCGCGTCATCGCGACCATTTCCCACAGGAACCAATGACTGGCAGCAAATTCCGATCGAATTTGCCTCGCCTGCGAATTCTCAGGGCATCATTATCAGAACAGGTAGGGCCTATTGCGGGGAGACGTGCCCTATAAATGGGACGATCTGGTACGACGATTTTGAATTGGCGAGACGCTAGCTAATTTGCATATGAACTGGATCGGAAAATTAATCTTCATTTTGATCTGCGCGACGATCGTACTGACGACGCTCGCATACGGTGCGGTCCATCAGCCGATCATCGCGATCTTTTACTTGGCAACGACTGTGATGATGATCCTGTGGGTTTACGACGGATTTTCGACCGGCAGTGTGCGATTCAGCACGAGCCAGCTGCAGATTCCGATAGCTGCGACGGTTCTTTTTGGATTAATTCAGATCATACCATTCGGTACGCTTTCGGATCAGGCGATTGTCGACGCGATCCCTCGGACGATCTCGCTCGATCCTTTTTCAACGATGGTTTCGGCTCTTCACCTCCTCGCCCTAAGCATATTCTTTTCGCTTACCCTTGTTTTTGTCGACTCTGCGTCCCGGCTTAGGAAGATTGTCATCGTAATTACAGGATTCGGTTTTGTTTACGCGTTTTTCGCGATTCTCCAATCGGTATTGAGCCCCGATAGGATCTACGGGATATACGAACGTGCATTCGCCGAACCATTCGGTTCCTTTGTTAACCGACACAACTTTGCCGCCTATATGGAGATGACGATCGGTTTGCCCCTGGGGCTGTTGTTTGTGGGGGGTGTTCATCGAGATAAACGGCTTTTGTATTTTACGGCGGTCGCGATAATGGCAATCGCCTTGTTGCTTAGCGGCTCGCGAGGCGGCCTGATTGCACTTCTTTCTCAAATCGCGATCCTCACGTTTTACTTGACCCGCTCCATCGGCTGGAGAAATATTGCGCTACGGGCGGCGTTGGGTATGCTTCTTATCGGTGCCGTCGTAGGCGGCACATTGTATATAGGTGATGAGTCCTCGGTCACCCGTATGGCTGATTCTGCGACGAGATCGCAGGACATAACCTCTAATCGAACCGAGATATGGAATACGTCGATGAAGGTTATTTCTGCAAACCTGCCTATGGGAGCCGGATTAGGAGCATTCGGTGTCGCGTATACACCGTTTGATGGTCACAGCGGCCTTGAGCGCGTGGAACAAGCCCACAACGATTATCTTCAGGTAGTCGCGGATGCTGGCGTGATTGGGATTATCCTGGGCGGAGCGTTCCTGTTTTTGCTGGTAAGAACGACTTTACAAAATTTGAAGACTGAGAATATTTATCGGCGCGGCATTGTGCTTGGCGCATTTGCGGGCTGTTTTGCGGTTCTAGTTCACAGTCTCTTTGATTTTGTACTTCACACGACGGCGGTCGCTTTATTATTTCTTACGTTGACGGCACTGATCGTCGTCGCTGGAAAGAGATTTGCGGATGATCCGGAGGGCACCTACAGCGAACGCAAACGAAAGCGCCGATCGGCAAGCGTCACGTCAATCTCGGAACGCCGCCGAGAAGTCTAATCCTGGGCGTGTGATTCTGCTCTTCTACTTGGACGAAGGTAGCCGGCAAGGTGCCAAAGCACGCCGTGTGAAACGTAAACAGTTGCCAAGATCAACAATACGTATCTCGAATAGAGCCACATTGACATACCTGCCGCAGCGATAATCAACACAACGTAAAGATTCCGACGGCCGGTGCCCACCGTCTTAAAACTTGTGTATCGCAGCGTGCTGATCATGAGTACGCCAAGCACTGCAATAAGAATCATTATGAGCAGAGCGTAAAATCGGGGTAGGCTGTCGCCATATACGTTTAAAGGCTGCGGAGCGAAGTGGACGATGGCCGCCATAAGGCCCGCTGCAGGCGGTATCGGAAGGCCAACGAAGTTCTTTTTATCAACCTTCGGCGTACCTTCCTGAAGAACACGGGGCCGAGTAGCCTGGAGATTAAAACGTGCAAGTCGGAATGCTCCGCACATCAAATACATAAAAAGCAGAAAAACGCCAAATGCGTGTTCTGGGCTGCCTTCGTTTAGGGCAGCGCCCACGGCCCAACTGTAGATCAAAGCAATGGGCGCAATTCCAAAGGTGAGTACATCGGCAAGTGAATCGAACTGTACGCCGATTTCAGTCGCCGTCCGGGTCATTCTTGCAACGCGCCCGTCTAGCGTGTCAAAAAGAATGGCAAGGCCAATAGCGATTGCCGCATAATCAAAATATCCCGAAGCGCCGACCGGATCGGTATAAATGAGCTGAAACCCACGGATCGAATAGATCACGGCTAGAAATCCCATTCCGACGTTTGCCGCGGTGAACATCGTTGGTATCACATAGAGGCCTTTTTTCAGCCCCTTGTGCTTCGGTCTGCTTTCCTCGATCTGCATAGGGTTTAAGGGATAGCCGCGATGATTGTCTCGCCGCCGACAACACGATCGCCTACCTTTACGCGGATATCGACGTTGCTGGGCATTAGTAAATCGGTCCGAGAACCGAACTTTATTAGCCCAAATCTCTGTCCGCGTTCAACATTATCGCC
>JBAUGL010000011.1:0-9951 GCA_049679665.1 Pyrinomonadaceae bacterium | reverse complement strand
TAGATGAAGCTCGTGCGGTAGTTATTGAATGTAGGACGCGTTTTTACCGGTTATGTGCCGGTCTTTTTATATTTTTCGGTTGATATATGCACATAAGCGACATAAAAGAAGGCTTAACGTTTGACGATGTATTGCTCGTCCCCGCCTATTCCGATGTATTGCCGGGCGAGGTCGACACTGCCACAAAATTTTCACGAAATATTGAGCTAAATATCCCGCTGTGTTCATCGGCGATGGACACAGTTACTGAGGCGGCCCTGGCGATAGCCTTGGCACAACAAGGCGGAATCGGGGTTATCCATAAGAACTTTTCGATCCAAAAACAAGCCGAGGAGGTAGATAAGGTAAAACGCAGTGAATCAGGGATGATAGTTGACCCGGTCACCATCCGGGACAACGCAATTGTCTCGGAAGCATTAGGTATAATGCAGCGATTCAGCATCAGCGGCGTACCCGTCGTTGATGAAAATGGCCGACTCGTCGGGATAATTACTAACCGGGATCTTCGATTTGAGACGCGTTTCGACATCCCTGTTTCCCAGGTGATGACGCCGCAGCCGCTTGTGACAGTCCCAGTTGGCACCACGCTCGACGAAGCAAAAATAAAACTTCAAAAGCATCGAATTGAAAAACTCTTAGTTGTTGACGCCGATGGACATTTGAAGGGTCTGATCACTGTAAAGGACATTCAAAAGGCGATCAAGTTTCCGAATGCAGCTAAGGACGACCTCGGACGTCTGAGATGTGCGGCAGCAATAGGGGCCACTGGGGAGTTTCTTGACCGCGCGGAAGCTCTCATTGCATCTCGAGTGGATGCGATCGTGATCGATACCGCTCACGGTCATAGTTCACGTGTGATTCAGGCAGTAAAACAGGTAAGGGATTCATTCCCGGAGATTGAGCTTATCGCTGGAAACGTGGCAACAGCCGACGCTACGGTCGAACTCATTCGCGCTGGCGTTGACGCCGTAAAAGTCGGCATCGGCCCGGGATCGATCTGCACGACACGCGTCGTAACCGGTGCGGGAGTTCCCCAAATAATGGCGATCAGGGAGTGTGTAGATGCGTCGAAGGGTTCCGGGGTGCCAATAATAGCCGATGGCGGCGTAAAATTTTCCGGCGATGTAGCAAAAGCAATTGCCGCTGGTGCCGATTCTGTAATGATCGGTTCACTATTTGCCGGAACCGAAGAGGCCCCCGGCGAAGTTATCCTTTTCCAGGGCCGTAATTTCAAGACGTATCGTGGGATGGGATCGATCGGGGCTATGAAAAAAGGTTCGAGCGATCGTTATGGCCAGGAAGGTATAATTTCCGATTCGAAATATGTGCCCGAAGGAATCGAGGGGCGCGTGGCGTTTAAGGGCTCTGTATCCGATATGGTAACCCAACTCGTCGGCGGCCTCAGATCGGGAATGGGTTACACTGGCTGCGCGACTATAAAGGAAATGCAGGAAAAAACACGATTTGTTAGAATCACGTCGGCCGGGCTTCGTGAATCACACGTTCACGATGTAATTATTACGAAAGAAGCCCCAAATTACAGAATAGAAAGCTGACTTTGGCGCAAGCTTGAGACCTTGAGTCGGTCGAAGCTCGTTCTTAACGTGTTTATTCCCCGATCTCCAATTGCAATCGTTCCCACTCTGAATAAAGTTCCTGGATCTGTTCCTCGACTTTCCTGAAGCTTTCCGCGGCAGCCTGAAGCTTAACTGGGTCAGATGCCGTCTTTGGCGCACTGATCTGATTAGTTAGATCGGCCCGCGATTCCTCCAGCACGGGCAAGTCTCCTTCGATCTCCCGAATTCTTTGCTTCATCAGCTGACGCTGATTTTTACTCAGTGGCTCGATATCCTCGGTCGTCGCCGAACGCCTGATCGTGCTGGCCTTGGTCGGTTCACCGATCGTTCTCGAAGATTTCTCCGCCTTCCAATCATGATATTCCGTAAAGTTGCCGTTAAATATATCTACACTTCCGTCAGCGTCGATCGATAGTATCTGAGTCGCGACCTTATCGAGAAAAAAGCGGTCGTGACTTACCGTAATTATCGTGCCGCTGTACTCATCCAACGCGGCTTCAAGAGCTTCACGCGAAGGGATATCAAGATGGTTTGTAGGCTCGTCTAGAATGAGAACGTTTTTTTGCGAATAAATCAGCTTAGCGAGCGCAAGTCTTCCCTTTTCGCCACCGGACAAATCGCCGACAGATTTAAAAACGTCATCACCCACAAATAGAAATCTGGCGAGAAATGACCTCAGTACGCCCGCTTCGGCCAGCGGCGCAACCCTCCGCAGTTCCTGAATGATCTCATTCCTAGGATCGAGGTCTTCAAGATTCTGTGCGTAGTATCCGATATTCGTTTTTGTGCCCCACATCACCTTTCCGGATAGCTCACGAATCTCGCCCATAAAAGTTCTCAGTAGCGTTGTCTTTCCAGAACCGTTTCCGCCGATGATCCCAAGTGTCTCTCCGCGGTGCAGGTTAATATTGATATCAGCAGCGAGCGTTCGTGACGCGTACCCAACGGCCACTTCTTCAGTTGTAAGAATATTATTTCCGGCTCGTTCAACCGCTTTGAGTCCGAAATTACCGCCAGATCTATCTGCGGTGACGGCTTCGATCAGGTCCATTCGCTGCAGCATGTTTCGACGCGATTTTGCTTGCTTCGTCTTCTGTCCCTCGAGATTCCGCCGGACAAATTCCTCGGTCTTCGAAATAAACGCCTGCTGGTTCTCGTATTCTCTTTGCTGCTGTTCGCGCCGAAGTTCACGTTCGACAAGGTATTTAGAATAGTTCCCGTTGTAACTTACGGCCTCACCTCGATCGATCTCGACGATCTTGTTGGTAGTGCGGTCGAGGAAGTAGCGGTCATGACTGATCACCATATAGGCGCCGGCATAGGCTTGCAAAAAGTTTTCCAGCCATTCCACTGCAATTACGTCGAGATGATTTGTGGGCTCATCGAGCAACAGGATGTCGGGCGAAGAAAGCAAGAGGCGGGCCAAGCCGAGGCGGCTCTTCTGGCCACCTGAGAGCTTGCTTGTGTCGTGTCCCCATAGTTCCTTCGTGAACCCTAATCCGATCAATACCGATTCCGCTCTCGCAGCGTAGGTAAACCCTTCGGCCTGTTCGAACATTATCTGGAGGTCGGCATATTTTTCGAGCGTTTCGACCGAATGGTCTGTTTCCATCCGCTTTTCAAGGAGCCGCATTTCCGCTTCGATGTCGTGAATTTCTTTGAATGACGAAAGCGCAGCCGTGTGAACCGTTTCATCAGACTGAAAGTCGACGTGCTGTTCAAGCAATCCGAATTTTAGATTGTTCATCTTGAAGACGTCACCTTCATCGGACGACTCTTCACCGGTAACAAGGCGGAAAATTGTCGTCTTACCGGCACCGTTGCGGCCGACGAGACCGATCTTCTCGTACGGATTCACCTGAAACGAGACGCCGCGAAGGATCTCCCGCGACCCAAACGACTTTTTTACATCGGAAAAGCGAAAAAGCATAAACTAAAAAGAAACCACAGATGACACGGATCCACATCATGCGAATGTCCTATGCCAGCTGTGGTTTCGGTTGCGTAATCGAATACCAGCCAGAAACTACTTCGCCGTATTTGCGGCGTTTCCGTTGATCGCGGAGTTTGCTAATGGCGCAGTGTTTGTCGGCAAATTCGAGGCGGCAGCGGAATTGGATACCACATTTGAATTAGCCGCTGCATTTGCATTCACATTTGTGGCAGCCGGCGTCGCGATACCAGCCGGCCGGGCTCCGCTAAGTTCATTCGGGTGCTCGATCACTTTCTTTGCCAGGTAATTCTCGATCTTCGCGTCATCCATCGCGATCGCCTGATAAGCGGCAGCTAGAAGCTGCTTACGGGCATTTATAAGTTCGTCCGTGACCCTCTGGCGAACCCCGGGACTTTCGAGGTTCAGATTCTCGTCCTGATCGTTGCGTTCTTGAAGCTTGAGAATATAGAACTTACCCTGCATAGGTGTCGGAATTATCTGTCCAACCTTGAAATTTGGGTTCATGAGCGTGGCAGCCACCTGAGGCGGAAAGGTCTGCTTCATCTGTTCTTCCGAAATATTTCCTAAGTCGCCGCTCTGAAGCCGGCTTTGATCCTCGCTTTTGTCGCGAGCGATAGTGGCAAAATCCACACCGGACTGAAGTTGTTTTATTATTTCGTTACCCTTTAGTACAGCCGATTGCTCATCGACAGTCGTATCGCCTTGTCCGTTGTTCGCCGGGTCGATCACGATCGCGGCAAGTCTGACGCCTCGCTTTTTCACAAATGCCTCTTTGTTGCCGGCATAGAACGCATCGATCTCGCTGTCCTTCGGCGGTTCGATCTTCCCGGTGATCTTATCCGTTAATTTCTGTATGGCAAGGCCCTTCTTGATCGCTTCTCGTGCCGACGCTTCGGTTTCGCCGATCTCTTTCATCTTCGCGTCAAACTGTTCCGCGGAGAGCCCGCTCGCCGTTTTACGCTTATTGAATTCTACCGTCACGTCGTCAGGGCTCGGGACAGTTCCCTCTGCTTCGGCTTTCTGGAACATCACTTCCTGCTGGATCAGTCCATCAAGAATTTGCAGACGGGCCTGTGCCAGTTCAAGCGGCGACAAGCGAACGTCCTGGCCCTGTGCCTGCTGCTTGACACCCCGTTCCACGTCTTCCATTTTGATAACCTTTCCGTTAACGCTAGCCGCCGTTTCATTCGGGTCCACCCCTCCTGAGGAGGAATTTGATGGTCCAACGCCGCCTCCGCAGGCCGATAATATTGCCGCGAGCGCTGCTAACACCGCCACTGAGATATAACCGCTTTTAAACTTTTGCACTTGGATCCTGCTCCTTTTGATTCAATAAATTCGCCCTCTCAACTTGACGGAGTGCGAATCTATTTGATATAAAATCTATTTTTGAGTTTGTAAAAACTCCTTTTTTATTTCCTCGTATTTTTACCGGAGGCTAATTATTATGGCAAAACGATGCGAAGTGTGCGGAAAAGGTCCGCAATTTGGAAACAACGTTTCACACGCAAACAACAAAACTCGTCGACGCTTTAACCCGAATCTTCAATCCGTGCGCATCCAGCTTTCAGCTGGCGGCAATGGACGAATAAAGGTATGCACGCGATGCATTAAATCGGGTAAAATTGTCAAAGCTGCGTAACCACTGGTAAACCCAGATCTCGTAAATTCCGGCTGCCAAACTTGGATAGATTCCTTCGTTTGGCATTCTTTTTGGCTATAAGATAGCTATACAATCGATCTCAACCCTTGCGTCTTTTGGCAATCTGGCCGCTTGAACCGTCGCTCGTGCCGGCTTGCTTTCTCCAAAAAACCGGGCATACACTTCGTTCATTGCAGCAAAATCGGCCATATCGGACAGAAACACGGTTGTCTTGACCACGTCCGCGAGCCGAGCACCAGCGGCCTCCAGAACTGCCGTTAGGTTCTTCAGCACCTGTTCTGTTTGTTCCGCTACGTCGTCTGACACAAAATCGCCGGTTGCGACGTCGATCGGAATTTGACCCGAACAAAACACCATCTTGTCCGACTTTATAGCCTGCGAATACGGACCGATGGCTCCCGGAGCATTGTTAGTAGCAATAATTTCCATCATAAGAATCGATACTCAACGATGTACATAAGCAAAAGGCGAATTTTAACAAAAACGAGTCGAAAAGCAAAGCGCCAACAACGAATTCCAATGCACTGATGACCGAAAGTAAGGGGAGGGATCACCCATTTAGGTCATCCCTCCCCGTCAAAGCGATCTATCGGCTAATTACGGTCGAGTTGCGCAAAGCGCGTAGGAACCGCTCCCGCTGTAAGAATAGACACGCCAACGATAATATCCAGACGTGCCATTGTAACTGATACTCTCGATTGAAGAGACACTTTCGGATCGACCTACCGTTGACCACCAGAACCCGTTCCATTTCTGCAGGTACAAGTCGAAATCCGTCCCTGACGGACCCGCTAGATTTCCATTGTGCAGTCCGCTACTGGAACTATAGTAATAGCCGGGACTTCCGGGATGATAATTCGCGGCTCCGGTACCCGTAAGCGATCCTGTGTAATTAGTTCCGCCCGAACAATCGCCAGGCGTTGGTGTCGGCGTTGGCGTTGGTGTCGGCGTTGGCGTTGGTGTCGGTGTCGGCGTCGGTGTCGGCGTCGGGTTGCCACCAGTCAGGAGTGAATACAGCAGTACATTAGGCGAACCCGAACCCGGATTAGAAACACGACCGGCCGAACCCGAATTGACGAGTGCGTTCCGAACCGTTGAAGCCGAGGCAGATGGGTTGCCCTCCAGATATAGCGCCGCAACCCCAGCGACATGCGGCGAGGCCATCGATGTGCCGCTGATCGTGTTTGTGGCAGTGTTGCTGGTGTACCAAGCCGATGTGATCGATGATCCGGGCGCGAAAATGTCCAGGCATGTCCCGAAGTTCGAAAATGACGATCGTGCGTCAGTGTTTGTCGTCGCACCTACCGTGATTGCAGCTGCAGCGCGGGCCGGTGAAGAGTTGCACGCATTTGTGTTGCTGTTACCTGCCGCTACGGCGTATGTTACGCCGGCATTTATGGAATTTGTCACTGCGTTATCGAGGGCCGTTGAGGCACCACCGCCCAGGCTCATATTCGCCACCGCTGGGGAATTATGATTTGCCGTAACCCAGTCAACACCGGCTATCACGCCAGCGTTTGTTCCAGAGCCCTGGCAATTGAGGACTCTAACGGCATACAAGGTTGTGTTCTTTGCAACTCCCCAAGTCGAACCGCCAACCGTTCCCGCAACATGTGTTCCATGCCCATTACAGTCGTTCGTATTCTGGCCGTCCCCGATCGCGTCATAGCCGATTAAAGCCCGTCCGCCAAAATCGTTATGCGTTCGGCGGATACCGGTATCAATTATATAAGCGCTAACGCCGCTACCGGTCGCGTTATACACATAATTCCCGTTGGTCGGAAGATCACGCTGATCGATGCGATCGAGACCCCACGTTGCCCCGGTCTGGGTTGCGATCGCATAAACGGGCGCATCTTCTTCAACATATCGTACCCGAGGGTCGCGGCTTAACCTCGCCGCGTCCTTTGGGCCCATCTCGACTGAATAGCCGTTCAAGGCATATTTGAAAACAGTGTCGATCTTGCCGCCATAGATCACCGAAAGCGATTCGGCAACGTTGACCGCATCCGACGTTTCACCGCGAATACCGGCAGCCGAATCTTCAAGCACAACAATATAGCGATTAGGTATCGCTCGCTTGGAACTGAGAAACTTTGTAGGTCGCTCCTGATCCTCATTTGATTTGGTGCCGCGTTCCTGACTCCTAACGGTAAAAGTGGTGAGCCCCGACCATATAAAGGCCGCGACCAACACTGAAAACAGTGTGGCGAATATAAGCTTCATTATGTCCCTCCCATGGTTTTATTGGACTTTCGTGTCAAGACCTATTTTTCGTATTCCGCAATCTACGAAGCCGTTTGTATAAAGTGCACCTAAGCCGAAGGAAAACAATTAGAAGTGGAACAAGAAACCCTCTCGCTACCATGTGGTGATAGCGGTCTCGAAGTCACATAAATCAGAAACAGACGGAGTGTAGCATCACGGAAATTGATTGTAAAGAATTATTTTCTGAAGGTTCGGCGGAGGTCATCAGAGGGAATTTACACGTTCAACGGCAATAACGCCGGGCACTTTCTCGATCGCAAGGACGACCCTATCAAGATGCTTCTTATCGAAAACCTCGACGGTAACTTCGATAAGTCCGCGGTCGTCACGCGATATGTTTGCCGATGCATCGCGAATACCCGTCTTGATCTCGGCAATGGCATTAGTAATACCTGCAAGCATTCCGGTACGATTCTCGGTCGTCGCAAGTATCCTAACCGATTGGATTTCGGAAGCATCGGTTGCTGCCCACTCCACATCCACGATACGGTCGCGGTTGACCATCAATTGAAGCACATTCTTGCATCGTTTATTATGGACCACTATGCCTTTCCCAAGTGAGATGTAGCCAATAATGTCTTCGCCGCGAAGCGGATTGCAGCACCTTGCTCTGGTGGTAAGCAGATTGTCGACGCCCTTTACCACAATGGCGTCTTCACCAAGGCCGATGAACTTGCGGACCGCCTTCATCCCGGTCGCAATTCGGGTCTCCTTCCGGTTATCCGGATCGAGTTCATCAAACTTTTCACCCAGATGCTTGGCTAACACATTACGCGGCAGCGTTTTACCGTAACCGATGGAAGCGAGCAAGTCTTCTCCGCGGCTTAGCCCGTATTCATTAGCGATTCGCTTCATTTCCGATTCATTATTCGAGAGCTTTTTGGCGGGAACGCGGAACCGGTCGGACTCTTTCTCCAACAGTTTTCGCCCGATATCGATAGAGTCGGATCGTTGCTGCTCGGAAATCCAGTGTCGAATTCGGTTTCGCGCCTTTGAAGTTACGACGTAATTTAGCCAGTCGCGAGACGGTTTTGAGTTTTGCGTCGTGAGTATCTCGACCACATCGCCGTTCTGTAATTCGCTTTTGATCGGTACGATCCGTCCATTTATCTTCGCGCCTGTGCAGGTGTCACCAACGACCGAATGAATGGCATATGCAAAATCAATGGGAGTCGAACCGCGTGGCAACTGTATTACCTTGCCCATCGGTGTAAACGCATAAACATCCTTCGGGAATAGGTCAAGTTTCAGGGATTCAATAAAATCTTCGGAATCGTCATTCTCTTCCGTTGTTTCGACAAGAGGCAGCAACAATTTCTCAACCACCTTCCGGAGTTCGTCGAGATTTTCATCGTCTTCATGGGCACCTAGCTTGCTCTCCTTGTATTTCCAGTGAGCGGCAACGCCTTCCTCGGCAATTCGGTGCATGTCCTCAGTTCGGATTTGAACCTCGAACGGAAGCCCTCCATCCCCGATAACCGATGTGTGGAGCGACTGATATAAATTGTCTCGGGGGATCGCGATCCAGTCCCTAAATCGTTCCGGCACCGGTGTCCATATGTCGTGGATAACGCTCAGGGCCAGATAACAATTCTTTCGGTCGTTTGCAGTGATGATCCTGGCCGCAATGAGGTCATAAACCTGTTCGATCATCAACTTTCGTTTCTTTAGTTTCTTATGCAGAGAAAACAAGCGTTTAACGCGGCCCTGGACCTCAACGAACGGCACTTCGTTTTCGAGCAGTCGAGTCTCTATAGTCAACTTAATACTCTCAAGCGCAAGTTCCAACTCGGGACGTCGTGCCTCGACCTCTTTCGACAGCCGTTTGTATTCCTCGGGGTGCAGATTTTGGAATGATAGATCCTCGAGCTCTCCGCGAAGTTTACCCATCCCCAACCGATGAGCGATCGGTGCGTAAATATCCAGTGTTTCCTGCGAGATCCTTGCCCGTTTCTCCGGTTTCAGGAACCCCATTGTCCGCATATTATGAAGGCGGTCGGCAAGCTTGATCAGAACGACTCGGACGTCGGTGATCATCGCAAGTACCATCTTCCTTACGTTCTCGGCCTGTTGCTTTTCTTTGGAAAGGTTGCTGATGTGGGCGATCTTGGTCAGGCCGTCAACCAGGTGGGTTATCTCATCGCCAAAATATGTACGGATCGTTTCAATGTCAACCAGAGTGTCTTCTACGACGTCATGAAGCAGTCCGGTTGAAACGCTGACTTCGTCTAGCCTCATTTCGGCTAGGATGTCCGCCACTTCAATAGGATGGACGAGGTACGGTTCCCCTGAGGCCCGCTTTTGCCCGCGGTGATGCAGGGCGGAGAACAAATAGGCCCTTCGAATCAGATCTGTGTCTGCGTTCGGGCGGTTCAGTTCCACTTTCCCAATAACATCTTCGATCCGGATCATTATTGTAACGAGTGTACCATTTTACATTTTCATATGATCAAATCAGGTGATTGGAGAAAATTCCCAAGCGTCTGATA
>JBAUGL010000010.1:0-2443 GCA_049679665.1 Pyrinomonadaceae bacterium | reverse complement strand
GGCTTGGGAACGGGAAATGGGAATCGGCGAAGTATAACTCTCGTCTCCAGCCGACAGAGATCGCGTTGGGCAAAACGCAGGAGGCGACGAATCTATTGAGGCTTGAGTATGATTATGGGACGTCAGCGTTGAACAATGGGAGCCTTAGAGGGCAGAAGATCACGGTGCCGACGGCGGGTGGCGGTTCCGGGTTTACGGCAATTCAGACGTATGCTTATGATTCGCTGAACCGTTTGCAGTCGGCGTCGGAGACGGTCGGCGGGAGTCAGACTTGGAAACAGACTTTCACCATCGACAGATACGGAAATCGCAGATTCGACGCCGCAAATACAAGCACGCTCGGAAGCTGTCCGCAGACCGTTTGCAATCCGACGATCTCGACAAGCAACAACCGCATTTCATCAAGCGGCTACATATTTGACGCGAATGGCAGCGTTACGCAGGATGCTCAAGGCCAACGGTTCGGCTACGACGCGGAGAATCATCAGAAAGAATTTTTCGTAATCGGCAATAGTTCAAGCACGCCGGATGCGACTTACCAATATGACGGCGAGGGCCGCAGGGTCAAGAAAATTTCATCGACTGAGACTACCGTTTTTGTTTATAATGGAACCGGTCAGCTTGTTGCAGAGTATTCGACGGCACTTGCGCAGACGCAGCAGGTGAGCTATTTGACAACGGATCATCTGGGGAGCCCTCGGGTGACAACAAATGAGGATGGACTTGTGACTGGGCGAAAGGACTACTCGGCGTTTGGCGAGGAAAGTTTTTCGGCACAACGGACAAGCAGTTTAGGCTACACCGGCGGCGACGAGCTTCGGAAAGGCTACACCGGCTACGAAAAAGACTCCGAATCCGGCCTCGACTTTGCACAGGCGAGATACTACAACTCGACTCACGGGCGATACACGAGCATCGATCCGCTGACAGCGAGTGCCTCGATCCGCAACCCGCAGACATTCAATCGTTACTCCTACGTTCTGAATTCACCGTATAAGTTCACCGACCCGCTGGGCCTGATTCCAGTGACCACCGGTGCATGCGGCGGCAGCTGCCCAAACTCCGGCCCGACGGGCGGTTATAGCAGTAGTTTTGATGGTTGTGATCCCAAGAAGGACAAACTTTGTGCTGAACGAGGCCCAAACGGTGAGCCCATGCAACTGCAAATTGGCGGCACTCCCGGGGAATTAGCCTCTGTTCCAGTTGATGCCAGTAGTGCCTATCAAGAAATTGAAATGGCCGATTTACCGATCCGCGAAGCTTCGCTCGTAAATAGGCTAGCCGTCGGCGTTAGTCAAGGAGTCAGTGACGCGGCAGAGGGCATGCTAAGAGGTGCCGGCGATTTTGGCATTGGCACCGTCAACTCACTCACGCAGCCAGGCGGTCTCATTGGGTCAATTCTCGGAGTACAAAATCCGTTTTCTATCAAGAGTTTCACGTACGACAACGCGAGACAATATTCCTACGGAAGTGCCACCGAAGTGGGCATGGGATTTGGTCTTATGTTTGCAGGTGGGGCAGTAAGGGGTGGTTCGACGCTTTCTATGGTGCCAGGCGGCGCGAGCCGCGGCTCGTTTGTAGGGCCAAGACCCTTGCCGTACGACCCTCGCGTAAGAGCTAGGGCGTTAGAAGATCCGGTAGGGCATAATTTCCCATTTAGCTTCGACAACGTCATTCTGTCACACAGGCCAACCGTAAAATCTAGTGGTTACAGGATTTTCCAAAAACCGGGACATCTAAATAACAAAGCAGGTGTATATGAAATTGGCGTGACGCCTAAATTTGTGATAGATCACCGACATTTTAGATCACACTAAGACGAATTATGAGCCTGTATAAATATCTAGTTTTAGATGCTGCATTTAACGGAACAGGGATACGAACGGACTTTACAAGCTCGGACGTCGAACTTGATAGTCTTGAAATATCTGAGAATCTAAAAAGAAGGATTACCTCGTGGCTTGCCGATTATCATGAGCAACAATTTCAAGGATTTGAAAACACAGAGACAGCAGAAGGCCTGGATTTAGAAGGAGTTTCAATTGTTAAGGAATTGCGAGCGGAATTACCCGGGGTTAAGATTAGCTATTACTCGGAGGTCTGTGGGAGTCGATTGTTAGTATGAGACCATTCGGAATCGGCGTTGCGAATCAAAATCCGTACCGGAAGTTTGATGCCGCAAACACGACTACTTTGGGAAGCTGTCCGCAGGCGGTTTGCAACCCTTCGATCAGCACTTCGACGAACAGGCTTGTCGGGTTCGGGTTTGATGCGGCCGGGAACGTGACGGCGGACGCGGAGGGGCGGACGTTTGGGTACGACGCGGAGAATCATCAGAAAGAAGTCAAGGACGCCAGCAACGTCACCATAGGGCAATATCTTTACGACGGCGAAGGTAAACGAGTAAAGAAAATCAGCAACACCGAGACGACCGTCTTTGTCT
>JBAUGL010000009.1:0-26215 GCA_049679665.1 Pyrinomonadaceae bacterium | reverse complement strand
GCACAACGACCAACCATCGGTGGGTCATCGAGAACCGAAGGAGCCGCGTGTATCCGTTAAGGACGTAGCTGAACCAGCCAGACTCTTTTGACAGATGATGCTCGCCTTTTTTCTTGTTTCTGTTTGTTTCGAGCATCCCGTCGCCCGTGATCTCATTCTTCAGCGCTTCATCGGGCAAAGGTTTGACGTTCTCACGTTTAATAAGACGGGCCGCAAGCATCGGCGTCAATGTAAAGGAAACGAGCAGCGAGACGCCCACCGCAAAGGCGGCCGTCAAGCCGAAGCTCGACATGAACCGTCCGACAATGCCCGACATAAACCCGATCGGGACAAAAACCGCCATCAGCGACAGGGTGGTAGCTAGAACCGCAAGGCCGATCTCGCGCGTTCCTTCGATCGCAGCCTGGAACGGATTCATACCCTTTTCTTCTACAAATCGGAAGATGTTTTCCAAGACGACGATCGCGTCATCGATCACGATCCCGACCATCAAGGTGAGTGACAGCATCGTGATCGAATTCAGGGTATAGCCCATTGCATAGACGAGCGCGAACGTCGAAATGATAGAGGTCGGAATTGCCAGCGCCGCGATGAATGTTGTCCGAAAATTCCATAGGAAAAGGAATACGACAATACAGGCCAGGATACTGCCGACGATAAGATGTTCCTCGATCGCGTTCAGCGAATTTTCGATAAAGATCGAATTGTCGCCGACGATCTCGATCGTGAAATCCTTCGGGAGTGTCGGTTCGATCTCTTTTAGCCGATCTTTCAGTTCGTGGGCGACCGCGACCGTGTTCTGCCCGGATTGCTTTGCGACGATAAGTGTGACGGCCGGTTTTCCATTAAGGCGGGCCTCGGACCGAAGCTCTTCAGCTCCATCCTCAACGTAGCCGATATCCTTGATCTTTACCGGATACGTCCCGCGGGTAGCGACCACAACCTCGGCGAACTCTTCAGGTTTCTTCAGTTTCCCAAGCGTCCTAACGCTTGTCTCGGTCTGTCCCTCGTCAAGCCGACCGCTGGGGAACTCCATATTCTGGATGCGAAGGGCTCCGGTCACCTCGGCCGGGGTCACGTTGTATGACCGCATCTTGTCAGGATCGACCCAAACGTTGATCTGACGCTCACGGCCGCCAATCATCGATACCTGGCCGACGCCGTTGACGGATTCGATGCGCTCCTTGATTTGATTCTTTGCAACCTCGGTGACCTCACGCAAATTTGTCGGGGCCGAAACGACGATGCGCAAAACAGGCGCGGCGTCGCTGTCGAGCTTCATCACCGTAGGCTGCTCAGCCGTTTCAGGAAGATTCGGGATAACCGTTTGAACCCGATTCTCAACCTCCTGGGCTGCAATATTCACGTCCTTTTCCAGGATAAACTGAACGAAGACCTGCGAAATTCCTTCGATCGAGGACGACCGCAGTTCATCGATCCCACTGATCGTGTTCACCGTTTCTTCGATCTTCTCAGTGATCTCGGTTTCGATCTCCTGCGGCGATGCACCGGGATTGACCACCGTGACCGTGATAGTAGGGAAATCGACCTTTGGAAAGAGATCGACACCAAGGCTGAAGAACGAGAACGCTCCGACCACGACAAGCGACATAATCAACATCGTCGCGAACACCGGGCGCTTAACACATATCTCTGCTAACCATTGCATAAATCAAAATTCGTTCAACGTTCTACAACCCAGCGGGCTGAAACGGAGATCATTGCCTTACCAACACGCCGTCATTCAGGGCCCCCAGATTACTGGTAGCGACCAAATCGCCTTCCGCAACGCCGGTTTTGACCTGGATCATTTCGTTCTCGAGCAAACCCAGTTGAACGATCTGTTCGCGCGCGGCTCCGTCTTTAATGACAAAAACGCGATTGATGTCGCCATCGGTCCGTACCGCGGTCACAGGGATCATTACAGCTGGTTCGGGTATCGATTGGGTTATCCTAACGGTGGCGAACTGGCCCGGCTTAAGTAGCCCTTCGCCGTTCTGCACTTCGGCTTCTACGGTTAACGTTCGGGCGGTTGTGTTCACACTCGGCGACATTCGGACAACCGTTCCGGCAAAGTTGCGGTCGGGATAAGCGCTTGTTTGAAGCGATATCCCCTGGCCCACAGCAACCTTCCCGATCGACTGTTCGGGCACATCTATTTTCATTCTTAAAACCGACGTTCTAACGATAGTCGCGATCTTGGAATTAGGCGTATTTGGTGAAATGTACTCGCCTACGTCTGCGACGCGTTCCGCCACATAACCGCTGATCGGGGAGCGGATCGAGTTATCAGCGACTGTTTTCTGGGCCTGTTCAACCTGTGTCTGCGCCGTTGAGACCGCAGCCTTGGCAACGCCGACCGCCGCGCGCGCAGTATCCACCTGAGCCTTCGCCGTGCCGATCGCTTTAACCGCTACGGCCGCATTAGAGCGCGACTCATCCAGCTGACCAAGCAGTTGATCGCGCTGTGCCTTTCGCTGATCATAGGCGGAGCGCGACACATCGCCGGATTCAAGCAGACGCTGTGTTCGCTGAAACTCTTTCTCGGCGAGTTCCAGCTGCGCCTTGACCGACCTCACCTGTGAGAAAGATTCGATATTGAACGATTCGCCATCAGAGACGCCGAGCCGTGCCTGGGTCTGCCGGAGTGACGCGATCGCCTGCTCAACGTTTGCTTCGGCCTGCTGGACAGCTTGCCGCTGGTGCGCAACCTGCGACTGAGCCTGTTCGAGTCGAATCCGCGCGTCGCGGTCGTCGAGACGCACGAGCACGTCACCCTGATTGACGTAGCTGCCGACATCAAAATTTACCTGAGCGATCTTGCCGCTAACGGCAGGAGCAACATCGGTCTGGGCATCACTTGCGAGGTTCCCGGTTGCCTCAAAATACGTTGGTATCGGTTTGACGACCGCCTGAGCGGCGGTGACATCGACAACAGATGCTTCTGTGTTTGCCGCGTCAGCGTTGTCGGCACCCGAACCGCTGCCGCACGCGGTAACGAAGATGAATGTAAATACCAATAAAACTGACGCCGTTAAATAGATTTCCCTTCTCATTTTGTTGTTGACTTTACCAGTACCCCTTGCAATAAGATCTCCGCAAAATTTTTCGCTGCTTCGTCGTTGGTTATGTTCAGGTGGCGGCGATCGCGATCCCAAAGTACGTTGTTTAGCGAGTGATGGATCATCATTCCCAAAAACGCTCGGACGCAGACGGCCGGGTCAAAATCCCTCATAGCACCGCCCGCCTGACGCTTCTTGATATAACCGCCAATGAACTGATAGACACGCGTTATGAACTGATCAAAGAACCGGTCAGCCAATTCGTGCTCTTCCAAAGCGGAATAAAACAGAAGCCGCAAAAAGCCTTCGTCGCGCTGCTGATTGTTCATGGCGTCGAGGGCGATGTTGTAAAAGAACGAATAATCGTCATGATCGTCGATAGCCTGTTTAATAGCCGGATTACCTTGCCAGGGGAATTCGTGGATACCGTCGGTACACGACTTGTGATCGAGAATCGCGTCGTAGAGGGCGCTCTTATTTGCAAAATGCCGGAAGACCATCGCCTCGGAAACGCCGGCCGCTTGCGCTATCTCCCGCGTGGTGGTTCCTTTGAATCCCCGCTGAGAGAACAATTGAACAGCCATAGTCAGAATCTGTTCCCGCCGCTTATCGCCGGACATTCGGCCTGAATGAATACAATCTAATGGGTTCTTTAACAATAAAACTCCTGACGGTCGATATAAGTAAGTACTTACTTACCAAAATATAACCGATAGATTTGCATTTCCGGGAAGTCCCTGTCAAGCAAATATTGAAGATTCTTACGAAGCTTTTGAGAATTAAGTTCGGGCGAGGATGTATACTTGAATTATTCGAGAGCTCATAAAGCGCGAACTTTTGTATATATATTTCGTTACAACTCAATGATGAGGGGTAACATCTGAAGGACTCACGCACAACAAGCGGAGCAGTTTTTTGAGTTTATTGAACGAAGGAGTTTGAAGAAATGACAGAATACGACGCTGAAGTGAAGAAGGCAGAAGAAGAATTGAGACAAAGAGAGCAGGGACTCGTACCGGTCGAAAAGGACGAATTTACAAGCAATGTCGGAGACGACGAATTTTTGGGAGATCTAAAAATGCAGGCACAAGAATACGGTCAGAAGGTGCAGGACGCTGCCGCAAAGGCACGCGATTATGCAAATGAAAAATTCGCGCAGGCGAGCGATAAATTCAAGGAAATTCAGAACAAGGATCCGAAGGTGATTCTTGAAGATGCGAAGGAATTCGCACGCCAGAAGCCGGGACAAGCGCTGCTTATTTCGGCAGCCGTGGGAGTTGTTCTAGGATTGATCCTACGCGGCCGCAAGTAAAGGGGAAACAAAAGTTAAATCGATAAAAAAGACGGCTCGAATGGAGCCGTCTTTTTTGTCTATCAATTACGCACTTTGAGCTTGAGCGTGAATCAATCGCCGGGTTTGATCGCCGAAAAGGACGTCGATCTTTTGCGGTTCGATCACGGCCGTTACTTCACCCTGTCCGAACACGGTGTGCATCATTGCCTGTCCCTTACGATACTTACGCGTACGGTCGTAGGGGGACGCCGTTTTGGATTTCCCCATTTCAACAGCCGTCTTTACACCTCGGGTAAAAGTGCTCATCGTCGCACATGTGCCGCAAACCGCTTTTGAGATCTTGCCTTGTTTCGTCACAGTCTCGACGGAATGAGATTGTTCTACATCACAGGCGGAGCACAGCATATCAAGCGTGTCACCAACGGCATATTTTTCTACTTTAATCATAATTATTAACTACCTATCTCGAGCGTCTTCGGCCGAACGATCGAAAGCTCTTTTTCGCCGGTGCCGGTCTAACGACGGGGCGCGCCGGAACGTACGAACTGCCACCGAAATCCGGCAAGACGACCCGTTCGACTGACTGTCCCGTGAGCCGCTCAATCGCCCGCATCGAATGTTCTTCGGCGGACGTGAAAAGCGTTATCGCACGCCCTGTGTTGCCCGCTCGGCCTGTTCGGCCTATACGGTGGACGTAATCCTCGGGAGCTTCGGGTATGTCATAGTTTATCACATGAGACACCGAATCGATATCGATTCCCCGTGCGGCAACGTCAGTAGCGACCAGTACGTTGGTCTGGCCTGCCTTGAAGGCTCTAAGGGCCGCCTCACGCTGCGACTGCGATCGGTCACCGTGGATCCGATTCGATTTAACTGAACGCTTTTCCAATATGTGTGCGAGGCGGTCAGCCCCGCGTTTCGTACGTGTAAACACGAGTACGCGGTCAAAGTCTTCTTTTTCAAGCAGATCCAGCAGCAAAACGGTCTTCGATGCGTGGTCGACCGGGTAGGCCGACTGATGGATAGTGCCGGCGGCCTTTCCGCGGGGGCTGACTTCGATAAACACAGGATCTTTTACTATCGTACGGGCAATATGCTCGACTTCCGGAGCCATCGTGGCCGAAAAGAATAACGTCTGGCGTTTTTCCGGGATCGCGCGAACTATACGTTTGATTGCGGGCAGGAAGCCCATATCGAGCATTCGGTCGGCTTCGTCGAGAACGAGAGTGGTCAGCATCGAAAAGTCGATCATCCCCTGTTCCATAAAATCGATCAACCGACCAGGCGTTGCAATAATTATGTTTGCACCATTTCGAAGCGCTTCGGTCTGTTTCCCGTACCCGGTACCACCAATAAGGGCTGCGCACCGAATGCCTTTTGGGGCAAAATCGCGGCAAGCAGCATCGATCTGGTTCGCCAATTCGCGCGTTGGGGCAAGCACAAGCACCTTTGTCCCGACCTGCCGTTTGCCCGTATTGAGCTTATGCAATATGGGCAGTAGAAATGCTGCCGTTTTGCCTGTGCCCGTTTCGGCACAGCCAATGATGTCGTTTCCGTCCAAAATGACGGGAATTGCCTTTTCTTGAATGGGTGTAGGCGTAGTAAAACCCAACTGCTCGCATTTATCCGTAAAAAACGGCTGCAAGCCTAAATCTCTAAAACTCATTAACTTATTATTCTCTTCAACCGGACTAGTACGTAGATCTCATGGACCACCCGGGCCAATGAATGTAGAAAAATCGGAAATCAAAGATCCGGGCCTCGCGGCATGCGGACTCAACACTTCGACATTCTATAATCGTTCCGCTCTCATAGGAGCTGGCACGAAAATACGATCATCCAGGATTTTTTAAGAAGTTATCTAACGGTGGGTAAAAATCTTCGGTGTAACGGTTGCAGCGAATACCAACGCGAGAAGGCTTAAAAACAACTCTAAGCCGCTTCTGACAGTTATAAACGAACCATCTCTCGTTACTATCCAAGACGCTGTCTCACAATGAGAGCGTGTCTACCGTCGACAAAAGAGAGAAGGAATTATCAAAAGAGTGAGATTACACTACCTGTGGAAAAGTTGCAAGTCATTTGAGCGATATGTCTAAACAGTACGCTTCTATTGGGCGTTCGCATTTTGCAAAACTAACTTCCTAGATAGTTTTTCGATCGTGTTCTTCTCAACTAATAAGCCCTGGATCGACGACTCAAGCAATCCAAGTTTCAGTCGAACCCGGCTTCGTTTCGAGCTTATATTTGCTAAACCGCTGAAAACTATAAACTCATTAGCTTCAAGCAATCCGTTTGGAAGCGGAACATAATCCCTAAGCGGGGCAAAATTTTTCTCGGGCAGATCTTCCTTGTTTTCGGAATCGGAGTTGTTTATGGCTTTTACGGCCTCGACGAAGACGGCCGGGGCGTCTCCGGGTTGGACCTTTACGTATAATCGCGCTAACGATATATAGCTGCTTGCGACGTCTTTCGGAGGCAATTCAAAACTGTTCAATTCCTTTCGCGTCTTTTCAAGGATTTCCAAAATGAAGTCTGCATAGCTGCGCTCGGACAGCTTGTTCGCCAGACTTAACCGTACATAAGGCCTAACCGAATTCGGTGTCCGATCCAGAATTCGGTATACGGCCGGAAGGTCGTCCGATTTGACCTTTTGCAATGCTAACTGAAGTGAATATTCGCCACGCCAGCCGTCCCAAGCCCCCGGCGGGAAAACCTTCGTCTCCTCCTTAGTCATCCCGTCAAGCAGCGAAAGTATCTCGTCAAATTTCATTTCCGCAGCCAATTTTGAAATAGCCCTGTAGAAATAATCTGATTTCAGAAACCTGTCGTTTGTATTACTTGCCGCTCGAATAAGGTCATCCACCGTTTGAGGCTGGTTATCCTCAGTCGCCGCTCTCGTTCGCTCGAGATCCGAATGCGAAATATAAGCGAGACAAATTTGAACCTGTTGACGCAGCGTCAGCGAACGTGTGGGCAAATAGTGGTCGAACTGGTCAAGCAAACGTGCCGCGATCGACGCGGCTTTACATCCTGCAGGCCGCTCCTGTTCGCTAATTGTTCCGGCCATCATCAAATCAGCCAATAGCTCCAGATACGACAGTCGAGACGCGTCCGAGATCGTAGCTCCTTTAAAGGTCTTAAATGCTGCGGATAACCGGTTTATAAACTCAATATCGCCGGTACGCCGCGCATTTATAAGTGCAAGCGAAAAAAGGCGATCGGCGAGCACGCCATCCTTTGCATTGAGTGAAGCGATCAAGCGAAATATCTCAATGGGATTTCCCAAGGTCAGCGATTTGACCCCGATATCGAAGGCAAGCTGAGGATTCTTTTCAAACACCTGCAGCGCGATCAGCAATAACAGATCCGAATGCTGTCCAGTACGGTCCTTCTCGGACGAGATCTCTAAAACTCGCTCGGCCAGCTCCTGACTTAAATTTGTATCAAGTTCTGCGATTACTCGAATCGTTTTTTGGCTGTTCTCGAGATTCGTACCTAGATTAGCCCTATCATCTGATTCCAATGAATTTCTTATAATTTTCGCTGATTGTTTAAGGTGTACTTTGGATTTACGAGGATCGAACTTCCAGGAAAGTTTCGCGACCAATGCGAGGTAGAATGCTTTTTCCGAATCGATGAACGATGAAGAATCTTTAATGACCCCATCAGTCAACCGATCAACTCTCTCTTGCCAAACCAAGAGCTTCGGATTGAATTTTGTGTTCTGAGAAAACGCGACCGGTGAAAGAACACACACCACTCCAAAAATACAGGCAAGCCTCGCCTTACGGAATTTGAGTTTAACTCTCATCGGTTAATCCTATCAAAAATTCACGAACGTGCGCGTTGAACACCTAATAAGAGTCGGGCTCCGTGCTTGGGTAAAGCCTCGCGATTATTTGAGAATAGCACTTGGGGCGGGGGGGGGGCAATGAAAAAGGTTCACGGATTCTTCATGTTCAACCATTCGCGAGCGACATCTTTCGGCGATCTCTTGTTTCCATCAACCTCATAATTCAACCTCCTCATGTCATCGGTCGCGATCATACCCTTCAACTTTGCAAAGGCATTTGTGAGGATCGGCATTGTTTCTTGGCGGGCGATGAATACTGCCTGGTACGGCGGAAAGTAATGTCTATTGTCTTCAAGCTGGTATAGATCGAGAGCGGCGATTAGGCCGTCAGTCGAGTTGCCCGCGATGATGTCGAGTTCGCCCGATTCGAGTGCCCGGTATGTGAGCGAAAGGTCCATTTCACGGGGCTGCCTAGCGAAATTGAAGCCGTAGGCACGTGCAAAGCCAGGATAGCCGTCCGCTCTCGACATAAAGTCCTGACCAAAACCGGCTTGCCAATTTTTGGCAAGAGGCACGGCGTCCGAGATCGTCCTAAGATCGCTGTTTCGGGCAGCCTCTCCGCGCACAAGTATCGCAAAATCGTTCGCAAAACCGATCGATGGGCTGATCGCAAGGTCAAATTTCGCTGCGTATTCCGCCTTGGTTTCTTCGTAAACAGCTTCCGGATCGGTCAGCGGCGGATGTTTCAAGATGGCAGTATAGGCCGTGCCTGTGTATTCAGGATAGACGTCGATCTGTTTCGACAAAAGAGAGTCGTGCGGGAGATTCCCGGCAAGCTCAAATTCACGCTCGACCACAACCCCTTCGTTTTCAAGCGTTTGAGACAGGATTTCGGCGAGAATTACGGACTCCGTAAAATCCTTTGAACCTACAACAACCCTTTGGCCAACGTCGGAAGTTGGAGAACCGGTACCGAGAAGATTTAGCGCAATGACCGCAGAGAAGATGGCGCCGACACCTGCCGCTGTCCATCGTCGTCTACCGGCGGCCAGTCGCTCACCGATCGTGAACGACTTCTCGATCTGCCCCAAAGCAAAGTCACACAAAAGGGCAAGTATCGCGGAGGCGAGAGCACCGGCGACGAGCAAATTGTTATCGTTTTGCCGAAGACCGCGGAAAATATAGGTGCCTAACCCGCCGGCACCAACTGCCGCGGCGACCGCGGCCACACCGACACATATAACAGCCGCAACCCTAATTCCTGTAATAATTACGGGCATAGCAAGCGGCAGCTCGACCATTTTCAATATTTGTCCGCCGGTCATTCCCATCGCGGCGGCCGCTTCGCGAACTTTCGCGTCAATACCGAGAATTCCGGTGACAGTATTCCTAATAACGGGCAGCAGCGCATAAACCGCAAGTGCGATGATTGCCGTTCTCGCTCCAATTCCGCCAATGAAGGGAATGGGTATAAGAAGTCCGAATAGGGCAAGGCTGGGCACGGTCTGCAAAATGTTCGCAAAGCCCAGTATGGGCCCTTGCAGCGATCGTACGCGGGTGAGTAGAATGCCGAGCGGGATGCCAACCAGTACCGCCAGACCCGTCGAGATTAGAACTAGAAAGATGTGCTCGCGTGTGAGGGCAAGCAGTTCGGGCCAGTTATCGCGCAAGAATTGAAGGAAGTCTGTCATCTGTTAAACGGTGACCGTTTCGAGATAGGCTTTCGCCAGCGGCAGTTCGGCGGCAGAGAACGCTTCTGCCGAGCCGAGAAAGACAATGCTGCCTTTGTCCATCAAGGCGATGCGGGTCCCGAGGAGCATGGCTTCGTGAAGGTCGTGGGTAACGAAGACGGCGGTTTTACCGAGTTCGCGGACGAGGCTCGCGAATTCTTTCTGAAGTCGCGTGCGTGTGATCGCATCGAGCGCGCCGAAAGGCTCATCGAGCAGAATTATTTCAGGGTCTGAGGCCAACGCACGCGCGACGCCGACTCTCTGGCGCTGGCCGCCAGAGAGTTCGTGCGGAAAGCGATCGGCGAAGCGTTTGGGAGGAAGGCCGACAAGTTCGAGCATCTCAGCGGTGCGGTCAGCGACGGGTGATTCGTCCCAGCTATTAAGCGAGGGAACCAGCCCAACGTTCTCCGCTACGGTAAAATGCGGGAAGAGGCCTGCCTCCTGCAGCACGTAACCGATACGCCGCCTGAGGGCGATCGGGTCCCAATCTGTGGTTGATCTACCCTCGACCAAAACCTCGCCGCCCGTCGGTTCGATCAGGCGATTGATCATTTTTAGAGTTGTGGTCTTACCGCACCCCGATTCGCCAAGAAGTATAAGTATTTCGCCGTTCGCGATGGATAGATTCACATCGTCGAGTATTCGGGTCGCCCCGATATTGCAGGAGACATTTCTGAATTCAACGATCGGAGCGGCGGAATAGGGCATGTCGTTAGGATATCAGGAGTCGCATAAAAGGCGCACCACGATACATTATCGTTTAAGCCAGCCTTCGCGAATCTTCAATTGTCGAGCGGATGGCCCCGAGATCTCGGCGAGTGAATAGGCCGTGTATGCGCGTTCGCCGACCTTCATTGATAATTCCAAATCCTCGCCGCTTCGATTGACAGATAGCTTGATCTCTTTTCCCGCAAAAGTCTCGAACGGGGCTTCGAAAACAGGGGTGTCGTTGGCCTTTGTAATGACATCGCCCTGTTTTATACCTGCGGCCGATGCTGCACCATTTGGTTCAACTCCGGTAACCGTGTATCCGCCGTTTCTAGGTCGCATCGAGAAGCCGAAATCCGGTGTCGTCTGCGGCTTTTTCTCGACTTTATAGCCGGCATAGCCGAAGATCCGAGCGTAGTCGGGCACCTCAACACCAAATACGTATCGGTTGAAGAAATCGTTGTAGTCTTTCGCGGTAAGCTTGTTTATTATCGCTACGAGGTCGCCAGTGGTGAAGCCCCGTCCGCGTTTATAGTGATCATTGTACAGTCGGCGGAAAACGTCATCGAGGCTGTAACGGCCGTCGGTATCATTTCGGATAGATAGATCCAGCAGAGCCGCCAGATTCTGCCCCTGCGTGTAATACGAAATGCCGAAAGCCACTGGCGTGTCATATCCAACCCAAGTAGAAACGGAGGAATCTGCAGGCGAGATGTACTTGCGCGCCTCCGTATTCTCGACGCCCGCCACTGCCGAAGCAGCGCGAGCGAGAAAATTCTCTTTCGACGTTACGCCGGCACGGTATGTAGCAACGACACCGTAATAGTTTGTGAAGCCTTCAGACACCCAGAGCAGCGGCGATTCGTTCTCGCGCGAGTAGTCGTATGGCCACATTTGAGCTGGACGAATTCGCTTTACGTTCCAGAGGTGGAAGAATTCGTGAGAACCGGTGCCGATTATCTGTTCCGGAGTTGAACGTTCACCGGCCGGAGCGAACGCAACGTATGAATTCAAATGCTCGAGGGCGCCGCTGGCGTTCGATTGCGCTGGCATGAAGAAATAGAAAGCTACGTATTTGTCGTAAGGCAGGCCGCCGAATATTGCGCTCTGAGCTTTGATGGTCGCGCCGAGTATCGAGGCGAATTTTTTCGATTTATCAGGATCGAAAACCCCCGCAGGAGCCGCGGCGAAATAGTGCGATTTGCCCTCGACCTTAAATTCCGTGACATCAAAATTACCCATCAGCGCTGGTGCGTCGACAAGCGTGTCGTAATCGGCAGCAGCGAATACATTGGGGTCAGCCGTTTCCTTTAGCGCGGACATCAGCTTCCAGCCCGCCGGAAGCTGGAACTTCAGAGTACTGGGCGTTTTGGAGTGGCCGACGGGTTCAAGGAAGAGCTCGATGCCGGTGAAGAACGCAAAATCTGTCGCGACTTTTGCCTGATTAAGCCCGAGGATTGTCGCGCGATAATCATATTCGACACGTATCTGATCAATTCCTTTTGTATCTACGCTCCACGTTTGTTTACGCGTCATTCGCGGCTGAAGGCGCTTGCCATTGCCGTCCGTAACTGTGAACCGAAGCAGGTTCTTGCCGTAATTTTCAACGACGTACCAACCGGGCGTCCACGTCGGCAGAGCGAGTTCGAGCCGCGGCTGGTTAATATTTTTGATCGACGTTGTAACGTGGAATTGCTGCGCAGCAGTATCGGCAAGCGAAACTGTATAGTCTATGTCGAGCGCATTCTTTTGGGCGAAGGACGTTTGAACGAAGAATAATAAAAGCAACAAGAAAATCGTCTGAACCGATCGATCAAAATTTTGCATATGTTTATTTTGCTGGAGTTTAACTAGTACAGCTGATCGAGCAATTTTGTTTCAAAGGAATTCTGGAATTGCAGAGGTGCTGCCGACCCATACGATCCCAACTATTCCCACTCGATGGTGCCCGGCGGTTTGGACGTGATGTCGTACACGACACGGTTGACGCCGCGAACTTCGGACGTGATTCGGGAAGAAACGCGCGCCAGAAAGTCGTGCGAGAGTCGAGCCCAATCGGCTGTCATTCCGTCGGTCGACGTGACGGCGCGCAGGGCAACCGTTTTTTCGTAAGTTCGGAAATCGCCCATTACGCCTACGGATTGGATCGGGAGCAGCACCGCGAACGCTTGCCAGACATCGCTGTAGATCCCGAAATTGTGCAACTCCTCAATAAAAATGCGATCCGCATTCTGAAGAAGCGCGACCTTCTCCGGGGTGATGTCGCCAAGGATTCGGACGCCCAGCCCTGGCCCGGGAAACGGATGACGCTCCAAGATCTCATTCGAAATACCGAGGTCTTTGCCGATAAGGCGCACTTCGTCCTTAAATAATTCGCGCAGCGGCTCGATTAGTTTCAGATTCATTTTTTCGGGAAGGCCGCCGACATTGTGATGCGATTTTATTGTGACGGACGAACCGCGAAGTGATACGGACTCGATCACATCCGGATAAAGCGTGCCTTGAACAAGCCACTTCACACCGCCGATCTTGTGCGCCTCGGCGTCGAATACGTCGATAAATTTGCCGCCGATCGCCTTGCGCTTTTTCTCGGGATCGATGACGCCTGCCAGAACCGCATAAAATTCTGCTGAAACATCGACGCCCAAGACATTTAAATGCAGATGATCTTTGTAAAGTTTGAGCGTGTCTTCGAATTCGCCTGCACGGAGCAGGCCGTTGTTGACGAAAATGCACGTTTGACGCTCGCCTATCGCCTCATGAACAAGTACGGCCGCGACGGTCGAATCGACGCCGCCCGAGAGGCCGCAGACGACGTTGTCAGTCGGGCCGACGATATCGCGTATCTTCGCTATCTCTTCCGTAATGAACTGTGCCGGTGTCCAATCGCCGCGGCAGCGGCATATATCGAATAGGAAATTGCGAATGATCTCTTTGCCTAGCGGTGTATGCGAAACCTCAGGGTGAAATTGAACAGCATACATAGCGCGATCAGGATCCTCAAAAGCCGTAACAACATCGCCGGTTGTTGCGGTTGTTCGAAAGCCCGCAGGCAACGCCGTCACGTGGTCGCCGTGGCTCATCCATACGTCGAGTTCGAAGGGGAGCTCATTGAATAAAGCCGTTTTGCCGCTAAGTACTTTCAACTGCGCATGTCCGTATTCGCGACGGGCCGCCGGCTCGCTCGTACCGCCCAGATCGACGGCAAGCAGCTGCATCCCGTAACAAATTCCAAGTATCGGGGCGCTTACTTTCTCGTAAAAATCCGGCGTTAGGCGCGGCGAGTCTTCATCCGAAACGCTGGAAGGGCCGCCGGACAGGATAACGCCTTTCGGATTTCTGGCGGCAATCTCGTCGGACGATAGATGGAACGGATGTATCTCGCAATAGACGCCTTGCTCACGCACTCGCCGTGCGATCAACTGGGTGTACTGCGAGCCGAAATCGAGGATAAGAATAAGTTCGTGATTCAAAAACGGATGTCTCCCGAATGGCGTTTGGAAACGATTATACGTCGCGACAGGGACGGTTTAAAAAGGAACAATGAAATTAGCCGCTCTTTTGCGCTCACGGCGATGCTGAGTTAAGTTCTTCTAAAACGTGACCGTTTTCGCTGCGTTACCTTGAAAGGAAAATAAATCAAACTATATGAAAAGAGCAATTTGGTTTTTCGCATTTCTAGTCTGCGCATGCCCGGCAATTGCCCAGCAGAGTGCTTCCACCAAACCGGACGACAACTTCTTGCGACCGTATTACGTTCAGCGAGTAAGTCAGCACAAATTGCTGCCGAAGATAAAGAACGGAGTGATCTTTGTGGGCGACAGCATAACGGACGGCAACGAGTGGTCGGAGCAGATGGATTGTCGCAAGTGTCAAAATCGCGGTATTTCGGGCGATATTTCGGCGGGCGTGCTGGCCCGGCTGGACGATATAGTGGCGCAGAAACCCGCCAAGATCTTTTTGCTGATAGGCATTAACGATATTTCGCGGTTGATTCCGAACGAGAAGATCATCGCAAATTATCGCGAATTCGTGCGTCGATCGCAGGCGGCATCGCCGAAGACCAAAATTTATCTGCAAAGCATATTGCCGACCAACGACACTTTCCGCAAATTCGCGGACAAGAACGATGCAAGCATAAAAATTTTGAACGACGCGATGCGCGAACTTGCACTCACGACCAAGGGCGTAACATACATTGATCTGCATTCGGCGTTTTTGGACGCGGATCTACGACTAGACAAACGATATACCAACGACGGGCTCCATCTGACGGGCGAAGGTTATCAATTATGGGCAAGAATTTTGCGAGAAGGTAGATTCTTAAGTTAAGGGTACCTACCCGCTTTGAAGCCTTAGAAAACAACACGAAACTGCGCCGATAGACCGCTTGACAACATCCGCCTAGTTTTCTAATCTTAAGGTTCGTTTACGGACGACAAATATTCCGCAGTAGCTCAATGGCAGAGCATTCGGCTGTTAACCGAAGGGTTGTAAGTTCGAGTCTTACCTGCGGAGCCAATAAATACGGGCATTTCACGAACTTGTGAAATGCTCATTTCGCATATGTCCCCCAAAATGTCCCCCAAGACATTCAGAAACTCGCTAAAATACACGTGCCAGGCTTCGATTTTTATTTCCGCCTAGATCGGCGTCGATATAGACCTTGCGAGGTTTCGAAGACGGGATGTTAGGTATCGCCTTAGGATCAGCGTAGAAGATCATTGATGGGTTGTCGCAATAGCGACAATGATCCGGTTTCTCTCCGGATCGCAGGATCTGTATAGACGGTACTTCGGCCCTTTCGGTTTTTGCTGGTTGTTTACTAGATCGGCAAGTTCTTTTTCGAACTCATTTATTGGCGTGTTTTTTCGAGTCATTCTTCAAACCTCTCTGTAGTTTCTGCCTCTGATAAGTGGATCAACCTTCAGCTCGAGTCAGAGAATCACGAGTTGTCCGCTGCGGTAGCTATTCCGAAGCGTGAGACGGTTGAAGGTTAATTAATCGATAGTGTCGGGCCAATGGTTGATGCGTTCTGTAGCGAAAATTGTAGCCGTTCTCTTACATTTCTCATCAAGATTCACAGGTTTGACGACTCTCTCAGTAATCTCGGACTCGGACATATTTGATTTATTGCTTGCACCTAAGAACAGCAACTTCGTTCTTAGGAATTGTGAGATCTATCAGATTCGTCCTACTGTTCAGGCTCGGGAAAACGACTTGAGCAACTCCAATCTGGATGGAGCATCCTTGTTTCGCCCGCTGGAACCTAATCGAAACTTGGCGTTGCGAGGGATTGTGATTCGCTATCGCAACGGACAACTGTCCGTCTTTTCTCCGGAGGGCTAAGTCGATTGAAGTGTCGCTTCCGATAATCTCTGTTAATGGCCGGTTCTCCGTGGTCGTGAGGGCTTTGTTAAATACGTCACGGACCAGGCCTGGAAGGTGCTTTGAGGAGAATGTGGCGTCGGGGAGGATCGCGAATGCGGTCCCCTTACCGAATTTATTCATTAGAACCGCTGCTGTTCCGTCCTCGTAGGTCGCAACCACCTTAGCAGTACCGGGTTTCCACGTTGGCAGCCGGGTTCTTGCAAAAGTCACGGAAAGTTTAATTTCGCCGGCTGCATGGGGCGTTGGGGCAATTCGGGTATGAATTTTTTCCGGCAATGATTCGCCGCCGAAAAGGTCTTTGCGTTCGAACGTTCGCCCGAAAGGAATCTGCGAGCCGAATGCGACAACCACGCCGCCTGCCTCTACAAACGCCTTGATCAGATCGCTGTCGGTCTGCTGAAAGCCGGAAACATTTGCGAGTACAAGTACCGTTCTTTCTTCGAGCAGCCGTTTGAGAACGGTCTCGTTCATATGGATCGGATAGTACGGATAAACCGATTCGGCGAGCGGCGGTGCATACGGCAAGATGTCGATCGGGATGCCCAGCTTGCGAAAGGCATCGAGCGCCGGCAGGAAATAATTATTCCAGCGTTCAATTACAAAATCCGAATAGGGTATATATAAAGCCAGGGGATTGCTCTCTTTTGAAACTTCGATTGTTATCGTCTGATACATTTTTAAACCGTTTTCAACAGCCCTTTGCCCCTCCTTCCCCGCTTCAAACCGTTTCGATTGCTCGTAAATGTGCGCGTGGTAAGCAAACAGCGCGATCCCATCGGTATCGGTGACGGTGGCCGCACTCAGGATCTGGCCATAAATATCGTTATAAGAGGCGGTAAGGATATCGGGCTTCAGGCGCTTTTCCATATAGGCGAACAATTCAACGTGCGTAAGAACGATCTTGTTCTGTACGCGCTTTGCACCCGCACCGAGACCCGAGAAATCACGGACCCGCCGCAGCGGATACTGCTTTCGGTTGTCGGGCCTGTAGCTAGCCATTACCGCGCTTTGATAGATCATAATGTCGAGATCTTCGATAATGCTTAGGTAGCTCGCAAGCAGCGCGTCGTCGATGTGCGGCGCGCAGGCGGTCAGCAGGCCCGGGTTCAGCTTTTTGATGTGCTCGCTGAACTCTCGAACGAATGTCGCGTAATATGTGCCGCTGCCTTCCTGCCACGAATAAAAGCCAGCCAACGACGGGTGATGACGATACATGGCGAACAACTCGGCCGCGATTGACTTGATCTCCGACATCCGCCCCTTATACGGCGTGTTGCGTGTCATGTCCCAGCCAACCGAGAGCAGTACCGCGACACCAGCGCGGTCGGCGCGGTCTAGGACAAGTTCTACGAGGTCGTTTCCCGCAGTGGTCGCCGTGATCTTTGACGGATAAAATGCACCGGTCTGAACGATAAGATTGTGCGCAATAAGAAAGTTGCCGCCAACCAATCGAAAATCCTTGAGGTAAGCATCCACGTCAGCCGCCGGTTTTTCTCTGTCCAGCAAGTTTGCAATAAAAAAATCAGCAACGATGTTGCCTACCCGAAACGAAGCTTTTCCCACGGCGGACGGCTTCGACGTGTCACCACTCCACGCGTGAATAACGTAAAGACCATCGGGCGAATCATTGCCGATTTCGACAATTGCGGTGAATTCGTCCGATCCCTTCCTGCGGAGTTCGAGAGGAAGGCCGCCAGAAGTCGGTCGCAGAACGAGCGCGCGGACATCTTCCCTCCCGGTTGCGTGGACGGTGATCGCGATGCTTTCACCGCGTTCGACTTTCGCTTTATCGATGGTGACGGTGAGAGAAGAGCTTTGCGTGGAAGCCGCGAGGGAAGAGGAAAATACAATTAGGGCCAAGACCGCGAAAAAGGAACGGATTAGAAAGCGAAGACTCGAAATCTTGATACGGGAGGTATTCCTCATTTGATGCCACGCTTCCTCATCCGTTCGATTGCCAAAAGATTTAGCATCAGGTGCCGCGGATGGTGATAGTTCTCAATGCGTTTCGGGCGCGTCTTAAATTCCTCAAATTCAACTTTGCGGTTGCCCGCGTATATCCAAAGCGGTGAACCGTATTTTTTGAGCGGATAAGTTTCGCGGACGTATTTATATGTTCGGTCGAACATTTCGCGTGCCCAGTCGGCGCTGGTCTGTTCTAAAACAAGCAGGCTCCCAATCAGAACTTCTTCCTGCGCCCAAAGAACTTTGTCGAGTGTCCACTGGTTCTCGTTGACATTCATCAGATTCCGAAAAACTCCGTTGTAAATATCGTCCCAGGCAACTTCCACATGACGGCGGAACCTTTCGGCGCCGCTCGCGAACAGCTTATCGTTTTTCAATCGTCTTGCTTCGTGTAAAACCATCCACAGCGTCTCGATGCAGTGCCCCGTGTAAACGAGTTGAGCGTATTCGTTCGTCGGTCGTGAGAGGTCGTGATTGAGCAATTCGTTGTTCAGTTGAAACGCCGAATTGAAATGATAATTCATAAGCGCGTCAATGCAACGGGCAGCGATCTTTTCAAGTTCGGCGTCACGTCGCATTTCCAACATTTGCGTTATGACACGGATCAGGACCATCCAAACGCCCTGAATTCTCGCACCCGGAAAAGGCCGGGCATCCTTTCCCAAATAGGTCTGGCCGATAGTGGGCCGATAGTCGTTGCGGTCGTACAAGCTTACGCACCTAAGCACCAGCGTCTTAGCCTCATTCCAATAGCTCGTTTCCCCGGTCGCCTTCGAGAATTCGGCCAACCCTTCTGCAACAAATAGGTCGCCATAGATCTCGCCGTCCGCTTGGGTGAGCGGTTTTCCATCACGGGTCAACTCCTTCGGCCATAATTCGCTTGCGCCCTGGGGCTTAGCCTTGAGAACGAACTCGACTGATTTGCGCGCGATATCGAGATACTTCCGTTCACGAGCCAGATTATTGTAGAGAAATGCATAAACCCACGTGCCCCGGCCTTCGAACCAACTCGACTTATTTGTATTAACGCGCTCTCCCTTGTAGTCGGCGTTGCACATGAAACCGCCAAGCTCATGATCGATCACGAACTTGTCCATAAAAGGGAGATAATCGTCGAACAAATCACGGCGATACTGTTCCGCCAATTCCTTTAAGGGAAGACTGGAAGTGGTTTCGTTGACTGTACGCTTTTGCTTTACACCTTTCTTCTGAGCAAACGAAGCAGATCCGCCAAATGCGATCCCGCCTGCCGCGGTCAGATTTATAAACGCCCTTCGATTCATATAAAACCAAAAGCCTATTCGTCGCCCGTACGTCCGTGTCGTTTCGAATGCCGCAGCAGCTTTTGCAGGTCTCCAAAGCCCTTTACCGCGACGATTGCCGCGATAACAAAGAACGCGGCCCCCGAAACTGCAAAGATGACGAGCCATATTATTGCACCGTTATCCATTGCCGATTCCTCCTTCAAATTCGACCTTGGGCGGTGATGCCTTTTGCGTCAATATCGAGCCCAAATACATGCCCGCTGCCGCAAGAACGAAGCTTAAAACGCCGGAAACATTAACGTCCGTAAAAAAGGCGAGCCACGCGGGAAGCGAGTCCCGCGATTTTTCGAGAAGCAAGAATCCGGCAGGAGCGATCGCTCCCATTATCAACGCCGAATAAGCCCCGACGTTGTTAGCTTTTTTCCAGTAGATACCGGCCCCGACCGTTCCGAGGGCTCCAGCGGTATACATCGCTCCGGTGATAAACAGATACTGAAACGCGGTGTCAGGTATCTGATACCAAAGGCCGAACACGAGAAGAAACGCGCCGATCAGCATTGCAAACACGCGGGTAATTCTGATCGTCGTTTTCTCGTCGAAATCTGTCGACCGGAAACAGGCAATCACGTCGCGCGTTATGACCGAACTCCATGAAGCAGATATGCACTGTAAGTGGACATCGACGCCGCAAGCATTCCCGCGACAAGGAGGCCGAGAAATCCCTTCGGAGTAACTATTCCGAGAAATTTCGGCATCGCTGCGGTCGGCGATTCGTTCGGACCAAGATATGCAAGTGCCGCGACGCCGATGAACATCGGGATCATCGCCCGTCCAGCAAAGGTAAGGCTCGTGTAAAAGAAGACCTTTTTTGCAACCTCTGGGTTTTCCGAAGCGAGAGCCTTTGACGTTCCCGGTTGCCACAACGCTCCGGCCGCGACGTTGCTTATCAATATCCAGACAATGAACATCCAGCCAAATCGGGGGTTTACCAGTGGATTGACGCCGCTCTCGCCGTGCTGCACCATAACGGCATTTGCGATCGAGCCAAGATCGACATTCGCCAAAACGGCTACCAATGCGACGAAAACACCTAGCGAGAGCACGACAAACTGCAAATAGTCCGTAACGACTACCGAAAACATGCCGCCCAAGACTGTATAAAGCACTACGACGACGATCATTATGACCATAATCACGGCCAAGGCGTCCGGGCCAAAGCCCATCACCTCTGAAAGGAATATCCCGTCGAACTTCAGAAATATCCCCATGTTCAAAACGCCGCCGAGAAAGAGTATTATTCCGCCGAGAAGCCGGACATTTCGGCTGTAGCGAAGTTCATAGTACTCTGGGATCGTCATTACCTCGAGTGCACGCAGCCGCTCGATAATAAAACCCGTTTTGCCTACGAACATATAGGCAAACATACCGAGAAGACCGATGATGAAGCACGAAAAGCCCGTTACATAACCCAGCTCGCTGAAGTACATGAACGTGACCGTGCCAAGTTCGGTCGCGGCAAATGTTGCAACGCCAAGCGACAGGCCGACGCGACGTCCCGCGACCATATATCCGCTCAGACTCTCGACATACCGCTTTGCATACAAACCGGCGGCAATCGTGAACATTAAGTAGAGGATCAGTATCAACCAATCGACTGTGCTGAATGTCATACGTATTTGGCTACTCTGCTACTTCGAAAAAATCTGTTTCCAAAACTGTCCGTACTGCGGCCATTTCATAAAATTGATTCCCCAGTGGGGGCTGGCACCAGTTGTCCAGCATGTAACACGGCCGCTTCCGAGCGAGCGCGTTGCAAGAAGCGGATGCCACCGGCCGCAATTTTCTATCTCAACAATGCTCTCGCTTCCCTCGCGTACCTTGGTTTCGTTGAACCCAAGCACCGGCGGAACGGTTGTCCAATCAAGGCCATTCGCCATCGGATGATCAGGCGAACTACATCGGATTTCAAAACCTGCGGTCGATTCGATCAGGTCGTCATGCTGCAGGCACTTGACAGGCAGAGCGTCGTGAAAACGCGAACGTCCCCAACCGCCCTTTCCAAGCTCTCCTGAAAAACTGAGCCATCCGCCGTTCATATGAAAATGCCCGCCGGCCGTAACCCACTTCCGCAACAGATCGAACCTGTCGAAAAACGTTATAGGTTCGTCACCCCATTTCGCGCGCTGAAAGAAATCGGGATGGAGCATCAAACATTTCGTTTCGACATCGGCAAATACGATTGCCGTCGCCCAGTTTAACCGCTCGCCGAAAGCCTCGGGCGACATGTGGTAAAGCTCCCACGACGGCTGGGATACGACCTCGGTGTCCGGAATCGCCAGAAGGGCATCGACAAACGGCTGTGCATAATTGAGAACCTCGACATCCTTGCTCGGCGCCTCAAACGGCGACTCAACGTATTTCTGGCCGATGTGAATGCACCAGTTCCCGACGTGCCAGATGCGTAATTTTGGAAATTGCGTCATTTGATCTAGTTTTCTAAAGCCGGATCGTACAAAAGCGGGAAGAATTGCCCTTGGACCTTGCTCCCCTTTCGTACAACCGGAACACCTTCGAGCAGCGGTTCGTCGGAATCGGAGCGCACACCGTCGCGAATTACATTGATCACGGCAGCACGTCGCGGCCGGTCGGACGTGTTTGCAAACGAGCCGTGTACCATCAACGGGTGATGAAACGAGCACTCGCCTTTTTTAAGTTCAATCGCAATGGGCTTGAATTCCTTTAGTTGTTCTTCGTTCAACGCGTCCCGGATCTTGTCCATGTCATTCGCAAAATCCTCGCGCGGCAGCAGATTCCATTTGTGGCTTCGAGGGATGTAGTGAAGGCAGCCATTTTCGGTTGTGGAATCGTCAAGTCCGATCCAGCAGGTCAAATGGGCCATCGGTTTTGTGCGTGTCCAGTACGAATAGTCCTGGTGCCAGATAACAACACCGCCGTCGTGAGCAGGCTTTACGAATAACTGGTCGTGCCAGAATCTAACGGCTCCGCCCAACAATTGCGCCGCCGGGATTACAAACGCGGGATGCCATAACAGATCGTGAAACGCGGGCGATATACGCCACGCTCCCAAAGCATGAAAAAGGATTTTATTCGGATCGGCCGATTCGTTCAAATTGAATTCGTAGAATCGATCGTGATCATTCATCAATGCCGGCAATTCGGCCCGCAGTATCTCGATCTGATCGTCGTCGAGGATTCGAACTCCTTCAAGATAGCCGTTCTCGCTAAAGAACCCGATCTGTTCCGCGGAGAGAGAATAGCGTTCTTTGTCCGGCGGTCCGCTGGTTGAAAACAACGCCCCAATTGCCGCATGAATTGTTGAAAGGTCCTTAGACATACAAACCCCTTACGGCCTCTGCCAGCCGTCGAACCAGGCCAACGTTTACCGTTCCCCCGATTCTCGCGGCGCTCCCAATATGGAACTCGCGTATCTGCGTTCGTAGCCTTATCTCTCGGATCATTTGCACATCGACCCGACCGCCAGCAAGGATCTGGATCTCGGGAGCAGCCGAAGCCGCGTACCCGGCGAGGCGATCGATCCGCTCGGCCGATGTACCCATGCCGCCGTGCGCAAGTATTCTGTCGACTTGCCCGTTATCCTTGATCGCCTTGATGGCTGCACTCTTATCATCTGTGTCTTCGAAAGCGTGATGAAAAGTCGCTTTGAGGTTCGGAGCACACGCGAGGACTTTTTGGGTCAATCTGACATCAACCTGGCCCGCATGCAGGAAGCCCAGTACGACGCCATCAACTTTCATCTTGTTAAGCTCGTTCGCAACGCCGAAGAGTCTTTCAATGCTGATAACTTCAGTAAGTCCGTAGCACGCTTCCTCGCGGAGCATCACGCGCAACGGTCTTCGGACGGCGTCTTGAATTGCTCGAACGAGGTCCAACGGCGGCGTATACCCGCCAAATTCGAAACCGCTGATTACCTCGAGTCGGTCGGCTCCACCCTCCTCGGCGTTGACCGCGTCTTCGACTGAGCACGCGATGACTTCGAGGACAAACTGTTTGTTTTCGGCTACCTTGCCGTTCATTCAGTCGATCTCCGTATCAAGATCCAAGTACCTGATCCTTCCCTCAAACGGTCGAAGAATATCTCGAAGCGTATCTGCGGATGTGTTTTCCATATTCGCGCTCGGTAGAACCGGCGGGCTTACGCCCCGCCTCGCTAGTTCCGAAAGTGCTTCTATCATGATCGAATGAATTATGGCCGAACCCGCGACCGTCGATGACGCACCCGTCATTGATTCGATCCCGTCGATCTTTATCAACGCGTCTCCTGGCGGCACACAGTTATCGATAACGACGTCTGCGATCCCGAAAAGCCGTTTGCCGGAAGTATGACGCGAAGTCGACGCCCGAGATTGCTCAAGGCTCGTTATCGCAATAACGGACACGCCGCGGCTTTGCATTTCCAGGGCCATCTCGACCGGTGCGGCGTTTCGCCCGGAGTTTGAGATTATTATCGCAACATCAGCCGGCCCGACATTCTCGTTTTCGATCAGCTTGCGGGCAATACCGGGCTGTCTTTCCGATCGAGTACTCTCCAACGCCCCCTTCAAAAAGAGGAATCTCTCGTCGAGGATCGGGTTCACCGCTGCGATCCCGCCCGCACGGAAAAATGCGTCTTCGGCGATAATATGCGAATGCCCGGTGCCGAATGTGTGGACGATCCCGCCGCGCGCCAGCGTATTAGCGACGACGTTGCCCGCCGCCTTGATATTTCCGCGCTGCTCATTGCCGATCCGCGTCAGCACGCCCTCGAGGCGTTTGATGTATTCAAGAAAGTTCATTTATTTAGCCGATAATGTTGCCACGAGTGTTTCGAGAACTCTGTTATTGTTATCAAGGCCCAGCGCGGTCCGGGCGAGCAGGTACGCGCCCATAACCGGCGAAAATCTCGGCTGAACGATAGTCACAGATGGAACCTTGGCCGAGAAATATGCGCAAAAACTATCTCGCATCAGCCCGCAAGAGGTTATGACCGAACCCTCGTAAGAAACGTCTATTTTGCCATCGGGCAGCGCAAGACGGGCGATCGCGGCCGCAACACATTCGGCAAGTTCTATTCCCGCTGTTTCAAAAATCGTTCGAGCCACTTCATCGCCGGCCTGTGCGACCGCGTAAGCCGTTTTGCTCAACATGGCAATTTGACGCGGCTCCATACCTTTAACATAAACAGCCTCTAGCGATTCCTCGAATCTGGTCAGGCCCAGTGCGTCAACTATCGCGTCAGTAAGACCAGTCGAAGGCCCGCGTCCATCGAAATCGCGCGCCGCTGCCCGCAGAGCAGATTGCCCGATACGATATGCGCTGCCTTCGTCACCGAATTCGGGTCCCCATCCGCCTACCTTCACTCGCTCCCCTGTTGGGCCAATTCCAAGTACTGATGAACCGGTTCCCGCCAATGCCAGAACGCCCGGCTTACCCGCGAGAGCACCAGAATGGGCCATGACCATGTCGCCCTCGATAAGCGTGTTTTCGTAGCCAAGATCATGAAATAGTTCCCGCATTTCCGCGTCGCCGCTGCCGTCGTAGTCGACGCCGGCGAGTCCCGCGGCAACAAGCGAAACGTTGCCGCGCGTTTTATTTGACGATGTCAGCGCGTCGGCGATAGCGTCCTTAATGGACGCAGCTACCGTGCTGCGCTCGACCAGCAAATGGTTTGACGGTCCACTTTCGCCAGAACCCAGTGCATTCCCGCTTTCGTCAAACGCTATGCATCGAGTCCGGCTGCCGCCACCGTCTATTGCCAACATTACCTTCATCATGGAACCACCACGCTCTTGTTCGAAGCCCATAGCGAGGTAGTCTGTAATGCCTCGAAGGCGCCGTCTAGCGGAAAACGATGAGAAATCAGGCGCGAAAACGGGAAAGTCTCACCCCGATCTCTTAAAAACTCTATCGCAAGCGCCATGTGTCGCGGCTCGCTCGCCCACGAACCGTATACCGTCAACTGCTTTCGGGTAATAACATGTGGGTTGATCGGTGCCGTACCGGCATCTCCGTAGTGCCCTAACACGAGGTATTTGCCCCCGTCGCGGCACATTTCAAAACCCTCGGCCACGACCGTGGGAACACCGACACACTCGATAACGACATCGGCGCCATGTCCGCTAGTAAGCTCACGCACTCGTTCCAGCCGATCCGTTGGATCCGGAAGTTCTTCAATGTTAATGGTCTGTGTCGCGCCGAAATCTTGCGCAAACTTCAAACGCGCGTTCGGCCCGCCGATAACAATGATATTCAATGCTCCGGAACTTTTAGCGACCGCCAGGGCGGACAATCCGACCGGCCCACTGCCTTGAATGACGACCGAATCGCCAAAGCCGATCTGCATTCGCTCTAGACCGTGGATCGCCGTCACCAGCGCGCAGCCGGCACCGATGACGGCTTCGCTGGAGACATCTGAAATTTTGAAGATAGCCGTGCCCGGACGTAAATATATGTATTCCGCATAGCCGCCCGAAAAATGAGGCGGCTCATCACTGTTGAAACTGATACCGTAGGCGCTTCGATTCAGGCATCGCGTTCGCTGTAGAAGTACCATGCAGAAGTGGCAGTGACCGCAGCTCATACCGGCGCTCCAGGTTACGCGGTCGCCGATACGAAGAGATCGTCCCGTCCAGTCCGTTTCCAAACCGTTGCCCAGCTTTTCGATTATTCCGACTGTTTCGTGTCCAAGAATGATCGGGCATGGAATCGGCAACTGGCCTTTCCACAAATGAACGTCCGTTCCGCAAACACCCGCCATTTCAATCTTGACCAAGGCGGCCAATGGTTCGAGTTCATGTGGCAGCGGATACTCGCAAATCTCGAAGGTTTTGTGAAAGCCCGGCATAACTGCGGCTCTTGCTGTTTCGATATAATTTAACCTCCTCCGGACCGATGGCTTAATCGGCTTTCAAGCCAGTTATAGGCGTTCGCGGATGCATCAATCGTAAAATTATGTCCGCCGTTAAAAAAATAGCTCGAAAGAAATT
>JBAUGL010000008.1:0-13781 GCA_049679665.1 Pyrinomonadaceae bacterium | reverse complement strand
TTTCGGCACCTTCGACGTCACCTACGGCTCCGCGAACCCGTCCCAGTTCCAGCCAGAGCAGATAGTTATTGGGTGAAAGTGCGGTCGCCTTCTCGAAATGTCGGAGCGACCGCTCGAGGTCGCCGGGAAGGAAGGTCTTCCCCAGCAGAACACCCGCAGCATAATGAGTTTGCGGATCGTCGGGGGCAATATTCGTGAGCAGCTCGGCAACCCCAGGGTCTTCAACGCGCTCCGAGGCCGATTGGGCGAATCCCCATTTTGCAAAAAAATACGCACCAACGAGCGAGGCGACAACCACGGCCGCTAGCCCGATTGTCGTCGCTAGGTTGTTGATCGGAAACGATTTAATGGGCATTCGTAATTTGTGGGTCAGTAGCGGGATTTTCGAAACATTAGAACCGATCGTCGATCGTTATGTGGGCCCGTTTTAGTTCAATTCTCTCGTCTCGGCAAACCGCCCGCGCAGCTTCCAATCGTTCGGCCGGAATGTTTCTAAACGAAACCAGTATCTCTTCGATCCCCTTTTCACGGCAGATCTCGCGAAGCGATCCGTTCGCATTCCATACGCGCAGCCCATGGATCACCCGATCGATCTTATGCGGGTCATCGTCTATAAATCCAACTGGCTGATAGTTCCATTCCAGATTGTTCTTCAATTCGCGAAGTACCATCTCGCCCCCGTCTCCGGCTCCGTAGATCAGTACCTTTCGTCCTTCTCTGAATCCCTGTGACGGAATAAACTGCCTAAGTAACCGGAACGTCATTCGGCTAACGACCAGACCGAACAGCAGGATGATGGCATCGACAACAAAAACCGCCCGTGAAAAATTCTGAAATCGATAGAGCAACAGTATCGCCAATACGCTTAGGCCCGATCCCAGCAATACGCCCTTAGTGAAAGTAACGAAATCGCCGATGCTTGTATATCGCCACAATCCTCGGTAGACGCCGGCGACCAAAAAAGCTCCGATCTTCATCACAAGCAGGATCGGTAGTGTCTTTATGAACAGATCCCAATCGACAGTTTGTTCGAAGGGCCCGAATAACAAGAGGTACGAAGCATAATAGGCAAGCGTGATCATTATCGCGTCCAGAAGAACTTCGAAGATCCGACGCTTGTACGACATATCCACAATGAATGTGAAAACGGCATTGTTCTGTACCGCAGCCTCATCCTGGCCTTCGTCGTAAACCTTTACTTTAGATAGATATACACCGATCAAGACCAGCACAACTGTAAAGAGTGCAATAAGTGCAAAACTCTGTATCGGATCAATCTGGCTAACAAAATACGAAACTCCGCCCGCGACAAATGCGAACGAAAATAGAACCAGTACCGCCTTGCGTTCAGAAAGGCCAAGCGCTACAAGACGGTGTGATGTATGATCACGTCCGCCCTGTGAAGCCCTGCGGCCCCATAGTTTTCTCAACACTGTTACGAGCGTTGTGTCGAATATCGGCACGAAAAGGATGAGCACCGGTACCGCCAGTACCGATACGACGCCCCTTGACCTTCCTCCGGATTGTCCCATCAATACCGAAGCCGATAGTAAAAACCCGACGAACATTGATCCGCAGTCGCCCATAAAGATCGATGCCGGCTTGAAATTAAACACAAGGAATCCGATCAATGCCCCGACAAACCCGGCGACCAAAACAGCTTCAGTTGTTTGGCCGTTTGCCGCGAAGCTCACAGCGAGCCATGTCGCAGCGATCGCCGAGATCCCCGCTGCGAGGCCGTCCATATTATCCAAGAGATTTATCGCGTTCGTGATCCCGATCAGCCAAAAAACCGTCAACCATATATCGATCAACTGGTACCCGGTCAGAGGAATGGTGAGACCAAACCCCGCGATCACCACTGCCCCGAATAGCTGCCCGACCAACTTCTGATACGGCTTGATGTTGACCAGATCGTCGACCAGGCCAACCCCGAATAGAAATGTTGCCCCCGACATCACAACGGCGGAATCCAACGTCTTCGGCACGAATGACAAGTAAATGATCAGGGTCGTAAGGAAGATCGCGATACCACCCAGCATCGCCGTCGGCCGTTTATGCCAACGATCCGATTTGGGCTGAGCGACATACCCGTAGCGACGCGCGAAGTTGCGCACCGCAAAGGTAGCAAACACTGCGAGCACACAACTTGCCGCTCCGATAATAAATAAATATGCTGGACCTTCGAACATAAAAACTACGTCAATTCTTCATCAGATCACGATATAAGTCCTTAATGTCGGTCACAAGTCTTTCCTTTCCATAGTTGGCGTTCACAAAGTCACGGCCGACCGCAGCTAAATTTTCTCTTAATCTTTCATCTGTCGCGAGAAAAATCAAGGCCTGATAAAAAGCCTTTGCCGAACCAGAATCGACACTGACACCCCGGCGGCACAACCTGAAATCGTCATAATCGGTCAATATTTCACCCAAAAGGTCAGTAACGCCACCGACGGCCGTTGAGATGACGGGGCGACCGGCGGCCATTCCTTCAATAAGTGACAAGGGTGTGCCTTCGTTTAGCGAAGTCAGGGCGACAATGTCCAGTCCGGAGTAAAACATTTCAGGGTCGTTTCTATTGCCGAGAAATTGAAATATGTCGGTAATTCCGCGTTTTTCGACTTCGCGTTCGAGTGCCTCGCGCATATAGCCGTCACCGATCAGGACAAATTTGAGCGGCGGCGATCCATTAGATAATCTGTTCCCATAATAAATCTCAGCGGTCTCGAGAAATAGCGAAAGATTTTTGATCGCGGTCATTCGTCCTACGAGACCGACCACGATCTCATCCGGATCGACGCCGATCTCACTTCGGAAGGTATCACGATCTTTCGCGTTTTCGGTATATAACCTCAGGTCAACGCCAAGCGGGATGATCGCGAACTGGTCGAGTCTTCCAACACGAAACGAGTTATGGATCTCATCGAACTGTTGCGGCGAAATGACAATTATCCGATCGGTCGCGAAACGCGCCAGTGCCCGTTCGATCAAAAGAAATACGCTGGTTTTAAGCTTTCCATAATAGTTATGAAAAACGTGGCCGTGAAACGTGTGTACGGATCGAACGCGCCTCGGCCTTCCCAGCAAAACCTTCCACGTCATCCACTTGTAAAGAAATGCGGCAATCCTGCCAACAGTTCCCGCTTTTGCAGTATGTGTGTGAACTATATCGGGCCTTTCGGCCCTGATTCGTCGATAGACCTTAATGATCGATACCAGATCATTTACCGACAATTCTCGGCTCAACTCTGAAATATAATGCGGCGACACGTCATTTTCGCTAGCAAAATAGTCCATATTCTCCTCGCCGTCAGGAACCGTCCCAGCGACAAGTACCGATTGAAATTCTTCCGATTGCAGGTCCTTTGTTAACCACACGACGTGCCGGGCAGGTCCGCCGACATTGAGGCGGGCAATGATGCGGAATATTTTCATCCGTGAAGTTTCATTATCTCGTCGGTAGGTTCACGGACATATCTTAATCCTCCATCCGATATAAAGTATGCGGATCGTCTTCATGCCTTATCTCGTCGATCGGTTCACGCTTGCCCATTCCCATGTAAAGCCGATTCGGACAGTTTATCACCATTCCGTCGATCTCACCCACGTTCCGGTACCCGTGAACGACGCCTTTAGGCACAACCACCGCCATTGCATCATTTTCGCCGACTTTCATCGACATCATATAATTAAACGTGGGCGAATCCTGTCGGTTGTCCCAAAGGCGAAGAATGAACGTCGAGGGCCCAATAAAACAGAATAGATCGGCCTGATCGACATGTTCATGCGGGCCGCGTTGCTCACCGGGTTTTGTGAACGAGATATACGACATCACCGGATGAAATTCCTCTGTAAGATCATCGTGCCTAAATAGCTCGGCGAGCCACCCGCGGTCGTCGGGATTCTTTTTCAGCGGATAAACAACGACATCCTTAATCTTGCCGATTGAGAAAGACCCGGCCGGGCTCTGATCCATTGCTGTTACTGTCTTATTCATATTGATCATCTTACGATTTCGAATCGATGATTCACGCCCCAATAGACTCGACATGCATTTTATTAGCTCCGCTCTCGGCCACCAGGTTCGTTGCGTGTAAAAGGCTCTCGAATGTCCCGGCATCGGTCCACCAACCCTCAAGCACATCCCAGGTCATCTCGCCGCGGCCAATGTAATGGTTGTTCACGTCAGTGATCTCGAGCTCGCCTCGACCCGACGGGACAAGTGTCTTGATCACATCAAATACGGTCGCATCGTAGAAATAGATCCCGATCACTGCAAAGTCAGACTTCGGATCGTTTGGCTTTTCCTCGATCCGTAAAACCTTCGCTCCATCGAGCTCCGGAACGCCGAACCGCTGCGGGTCATGCACTTTTTTGAGAAGAATTTTGGCTCCATTTTTCTGCGTCGAGTAGCTTTCGGCCGCCGTCCTAATATTCCCCTCTATAACATTGTCGCCCAGGACAACGCAGATCGGTTCGTCGTCGGCGAAATGCTCGACCAACGAAAGAGCGTCGGCGATACCGCCTTCTCCTTCCTGATACGTATAGTTCAGGTGTTTCAAACCAAATTCCTTCCCATTACCGAGCAATTTCAGAAAATCACCCGCCGAGTTACCGCCCGTGACGATCATTATGTCGTCTATACCAGCGTTTATCAGCGTTCTGATCGGATAATAGATCATCGGCTGGTCGTAAACGGGCAGCAAATGCTTGTTCGTGATCTTCGTCAACGGGCTGAGCCTCGACCCCAATCCACCTGCCAGAACAACACCTTTCATAAAAAATAAAAAAAACTTACAAAATAACGCAAACCGCGCGACTGCTCCGCGTCATGTAATTGTCACCTTCTTGCAATTCTCGCTTAACCGCAAAGAAATGAGTTTTGTCAAAGGTAGCAACGCTGTGGAACGCTGGCCCTCATCGCCGGCGTTCTTCCTTTCTAGTCGATAAACCGTTGAAACCAAAGCTCCAACATCAATAGAGTCCAAATTTGAAACGAGTGATCTTTTGCTGCCGACGTGTGCTCTTTAACATATTTCTCGATCATCTCCGTACGCACGATCCCACGCTTCAACGATCGCTCCGAAAGTAAGACGTCGGAGACGTAGCTCCTCATTCCCTCCCTAAACCACTTCCCGACAGGCACCCCAAATCCCATCTTTCGTCGATAGATCACATCCTTCGGAACAAGCTTAGCCGCAACCTTTTTCAGAAGTGATTTAGTTTCGAAACTTCCGATCTTCAGTTTCTCCGGCAAACTAGCGGCGAACTCGATCACTTTGTGGTCAAGAAATGGCGAACGAGCTTCAAGGGAGTTTGCCATCGATGCGATATCGACCTTCACCAGCAAATCGTTCGGGAGATAGGTCATTTGGTCGACAAGCATTGTTGTGTCTAATACACCCGTTCCATTTGCGGTCGAGAACCATCGTTCCAAAAATGAAGACGGATCCCCGCCATTGATCGAAGCCTCAAATTCCTTTGTATATAGTCCGGCCTTCGCATCGCGGCTGAACGACGACATCCAGCGAAAATACCGCTCGGTACGCGGCATCCCTGCCACCGCCAAGAATCGCTTTGCGTCCCTGGCGCGGCTCTTCTTGAACTCCGACGTTGGTAACAAGCCCATCGGAGCCTCGATAAACGCCTTTCTCAACGCCTTCGGTATGCGATGGTACTGCTCGGCCGTTCGCATTGCGACATATCGCTCATACCCCGCAAACGATTCATCTCCGCCATCGCCGTTGAGCGCGACCGTTACGTGCCGTCTGGTTTCCTTCGCGACGTAATACGTCGGAATCGCTGACGAATCCGCGTAGGGTTCGCCATAATGTTCGACCAGCGTAGGTAGGATCTCCAGTGCATTTGGCCGGACGATAAACTCGTTGTACTCCGCCCCGACGTGTTCGGCGACACGTTTCGCATATTTCAGTTCACTATAATCCTGCTCCTCGAATCCGATCGAAAAGGTCTTAACCGGCTGCGGACTTTCCTGGGCCATTAGCGCAACGACCGCCGACGAATCGACTCCGCCCGACAAAAACGCTCCCAGCGGAACCTCCGAGATCATCCGAAGCCTCGTCGATTCCCGCAAAATACGCGTCGTTTCCTCGATGGCTTCTTCTTCCGTGATCTTTATCTTCTTCGTAAAATCGGGCTGCCAATACCGCCGCATCTCGATCTCGCCGTTCTTCCAGCGCATCCAATGCCCGGGCTCGAGCTTCCTGATCTGCTTAAAAGCGGTCTGCGGAGCCGGTACGCAAAGGTACGACATATAGCTGTCGATCGCATGATAATCGACCTCACGCCCGATCGAGGGATGCTGCAGTACCGCGTTAAATTCCGATCCGAATATCAGATCGCCGTTCAGCTGATGTGAATAGAGAAGCGGTTTTTTCCCAACTCTGTCGCGGGCGATAAATAGCGATTTTTCGCGCTCGTCCCAGATCGCCAGAGCGAACATTCCCCGCAGATGCTGTAGACAGTCCACGCCGTACTCATCATAAAGATGAACGATCGCCTCGGTATCCGAATTCGTATAGAATCGATGTCCGCGTTCCTCTAACCCTTTTCTGAGTTCCTGATAATTGTAGATCTCACCGTTAAAAACGATCCATTTCGTCTTATCGGTGTTGTGGATGGGCTGCTTGCCGCTTGCAAGGTCGATGATCGATAACCGACGCATTGCGAGGCCCACGTTCTCGTTAATATAGAATCCGTCATCGTCGGGCCCGCGGTGCAAGATCGCAGCGTTCATCACCTCGAGCACCTCTCGCTCCGCCGCACGGCCGTCTTTATTTATGAACCCGACAATTCCACACATTATTACTGCATCCGCTCCCGCAGAGACGTTTCAAACCGTCTTGCGTTTGCTAGCCGGGTGATTTTCCTGTTTTCCTCTTTTTCCTTTCTCAAGACCCACCCGACGCCGACAAACATAAACAAGAACACCTGGACCTGGGTCCGCTGTCTATAAGCGGCCCCGACATTGCCCTGAAACATCGAGTAAGCCAGGATCAGCAGCGCTGTAAAAATAATGATCGGGAATGCCGTCCGCAATCTGTGTTTGAATGTGTACCACAATCCCGCCAACAAAAACGGCATCGTCGCCCACCAAACCAGAACCTCCGGCACGGTCAGAGACGACCGGAAACTACCCATCTGCCACGGAAAAGGCGCAAACATTAGATACGCAAACCCGACAGGCAGCGCCGTCAGTGCACCTAACGGCGTCGAAACGTCGATATCTCCGCCATAGCCTGACTCAGCGGAACTCGACTGCCACGATCGGCTGTTGGCGAGCACATCGAGATCACCGTAACGTTCTAATTTTTCGGTAGCCGATCGGGCGACACCAAAATATATGAGTCCGATCCCCATCAGTAAAATGACGACCGATCGCTTTACTACCGATTCGATAGTGGTCGTTCTTCCAATTACCAACCCGCCGACCGCAGCAACCGCCAAAGCGTAAATGATATAAAAACGCAGCGTGTATACGCCACCAACAACTAGTGTCAGCAATAATGCGGCTGCGATGTTAAATTTCTCCTGCAAATGCAGGATCAAAACCATCGCGAGCACCAGCAAGAACACTATCAGCCCGTCTTTCAGCAGCTGGCCCGACCAAATAATGAACGCCGGAAATACGGCCACCGCGAAGGCCGAAAATTGCGCAACCCGGTTATTATTGAATACCTTCTTCGCACATATGAAAACGAGAGGAACCGTCGCGGCGCCAAACACCGCAAATACCGACTGTGCTAAATAAATATTCCGGCCAAAGATCGCGTAAATAACAGCAACAAAATAATTTATTCCGAATCCCGGAGCGGTCGTCGAGATGGCCGTCTGGGTGTATGCGTCAATCGTCGACTTCGAGCCGAACCACAGGTCAACTATCGCCTGCGCATTCTGATCGTAACCGTTGGCATCGCCCCCAAAGAACTCGCGCAGATCAAAGACATGGATGATGACCCCCAGCCCGATTCGGAGCACTAGAGCGAGCAGAAACATATCCGTAACAAATTCCTTTTCGCCGGAATACTTTCGGAGGACCGCCAGGGATACCGCCGACAGGACCGCAACCACCCCAAGCGCCGCCAAACCATCCGGAAACACCAGGATGACCATGCTGAGCGCCGCAATGATACAGGCCGCGATTAGAAAACTTCTCATTCTTGATCAACAATTATAGTACGCGTCGGGGGATCCGTCCTATACCCAACCGCACACCAGTATGGATTCCCCTCGCTGAACACCACACCTTCAAACCCCGCCGATCTCATCATTTCGCCTATCTCAGCTCGCGTAAATCTCTGCTCCAATCGTGTGCCAAATCTATCCAGCGCATCGGTCCGCATGGTGTAGAACGTGTGGTTCCTATATGTCGAAAGCGGCAATACATCTACATCCATCCCGAGCTTTTCAGGAACCCTCAACCGTCTTTGCATCCAGATTTCCGTTCATCGAATTCAGCGACAACGCGTTCGAATACACCTGCGAGTTTATCGACTTGCGGAGATATTGTGAACTCACCAATACTTTGACATCGACCGCGCATTCCCATTTCACGGCGCAGCTCAGCCGATCTTAAAAGACTATCAATTGTATTGTACCAATCGTCGTCACTCGCGGCATTGAAATAACAAATGTTCTTCCCAACCAACTCGCCCCCAACGCCTATTGGCGACATAACAAACGGCACACCGACGGCCATATACTGTATCGCCTTAAATCCTGATTTACCCTGCAGTAGTTCTCGACTTACTGAATCTGTGACTACGATCGGGTAAAGCCCAATATCCAAGCCCTGAAAATCGTCGATCTCTCGTTCAAGGTTCCAGTCGCGATTCTCAATTTCCAGTCCATCGGCCGAAACCTCGCGTCCAGCGCCAACGATCCTCAGTAAAAACTTGTGTGTTTGAGCGAGCCTTTTAAGCACCGGAAATATCGATTCCAGAAACGGAAAGGTCGAATGGGTCCCGATCCAACCAACTACGGGAACCTCATTGTGTTTTTCGACCGGATGAAATTTCTCCGTATCGACTACCGTCGGGATCACGACGGCACGTGTGCCTAAAGTTTCGACATATGCCGCGACAAACCGGTTGCCACAGATTACAGCGTCGGCCCGCTTTATAAGATTATCGACCTTGCCAAAAAACTTAAAGCAACGACCGAACCGGCCATAGGTCGGACTCAAATAACGCACGTATGTCGCATCGTCCAGGTCAAGCACGATCGGCAGGTGTCCGATCGTCTGGTACAACGATTCAAACATCCCTGGGCCGAATATCATCGCCTCTCGCTGAATAAAGATCAAGTCATACTGCCCTAGATCAAAGATCTGCCCTACTCGTCTGGCAAAAGGCCCAATCATCGATAGAGCCTTACCCGCGATCCTACCTTTCTTGTAGAGTTCCCGAAACTGTCCGCTGCTCAGAAACGGCTTAATTTCAAGTTCAATATCGCGTTCGCGCAGCGGCTCGACAAATTGCCGCATTCGAAACCGCGTTGCAGCGGCCTCCACCGGATATGTACAAAGCCCTAAAACCCTCATCCTATTTCTGCGCAAAGATTTTTAACGAATCGCCAAGCCCAGTAATATCCAAACCCAGATTTAGAATGCCTTTTATTCTTTTTCTGAAGGGTCCCTTTGTCATGGTTTCATTCAATGCGTAGCCCGTACCCACTCTATCAAATACTTTGCCATTACAACTGCGGCGCCCGAAATGGTTAACGATTTCAGCCGGGTTCAATCCGTATGTTTTAAACATGGTTTTCGAAAAACCAGCCTTCTTTAACATTAAAGATGCCCCTGTTTTAGAATAAAGTTGAATGTGCTCCGGCGGGCAGAGAATACTCCAGTCAAGGCCGAGCACGCGGAAAGATGCGCTACAGGCGGACGGGGTCGTTGCCCAAAGCAGCCCTCCGGGCCGGAGAATTCTGGCAATTTCCCGCAGGTCTTTTTCTGGATCGGGAAGATGCTCAAGAATTTCACTTGCCGTAACAACATCGAAATACGAATCAGGATAGGCGGCTTCACTCAGGCTTCCGTGGAATACCTGAAATCCCTTCGTCCGAGCTTGCTCAATAGCAGGTTTTGAAACCTCAAGCCCGAACGGTTGCCACCCTATCTCGGAAGCAATTTCCAGAATCGTTCCGGCTCCAAATCCAATATCCAGCAATCGATTCGATTGCCGAAAGTCGGAAAAACCATTAATTATTTCCCGCACCCTTTCAAGAACGAATGCTGGAACAGTTAGATTAGCTTCGTTGTAGTACTCGTCGTAATTTTCAGCTTCGTGAAGCAACGGTAGGTGGCCCGTATAAATGGATCTGCATTTTCTGCATACTAATATGTCGAAGCCATTCTTGGTTCCGGCAGAAATTGAATCAAAGAAATGGCAGGCTGGACAAGCGGTGCGTCGTTGCATAGTCATTACTATCAGTTTAGAAGCTTTCGGTAGACCCGTCGATACCGCTCACCGCCTACCTTTTCCAGGTCAAACTCTCTCGCCGCGGTTATTCGGCAACGTTCAACAACGTCACCCAGGGCGGCAACTCGCTCCAATGCCGAACCATACTCATCCGTCGAAAATTCTTCGACTAGTACGCCAACCCCGTTTTCTTCGATCAACGCATCGACATCGCCTACACCGCGGTTAGCAATAATTGGCACCCCACATGCCAGGTATTCGGCGATTTTCGTCGGCGACGACGAAAGTTTAGAATAGCATGCCTTAATAAACGAGAGCGAAATGTCCGCCGCACAAAGATATCGCGGAATTTCGTCCGGCGAAACCGACACAACGTGGAAGTCCTTCTCCGTAAAGCCTTTAGCTTTAAGCCGCTCGGCGGCTTTTTCCTTTTCTCTCTGCGTCAGGATCATCACAAAAACGTCTGAGTCCTGTTCGCGTGCCGCTGCAAAGATGTTCATCATCTCGTCCGTCATATACCATCCGCCAAACGACCCAACGTACGCGATCACCTTTCGCTCCCCTATTCCCAGCTCTCGCCGGATCGCTGCGCGCGATTCCGCATTTGTCGCACGAAACCTCCGCATATCGACACAGCACGGGATGACTTCGACCGGACGGCCAACTTTGTCGAATCCGGTCTCGCGGGATTCCGGGAACAAAATCTCCCGTGCCCTCTCCGTCAGCACGACAAATCCGTCAGCTTCCTTCATAAGCCATCCTTCAATGCGTTTCGCCGCACGGAATATCCATCCGTTCTCCGGCCAACGCCCCGCGTCCGTGTATTCCTCGGGAAAGAAGCCCCTAATATCAAAAAGCAGCTTTGGCCGCTGCTTCGAGAACTTTCGCGCTAGTGCCCCCATGAGGGTGGGAATATGCACCCGGCCGTGAAGAACGTCAAACTTTTCCTTCCTCATAAGGCTCCAAACTTTTCGCGTTCCGTTCAAAATATCAAACGCCGTCGCCGGCACACTTGGCCATTTATGATACCGCAGCCAATGCCACTTGATCCCCATTGCCGACATCTCCGCCCGCATCGCCTTCTCCTGCTCGCCCGTCAACCCAACCGGCTCAAACGTAAGCAGCGACATCTCGACCCCGTCTTTTACTATTTCCCGCAAATACGGCAGCACTTGCGTCTGAACCAACGGCTCGCGTAGCCCGAAATAGCAAATGTACAGTGATTTTTTCACTTTTTAGCGGCCTTATCTTTCAATCTTCTAACTGGGAACTCCAAAAAATACCGCAAGCCCGCCGGACGCGCCCACACGCTCTTCGCGGCGTTCCGTATAAACCCGCGATACTGCCCGGCCCGAAAATACGATCCGGCGAGCACCTGATATAACTTTCCGTAACATTCGCGAGGATCAACGGCCGCCCCATTCGCAAATGCCTTTTCGAACCCGATCAGCATTGCTCGCTCCATACGCCCGATATTTGTGTGGCCGCCGCCGCCGTGTTGACGGTAATAGAGTAAAGGCTCGGCAACAAATCCGAATTTATATACGCAAGCGACTCGGTACGATAGTTCCCAGTCCTCCGATGGATGGAGATTAGGATTTGTATCATACCCGCCCACGCTGACGAAAACTTCCCTTCTGATTAACGAGTTGCTTCCGGGCCCGACGATTACCGGTTCAACTCTTAACAAAATATCTGCCACCCAGCCTTGCTCACCGTCGACAATGTCCCTCTCCGATGTACGATCCCCGTTTTCATCAACGCATGCCAGCCCGCAATGGACAAGCCCCATATCCGGGTCCTCGGAAAACTTCGACACCTGTTTCTCGAGTTTTTCGGGCGCCCAATAATCATCCGCGTCAAGAAATGCTAGGAGATTCCCGGTCGCCATTCTGGCTCCGGCATTCCGTGCCGCACCTACGCCTTGATTATTTTGGCTGATCACCTTTATCCGTCCGTCGTATTCCGCCAATACCTCCAAACTGTTGTCCGTAGAGCCGTCGTCAACCACGATCACCTCATGCGGCGGGAATGTCTGGTTCAACGCACTCTCCACCGCCTCCGCCAAATAGCGGCCGTAATTATAATTTGGAATTATTACGCTTACGAGAGGTGTGTCCATCAACCAAGCAAATCCTAAATTGCCACCGGCTTTAAATTCCCTCGAGCTAAAAATTGCCTCCAAGTTCCAGTCGAATAATCGGACTGAATTTGAAGATTCTTGAATTCACGCACGACTATTACGCAAGAACAATCGCTTAATGCCGTTTCTCAAAAATATCGGCACAAGTGATGCCGCGATCTGCCTGACAACATGGGCATCAAACAAATAGCGCGGCGATGCAGCAACAGCCCGAACATTATACTTCAAAGAGTCTGAGTTGCGGTTAAGGCAATACGAATCGTCGGCCATTCTGACGAGCCACTCTGCTCGAATCCGCTCGATTTGCCCGATTTCGTCGGCACGCGGTTCGTTTTCCAACCGTTCGAGGTTATTCTTGCTGATTCGGAGTACTGCCTCGCGTACCGATCGGTCCGGCGTGTTGCCTTCGTGACGACGCATCCTTACTACGGGTTCTGTCAGAACGGTGATCGGTGCAGAATCACAACATTTGATAAAAAAATCAAAATCTTCGGCAGACTCCATCCGATCGTCATAACCATCGACCTCGAGAGCAAGTGCGCGTTTTACGATATATGTGCTCGGGGGAAAGAATAATTCGCGTATCTTCCGCACATGAATCTTTTCGCCCCATATCTCACGGTCAACCTTCACTGGATCGACTGTTTCGAGCCGATTACCGAAAGGATCAATAAAGATTCTCGATCCGGCAATCAAGCCCGCGTCCGGAGCGGCTTTCGCAGCGTTGTAAAGCATCTCGAGAGCGTTCGAAAATAGAAGATCATCGGAATCGAGAAACATCAAATACTCGCCCGACGCATTATGCATTCCAAGGTTTCGCGCCGCTGAACGTCCGTGGTTCGATTGAAAGCAATACTGAAACCGCTCATCAGCCAAATACTTGCTCAGAACCTCTTTAGTATTATCGTTCGATCCATCGTCAGCGACAATAACTTCAAAGTCGTCCAGGGATTGGGTTAAAACACTTTCGATCGTTCCCACTACCAAATCGGCGCGGTTATAGGTTGGAATGATAACGCTGATCTTAGTTGACATTTCTTGTCGCTCCCGAAAAAAGGAAACCCTTTAAGCGAAAAATGTAACTCCGCGTCACCGGAGTCGAAAAAGCTGCCGCGATGAAAGTGATGATAGTAATCAACGCCAACACTGAAAAGCTTTCTAATCTTCCTGCATTTGTCGGAAACACTCGCCTTCCC
>JBAUGL010000007.1:0-9653 GCA_049679665.1 Pyrinomonadaceae bacterium | reverse complement strand
TATCGGCCTTCCACTCACAACGATCGGGCTGTTGTCCGCAGCCAATATTGACAACCGGGAAAGATCACCGGCAACCGCAATCTCATCTAACTCATTCTGTGTTATCGGTTTGCCTTCAAGCGAGGCTGCCAACATCCGTCCCGCTTTCAATAGTTCCGCGGCCTGATCGGCAGCTGCCTGCGATTGAATTTCCCGGAATACATTCTCGGGAATTTGCGAGAACCATCGTTCAAGCGCTCGGTTCATAAAAAGATATGAGAAGGCTGCCATGGCAACGATGGGGAGCAAGCTTATCGCGGCAAAATAGAGGAGCAAACGAGTTTTTATCTTTGACCCGAGTTTAAGCGCCCGACGCTCACGTCCCAGTTTGATGATGCTGCGAAGGAATATGAAACCGAAGATCACGAATGCAATGAAGTTGAGCGACGACAAAGCATAAAGGAGCAACGTATCGCTAGCCGTATCGACCGAGAGATTTCTCCATAGATTCGACGACTGAAGCAATACGAGCAGCACAAGAGAAATCAAAACGAGGCCACCGAGAACCCACGGAACTCCGCGCCTTTTCTTTGCTGTCTCCGGCCTTTCCATTATGAAAGAGTCTACCACACGAGAAAGCGCGCTCACTCGAATTTGGAATGACTTCTATAGGGCAATTCGCTACACTCGTGAGGATCAAATGAACTTAGCTTACGCATTTTTTAATACCAATAACCGGCTCAGAAGTGGTTGGCGTTTCTTAGTATTTCTCGCGTTCCTGATCATCTCCGGCTCGATCCTGGGGTTCACAGGAATGGCTCTTTTCGACCTTTTGGGAATCGATGTACAGAGAGGTTCGGCAACGAGTATCTTACTAAACGGCGTACTTTCGTTGATTCCCGCAATATTGATCGGATGGTTGTGCGGCAGATTCCTTGAGAATTTGCCGTTTCGCGCCCTTGGTATGTCGTTTACACCCCGATGGCTAGAGCATTTGATCTATGGGTTGATCATCGGAGGCGTTACGATCGGTTTCGCGGCCGCTCTCGCTATGATATTCGGCGGAATTGGCTTCAAGCTAAATCTGAAGGACGGTCTTCCGGCGATCTTAAACACGCTGTGGATCTCATTTATCGTATTCGCGGTTGCAGCTGCCTTCGAGGAGGCCGTGTTCCGCGGGTACATCTTGCAAACTTTTACCCGTGCCGGCTTGGCGCCGCTGGCAATTGGCTTGACGGCTGTTCTATTTGGGCTTGTGCATTTTGCCAATCCAAGCTTCGGATGGATCTCATCGATAAACACGGCAATTGCAGGGGTTTGGTTCGGGATTTCGTACTTAAAGACCCGCGATCTTTGGTTTGTCTTTGGCCTGCATTTTATGTGGAACTGGGTTCAAGGCGCCGTAATGGGAATAGAGGTCAGCGGACTTACCGACATCACACGATCTCCGGTTTTCCTTGAGATCGATTCAGGCCCGCACTGGCTAACCGGAGGTGAGTATGGCATAGAAGGCGGTCTGGCCTGTACGGCGGCCCTGCTGGTGTCGACTGTATTGATCTTTTGGCTGCCGATCTTAAACGCCGAAAGAGAATTATTGGCAATGACCAACTCGGAGTCGGGAGATGAGTTGGTCTAAAATCTCAAATTGTTTGGATCTTAAAAGAAATGTCCACGGCCCGAGCCGAATGTGTAAGTCGGCCCACGGAAATGAGGTCCACTCCTGATTCAGCAAACGAAAGAACGCGGTCAAGATCCATTCCGCCAGAGGCCTCAATCAGTACTCCCGGGTTGAGATTTCGGGACATCTGAACCAATTTTGCGGCCTCGTCGGGGGTTTGATTATCAAGCATAACGATGTCGGCGCCCGCTTCGATGGCCTCCCGCAGTTGAGCCCAGTTTGTGATCTCTACCTCGATCTTGTGTAAGTGACCGACTTGCTGCTTTGCGGCCGTGACGGCCTCGGTAATGCCTCCGGCAAGCGCAATATGGTTGTCCTTGATCAAAACTCCATCGTCGAGACCCATTCGATGGTTTTTTCCACCGCCGATAGTGACAGCATATTTTTCAAGCAATCGGAGGCCCGGGGTAGTTTTACGCGTATCGACTATCTTGGCGTTTGTGCCTTCGATCGCCCGTACGTACTGTCGGGTCAAGGTTGCGACACCTGACATTCGCTGAAGGATGTTTAAGGCAACTCGCTCACCGGTTAGAAGCACATCCGCATAGCCCTTGAGGGTTGCGAAGACCGTCCCCGGGCCAACTTCGTCACCTTCATTAAAACTTGTTTCGATCTCCGGGCTTTCCGAATCAAGATGTAAAAAAACAGCCTCGGCCACTTCGACGCCACAGACAACAAGAGGTTCCTTCGCAAGGAATCTGCCGATTCCGCGAACGTCCGGCTGGACGATTGCTTGTGTGGTGATATCGCCGCGGCCGATGTCCTCGTTAAGAAATTCGCCAATACTTGCGATCACGTCGCCGTTGTCGAGCCAATTCATAGAATGTGTCCTAGTTGATATTGTGTCCTCTAGGCAAGCGCTTCTAAATTCATCCCAAGTGTCTTGGTTTGCTGTTGGATCTCCGCGACCCGTTCTCGGATCTCTTCGACTTTCGCGGTTGGAGCCCGCTCAACAAAGTCCTGATTCGAAAGTTGCCCGCTCAACCGTACCCGCTCGCTATCAAGTTTGTTCAGCTGATTTTCAAGCCTTTGACGCTCTTTGTCAAAATCAATAAGGCCTTCAAGCGGGACGGCGATTTCGGCATTTCCCGTGAGTACAGCTTTTGCGGACGCTTTTGGCAAATTCAGCACGCTTCCAATTACGATCGATTCCAAGCGGGCAAGTTTCAATATCTGAGGTTTGTTAGCCAAAACAATTGCCTGAAGTGTGGGTTCGGCCGCTAAATGGACGGATACTCTGATCGATGGTGAGATATTCATTTCTGCACGTATGTTCCGCACTTTCGAGATGAGTTCGATGACTGCCCGCATTTCACTCTCGGCCGTTTCGTTAATTAATGCGTCGTTCCCGGTCGGAAATGCGGCAAGCATTATGGTTCGGTCGGCGGAGCGATATGCTGTACTGTGCATCATAGACGAGACGCCAGGCAGTTTCAGCCATAACTCTTCAGTCAGGAACGGCATAAACGGATGCAGCAATCGCAAGGACTGCTCGAGAATTGATAGGATCGTGGCCCGTTTATGGTTCACTGAGCCATCAGGAGCCTCCGAGTCCAGCGTTATTTCATCTTTTACAAACTCTATGTACCAATCACAGAAATCATCCCAAAAAAAGTGGTATAGAAGCTGTACTGCCTCATGGAATTGATACGTCGCAAGAGCAAAGTTTACGCTTTTCGCGGTTTTATTCAATCGCGAGATTATCCATCGGTCGGCCAATGACGAATTGATCGTCGGCGTCTCGTGAGAATCGATCTGCAAACAGTCAAGGTCGATAATCGCGCCCTCAGAGTTCATGAGGCAGAACCGTGCCGCATTCCAGATCTTGTTCGCAAAATTACGAAATGATTCGACACGTTCGTCTCGCCACGCAAAATCAACCCCCGTCGCCGACGCCGCAAGCGCTATTCGGGTGGCGTCAACGCCGTATTTGGCGAAAACGTCCAGAGGGTCGATGCCGTTGTTCTTGGTTTTCGACATTCGCTGGCCGTTCTTGTCCAAAACCGTACCGTGTATGATGACGTCATCGAATGGACGCTCACCCAAGAATTTCAATCCGGTCATTACCATACGCGACACCCATAGAAAAATGATGTCGCGACCCGTAACGAGCACATTCGTCGGGTAAAATGTCTGAAGATCCGCGGAAATCTCTTCGTTATCAACATTCCAACCCAATGTTGAAAAGGGCCAAAGCGCCGACGAGAACCATGTATCAAGCACATCTTCATCCTGGCGCAGTTCCCGCGTTCCGGCCTGTTCGTATGCTTCTTCCTTCGTCCTTGCAACGTATACGTTTCCCTTATCGTCGTACCATGCAGGAATCTGGTGGCCCCACCACAACTGCCTGGAGATCGTCCAATCCCTCAGATTTTCGAGCCAAGTAGTGTAAACTTTTTTATGCGGGATCTCAGGAAAAAAACGAGGCGATCGCTCGTCATTCATCAACGTTAACGCGAGGTCACGCATCTCGTCCATATTCACAAACCATTGCTCCGACAGAAGAGGTTCGATCACCGTCTTGCACCGTTCGCAGTGTGGAAGTGTTATATCGTAGTCCTCTATCTTCTCGAGCAGGCCAAGTGCTTCGAATCGTGCGACAACCAATTCGCGAGCCGCGTATCGGTCAAGCCCTGAAAATTCCGCGCCGGCCGATTCGTTCATAGTTGCGTCGTCGTTCATGACGACTAATTTTTCCAGGCCGTGGCGCTCGCCGATTTCCCAATCGTTCGAATCATGCGCAGGAGTAATCTTAACCGCACCCGTGCCGAATTCAGCTTCCACGTGTCCGTCAGCAATTATCGGTATCTCACGATCCGTGAGCGGAAGCATGACGGTTCCTCCGATGAGTTCTTTGTACCTCTCATCATCTGGGTTGACGGCTACTGCGGTATCACCAAGCATCGTCTCGGGGCGCGTTGTGGCGACGGTTAGCACCCCCGCCGAGCCCTTTACCGGATACTTCAAATAGTAGAGTTTTCCACCCTTTGCTTTTTCTTCCTTTACCTCGAGGTCCGAGAGAACGGTCTTGTCCCGCGGACACCAGTTCACGATTCGCGTCCCGCGGTATATCGAGCCTTGTTCGTAAAGCCTAACAAAGACCTCGCGGACCGCTTTCGAGAGTCCTTCCTCCATAGTGAAACGCTCTCGGGTCCAATCAACGGAAAGGCCCTCCCTGCGGATCTGGCGTGTGATCTCGCCGCCATACTTGTCCTTCCACGTCCACACCTTTTCGGTAAACGCTTCTCTGCCTATATCGTGCGGGGTTTTATGTTCATCTTTTTTGAGTTGGCGGGTGACCATGAGTTGAGTTGAAATACCTGCGTGGTCGACCCCAACAAGGAAAAGCGTCCGGTAGCCGCACATTCTCTTCCAACGCGTTAACGTGTCCATAAGGGTATGCTGAAGGGCATGTCCCATATGAAGTGATCCGGTGACATTTGGCGGCGGGATCACAATCGAGAATGGTTCTGCATCAGTATCTTTATTGATCTCGGGCGCGAAAAATCCCGCCGATTCCCATCGGGCATAATGATTCTCTTCGGCCCGTGTTGGGTCGTAGGTCGTTGCGATATCCATAGGTAGCTGAACAAAAAAGAAATGACGGCGGAAATATTACGATCGATATACCGTCAAATCTTAATGCAATGTCTATATTAATCAAAAAACGGTCGGCTTTCACTAAGCTAACCGCTGTAATTTCGTCATATTTGGGATTTGCAACTAACTGCTGCGACCCTGCAAAAACTCGTCGACAACTTCCGATACCACTCGTCGAGCAGTATCGCGTACATAATCATCCGTAATTCGCTCGGCTACGCGATTCACTATTTCATCAAGAAGTTCCACCGGAATATCCGTTTTTCGCCCGTTCTTTTGATATACCGAGTGCTGTACAGCTTCAATGAGGGAGTCGTCCGAACTTCCATCGCCGAATTCCGACATCAGGTTCATTGCATTCGGCATTTTCAATGTGTCGAAATGCTCGCTATTTGGTTCAACGCTTTCGGCGTCCGGATAAAAGTCGGGTGCAGCGAATGTTCTCGATCGCCCATTATGCAGTCCGATCAATCCGATCACCCTTGCCGACAACTCCGGGACCGATTCGAAAGGCTTCGTCAGAAAAGCGTCCGCGCCCACTCGATAAGCTTCGTCCTTGTCGAACGGTTCGAATGACCCAGAAAGCAGGATGACCGGAACATTTTTTGGCGAAGTTTCCGATTTAATGATCTCGCAAAACTCGTATCCTGAAATACCGTCACTGTTCACATCCGCGAGCACAATATCGGGCAGTATCTCCCGAAAACGATCAACCGCTTGGCTTCCATCGGGCACGGAAACAACACTGATCCCTGCATTAGCAAAGACAAGGCCCGCAACCTTTTGCGTCACGGACGAGTCATCAACAAGCATTAATATAGGATTCGACACTCGGACAATCTACCTCGCTGATTCACGCTCTGAGAATTTGGGGAAAACTTTACTGTTAGGAAACTAACACCATCATGTTCGATGGTCAAGAAACATTTTCGCTAGTTTGGATCGAGGCCAAATGTTGAGCAAGCAAGATCGCCGAACGCATACTCGATGAGTCGGCAACACCCTTTCCCGCAATATCGAACGCTGTGCCGTGATCGACCGAGGTCCGAATAAGCGGCAGGCCGAGCGTAACATTCACGGCCGAACCAAACGAAAGTGACTTCACCGCGATAGTTGCCTGATCGTGATAACAAGCTATCACGCCGTCAAACTCACCCCGAAAACCTCGGAGAAATATCGTGTCGGGCGAATAGGGCCCGGATACGTTGATTCCGAAGTCGTTCTTGCATCTTTCTATCGCAGGCACGATCTCGTTATTCTCTTCGTCGCCGAACATTCCGCCTTCAGAAGCATGCGGATTCAGTCCCGCGACCGCCAATTTGACATCTCGTCCAAGCAATTTCTTCAACTCTCTGGCAGAAAATCGGATCAGGTCGATCATTGCAGGCGTTCTAACGAGGCCGATCGCCTCTCGTAACGAGACGTGAGTCGATAGAAGTACTACACAGAGTTTTTCCGCAAAGAAACTCATTGCAAATTCACGGGTGTTAGTAAGATACGCAAGGAACTCAGTGTGACCGGGAAAATTGTAGCCGGCAATCCCGATCGCCTTCTTACTGATCGGTGCAGTCGCGATCGCAGAGATAGTACCATTATTCCAAAGCTTGACGGCGGCTTCGATATATTCCGCCGAAGCCTTGCCGGCCGCCGCGGTCTCCTCACCGAAAATGATCGCCATCGGGATATTGCCAAGATCAAAAACCTCGATCACCTGGTCGAATCGATCTGTGGACCTTTCAAAATCTACGACTGTCTCGCCTGGTACAACCGATCCGACAAGCCGTTTCAAAAACTCTTTGTCGCCGATGATCACGGGCCGACATGCCTTGCGAATCTCCGGGTGAGCGACCGCGCGCAGAGTTATCTCGGGCCCGATGCCTGCAGGGTCGCCCATTGTCACCCCAACCAATAACGATTCAGAATTTGTGCTCACAGCACATATCTAAAACACAGTTTTGTTTAAAAGACAAAAACGGGAGCTGAGCCCCCGTTTATAATCTCCCTTTCTTGGATGATCTAAATGGAGATCAATCGGCTTGCCGCCGAATAAAGGTAGGAACTTCGATGTCTTCTTCACGCCTCAAGTCGGTCGGGTATGGCGCCGAAGCAGCCGTTGCTACTGACGTTGCCGTCTCGACCGATCTCGGATTCGGCATAATTCTGTGGACCTGACTATCGAAACCGGTCGCGATAACAGTGACCATTATTTCGTCATGCATGTCCTTCTTTATCACCGTACCCCAAATAATATCCGCATTGTCGTCGGATTCAGATTCGATAAGCCCGATCGCGTCTTCAACTTCACCGAGGGGCATGTTTTCACCGCCGGTTACATTGATCAGAGCGGCCTTCGCGCCCTTGATCGAGTTCTCCTCGAGAAGTTTATAATCCAATGCTTCGCGCATTGCCTTAGCGGCCGCATCTTCACCATTGGCCGTACCGATACCCATTAACGCCACGCCTTTCCCCCTCATCACGGTGGTGACGTCCGCGAAATCAAGGTTTATAATGCCCGGTGTTGTTATCAGATCCGTAATTCCCTGAACCGCCTGAAGCAAGATCTCGTCAGCACGTCTGAACGCCTCCATTATTGTGATCCGTTCCTCAACCTCCCGCAGTTTGGAATTCGGAATCGTGATGACCGTATCTACACACCCCCGCAAGTCCGCCAAGCCCATTTCAGCCTGGGCCATGCGTTTTTTCCCTTCGACGTTAAAGGGCTTTGTAACAACTGCGACCGTTAAGGCACCGAGTTCTATCGCAAGGGACGCAACGATAGGAGCGGCTCCCGTACCGGTACCTCCGCCTAACCCCGCTGTAACGAAAACCATATCTGAGCCTTCAAGCACATCGAGAAGCTTTTCGGTATCCTCGAGTGCGGCTTCGCGTCCCACTTCCGGGTTCGCCCCGGCTCCGAGTCCGCGAGTAGATTTGCTCCCGAGTTGGAGCTTCATCGGAGCTTTTGAAGCATTCAGAGCTTGTAGGTCCGTGTTCGCCACGATAAATTCTACGCCCTTAATGCCAGCATCGATCATACGATTCACGGCGTTACCACCGGCTCCCCCGACGCCGATCACCTTGATCCTTGCTCCCGTGATCGGTGGTTCGTCGATAAACATTGTGATTCCGTTACTTTTCATATGAAGACCTTCCGTAGTTAATTCAAATCCTATACCTTGCGGAAAAATTCAAGCCCTGGCCGTCGGTCGTGAGTTGATCTTGTTGATTGGCAATTCAACAATATATTGTGCTGTCGGCGAAGAAGCATACGACAGTTTGGGGTAAAAATCCAGTCGAGAAGTTACATTTATCTAAATTTGTCGCGAAAATTTTCAAACCATTCCGCTACTTTTCGCGAAGGCGATTTACCGCTACCGTTATTCTCTCGAAGTTGGGCGCGCATCGACGACAAGGCAAGGCCGCATGCGGTGGCCCATTCGGGACTCTGTGTCTGTTCGGCGAGCCCGCCGAAATATTCAGGCTCCGGAAATCCAAGTCGAGTGGGTGCATCGAAAACTTGTTCGGCGACCTCGGTCCACCCGCGAGCTAAAGACCCGCCGCCGGTAAGTATCACACCGCTCGATATCTGGGCATTCGCCGAATTCAGTTCCGCAGCAACATGTTGCAGCAGCTCGATCGCGCGGGGCTGAAGTATGTCGCAAAGGATCTCTTTGGTGAGTCCGCGTGTTTCACTGCGGCCCACCGGGACGATCTCGATGATCTCCTGCTTCTCATCTTCGTTCATAAGGTACGAAGCGACACAACCGTATTTGTGCTTGATCTTATTCGCTTCCGGTATTGAAACTCGCAGTCCGACGGCTATGTCTTTCGTGAAATGCATACTGCCAAAAGGGAAGACAGCGGTATGCTGAACAGCACCGCGGCTGAACGTCATCAAGCTCGTGATCTCCGCCCCCATATTCACGACAGCACAGCCATATTCTTTGTCCTCGTCGGAGAGAGTGCTTTCGGCAGCGGCAAGCGGTTCCAGCATCATCCTCTCAACTTCAAACCCTGCCCGATTAACAGCCTTTACCAGATTTTGTCGGCCGGCGCTGGGCGTGATCACGAGGTGGACAAGCGATTCAAGACGGGCTCCGGTCATACCCACGGGTTCAACGATCCCGTCCTGGCCGTCGATTATAAATTCCTGCGGCAGACAATTCACGATCTCCCAGCCCGGAGGCAACTGCATCGCACTTGCTGATTCTATAGCTCTGGAAACGTCGTCAGTGGTCACTTCCCTGCCCGCACCGGCTACCGCCACGACCCCGTTTTTATTCTCGCCCCGAAAATGCTCACCAGAAAGATTGACAACCGCGGAATGTACTTCGAGGCCGCTAACCCGCTCGGCTTCGCTTACCGCTTTCCGGATAGTTTCGGAAACGGATTCGGC
>JBAUGL010000006.1:0-11982 GCA_049679665.1 Pyrinomonadaceae bacterium | reverse complement strand
CCAAAACCTCATCGGCAAGCTCGGAGACTTTTACTTAATCAAATATCTTTACGATGTTGCCATCACCGCCGATCAAAAATGTCTTTCGAAGCGTTCCCAAATACTTCTTTCCGTACATACTCTTCTCCCCCCAGACGCCGTAAGCGTTGACAATACTCTTATCCGTGTCTGCGATCAAAGTGAACGGAAGGTCAAATTTCGAGATAAATTTCTTATGAGATTGTTCGCTGTCGGTAGAAACTCCAAGCACCGTTATCCCATTTTCTTTGTAAACGTCATTCGAGTCACGGAACGAGCAGGCTTCCTTCGTACAGCCGGGCGTATCGTCTTTCGGATAAAAATACAGAACAACCCGCTTTCCGGCGAAATCTTTAAGCGCTATTTCATTGCCGTCTTGATCTTTTGCCCTAAAATCAGGGGCCCTGTCGCCTTCATTTAGCATAAGATGCGTCCTCCTGGAAATATGTCCAGTTTGACCGATTGAGCGTCGGCTTGCAATCGAGCGAGACGGCTGCAAAATATTGCAGAGGAATCTTCGGTCGCGAAGGATTCCGTTTGACTGCTGGTAAGGCGAACAATAGACTCTATGTCTTAATGAGGCCATTGTCCGAAACCGTTATGACGATGAACGAGACATTCCACCGGACCAATTGCTCGTTGAACAAGAGCGCCTGATCGACGATCTGAACCGGATGACGTACCGAACTACGCAGCCGGCCATGCCGATCCCTATTTGGCTAGAGCGCCAACGCAGTTAAGCCGACGACCACTGCGCATTCCTGATCCGATCTACTTGATTTCTAGTTCGAACGGCAGCATCATCATTGCTTCGCCGCGCTGCATCCGTTCGAAGATCTCTGCGTACCGTAATGCCCGCCGAGCATCTTTCGGGAGCGCATCGATAAGACTCTTCTGTGCGTGCTGCGCGCTGGCATCTGTGGACGTTTCGCTGCCGAAGATCGTCTCGAGGAATGGCCTCGGCTCGGGAAAGATCACACGCCGGATGTCTTTATCAGCCGGCAAATTTGCGAGTTGCTTTGCGATCTCGATCGCCTTATCAAGTCCGCCAAATTCGTCGATCAACCCATTCGCTTTCGCTTGGGTTCCGGTCCATACACGCCCCTGACCAAGCGTGTTTACCTCTTCATCGGTCTTTCCGCGCCCCTTGGAAACCTTTGGGACAAAGTTGTTAAAATAGATGCTGTTAGCCTGCTCTTCCATCTTGGCTCGCTCTTCAGGAGTCCATTTTTCGGTTTCGCGAAAGATGCCGGCATTCTTGCCGCGCATCACATATTGATTAGTTATCCCGAGCCAGTCATAAAGGCCTTTTACGACGGGTTTGCCCAGGAAAACGCCGATCGAACCGGTAACGGTTGATGGTTCGGCGACGATCTTATTGGCGTTACAGGCGATGTAGTATCCGCCCGAAGCGGCAACATCGCCCATCGATACAACTATCGGTTTTTTTGCTTTTGCATTTTCAAGCGCATACCACATCAAGTCGGAAGCCAGCGCCGAGCCACCCGGAGAATCGACTCGAAGTACGATCGCCTTGATCGTGGTGTCCGCCGCCGCGTCGTTTACGGCTTTTACGATCGTATCTGACCCGATCATCTGGCCGCCGAATGGGCTGTCATTAGATGAACCGACATTTATTGCTCCGGAAGCATATATGACCGCTACGCGTTCTCCATTATTTAGTCCGAGCGTGTCGGAAGGCACCTCCCGATAAGAACTCGCCTTGATAGTGCGAAGCGTTTCATCGGACCCGTAGTTAAGTCGCTTTTTAAACTCGGCATCAACCTGTTCACGATAGAACGCTTCGTCGATCAGGCCAAGCGCTTTTGCCTGGACCGCATGGTATGGTGCGGCGTCGATCAGTGCTTTTACGTCATCCGGCGTCTTTTGCCGGGCTTCAGCTATCGCACCCGTAAAACGGCTGTAATACTCATCGAGAAGTGCGTTAATGACCTCGGCCTGGCCCTCGGACATATTCTTCCTCGTGTACCTATCAGGTGCATTCTTATATTTCGGCCCGATCTGTATCACGTCTGCTTCGATACCGAGTTTGTCGAGCGAGCCCTTGTAAAACATCGCCTCCGCCGCAAATCCGTTGATATAAATATCCCCTGACGGCGGCAGAAAAATCTTTTCGGCGGCGGTCGCAATATAGTATTCGCGATTGGTGCCGATCTCCATATAAGCGTAAACGGGCTTACCGCTTGTACGCAGATCTTTTATCGCATCGCGAAGTTCGTCGGCTTTTCCCCACCCGATCCCGGGAAAGTCAATGTTGAGCAGGACGCCGCCGATCCTTTCGTCGGCCTTTGCCTTCCGCATCTGAGTGAGCAGGCTGGAGAATGATTGCGTCTGGTGTATACCCACCGCTTTTGCAAATGGTTCTTCGGCGACATAATCGGGGAGATCGCCGGATACGTTCAGCACGAGTACGCTGTTTTTTGGAACGCTGGGACGGCCGAACGACTCCGCAAGCACCGCAATAGCGATGATCGCCACGAGAAAACACACTAAAAGAGCGCCGACGACGCCAATGAGGACCTTTGAGGTTTTTGATAAAGCCATATTAAATTGCGGAATCGATTTCCGGATATTTGTACGCGCGAACCGCGGAAAAGGTTTAATCTACCGATGGCCGATCTGGGGTTCTACAGACGATAAGATTTACGGCTCCGCCGGCCTTTATGCGCACTTTTTCGATCATCAGGCCCGAGTTTTCGGCGATCATTGCGGTGTCACGATTAAAGTGATCGTCAAATAGCGCAACCGTGAACAGGCTGATAAGGTCGAAGACGAGGCCGAGAAATCCACCAGGCCGCACATGTTCAAGCAGCACGACCCGACCGCCTGGCTTTACGACACGCAGCAATTCATCGAAGGCCTTCATAGGGTCCGGTATCGAGCAGAATACAAGCGTTCCAAACGCGGCATCGAACGACTTATCTCCGAACGGAAGCTGTTCAGCACTTGCTTGAGTGAGTTTGATCGACGTTGTCTTTCTGCCCGCGAACCCAAGCATGTTTATTGAAATTTCAGTGGCAACTGCAGTTCGGAAAGTCGGATAGTGCCGGAAATTGAGGCCCGTACCGGCACCGATTTCAAGGAGCGCTGCGTGCTCTGGCAAATTCGAAAGTGCCTCCGTACGCCACGATGCAAGGAAACGATTCTCAAGTGGTTGGAAGGCCCGATCATAAAATCTTGCAAGACGGTCATAGATCATAAGTGCAATTAAATTCGCGGGTCGCGTCGGCAAATTTGAACCATTTGTATTTGGGGGCTTTACATGCTATTCGTGTAGTTTACAGCAATCTTGTATGGCAAAAAAAGGTTCGATCCTAATCTGCGACGATGAAGAAATAATGCGCGACGTGCTCGAGACGATCGTCACTGGTGCCGGCTACAAGGCCGACTTGGCGAAGACAGGCGAAGATGCATTGGACGCGTATTCGCAACGGGCGTACGACGTTGTTTTAATGGATGTTTCGATGCCTGGCATTGGCGGCCTGACCGCCCTCGAAAAACTGATAGGGATGGACGCGGAGGCGGCAGTATTGATGATTACGGCATATGCCACATTTGATACCGCAATTTCAGCGTGGGAGAAAGGGGCATTCGGCGTTATTCGGAAACCGTTTCAGAACGAACAGATCCTTGCACTGGTTGCGAGAGGGTTAAAGAAACGTCGAAGGGAAGAGGAACGCCATCACCTGCGACAAGCGATGGTCAGAGCCGTTAATCGCGAGGGATTCATTGGCCGATCCGACGTGATGGAGAATGTGTTCCGCCTGGTTGAACGTGTAGCGCCGGCTCGCTCCACCGTTCTCATAACCGGCGAAAGCGGGACCGGTAAGGAACTTGTCGCAAAGGCTATACACGAATCAAGCCCGCGAGCCGAAGATCCGTTTGTCGTCGTAAATTGCTCGAATATTCCATCGGAACTGCTTGAATCCGAGCTTTTCGGACACACAAAAGGGGCGTTTACAGGTGCCGTAGCCTCAAAAAAGGGCCTTTTCGAGATCGCCGATACAGGGTCGATCTTTCTTGACGAGATCGGGGACCTTCGACCCGAAACGCAAGTTCGACTTCTGCGTGTTATTCAAGAACGTGAGTTTACGCCACTTGGTGACACGACTCCCGCAAAGGTCGACGTAAGAATCATTGCAGCTACGAATGTTGACCTTAAGGAAGCCGTCAAGAACGGAACGTTTCGCGAGGATCTGTATTATCGGTTGTCGGTTGTACCGATTGAGTTGCCGCCGCTTCGCGATCGCCGCGATGATATTTTGCCGCTCGTGCAGCATTTCATCGCCAAATATTCTGAAGAGAACGGCCGCGAGATATCGCCGAACGTATCGCCCGAAGTTTTGTCGCTTCTCGAGAGTTATAACTATCCGGGTAACGTCCGAGAGTTGGAAAACATTATTGAACGGGCAGTGGTCATTGCCCCAACCGACGAGATTACCGAAGACTGTCTGCGACCCGAGGTACGTGATCCGGATTTGGCCCGCGAAATAATGAACGAGACGGAGGGCGCCGCTGGCGAGATCGACATCGCCCGGGGGGTCAATTTCTACGACGAAGTAAAGAAATTCGAGATCGATCTGATTCGGAAGGCACTTGATCAGACCGGTGGCCATCAATCGCGTGCCGCTCGGCTATTGGGACTGAACGCGACAACACTAAATTCCAAGATAAAGTCATATAACATCGCAATGCGCAATAACTGATAGATTTTTTCGCGTTTTTGATCCCCGCAGCGTATCTAATTCTTTGTATAAATATACAACTGCTTGTACAAAGTGGCCTCCTTCTGTGGCCGAGGGTTGCCGCAACTCTATATGTCTAAAAGAATCTGATCTTTTGGCATAGAAATTGACTGGATTATTTTGTATAGTTTGATAACTACCTGAAACAACCAAGGTTAAAATTAAGTTAGGAGGATCGAAATGAGGAGATTATATTCATTTCTTTTGCTGGTGCTATTGAGTTCGGCGGTGGTATTTGCCCAATCCACTACTGGACGGTTAGTCGGTTCAGTTTCTAGCACGGACGGTGTAATGCCCGGGGCGACCGTTACCGTAATCGATAACAACACTGGCAAAGAACAAACCATAACGACTGGAGCGGACGGCGGTTTCCTTTTGCCCCAGCTCGAATTTGGTACCTACACGGTAAAGATCACGGCTTCCGGATTCAAGACTTATATTGCCAATGAAGTCAAGATCGACGTCGGTCGTGATTATTCTCTAAATCCAGTTCTTGAGATCGGCGATATCTCGGAGAGCGTTACGGTAACAGCCGGTGCGGATGTGGTCACTTCGACGACCGCACAGGTCAGCAATACCGTTAGTCCTCAGCAGATCTTGTCGCTTCCCCTAATCACGCGAAGCCCGCTTACATTGACTACGCTTCAGGCCGGCGTGCAGAGCAACCCGTTTCAGGGAACGTCGATAAACGGAATGCGGACGACGATGACCAACATCACGCGTGATGGTATCAATATTCAAGATACGTTCATCCGCTCTAACGCGACCGATTTCGCGCCCGGCCGCCCATCAGTTGACGATACCGGCGAATTTACGATCACGACCGCTAATCAGGAAGCCGACCAGGGCTACGGTGGCGCACAGATTCGTCTCGTCACGCCGCGCGGCACTAAGAATTTCAGCGGAGCGCTTTTTGCGTATAATCGAAATTCCGAGTTCGCGGCAAATACCTTCTTTAACAATCGGCAAGGACTTGATAGGCCATTCCGTAATCGTAACCAGTACGGCGGAAAGCTAAGCGGCCCGATGCCAGTTCCGGGAATCGGCGAGGGAACACCCTTTTTGTTTATGAACAAGGGATTCTTTTTCTTCAATTACGAGGGAATTAAGGATCCGGTGACCGCAGCTGCTACCCGCACAATACTTACGCCTGGTGCCCGCAATGGTGCATTCTCCTGGCGGCGTACGAACGCGACGGCGGTTACGCCCTATTGTCCTTCACAAACGGTTGGCAGTGTATGTACTATTCCCAATATTCTTACGTTTGCGCGGGCAACGGTTGCAAACGGTGCAACGATTCCGGGATCGATCGATCCATATGTTCAAGCTAATATCATTGGACGCTTGCCGACCGAAAGCAATTTCACCGGAGGTGACGGGTTGAACACGGCAGGATTCAGATTACTCCGCGGAAGCAATCAAGTACGTGACCAGTATTCCACACGGATCGACGTTGACTTTGACGAGAACAACTCGATTTTGGGGATCTTCAATTACAATGTTGAGGAAAACCTTCGTCCGGATGTTGATACAAACGGATTCGAAGTTACCCCGAACGTAACCCAATCTTCGACAAACAAACAGTTCACGATGGCTTATCGCCGAGTGTTCGCTTCGAACTTTGTTAATGAGGTTCGCGGCGGTGTATTTACGAGTGAGGTTCCCTTCGACCGTACGTTGGAACTTCCCGGTTTTCATATCGGCGTGCCCCTTGTTACAAACCCGTCGACCGGGTTCATGAGCCAGGGCCGAAACACGAAGTCGTATAATTTCCAGAACAACGCGGATTGGATACTAGGCAACCACAATCTAAAATTCGGCGGTCAGCTCCAGTTTTTCGCCGTAAACGCCTATAACGATGCCGGTATTGTTCCGACTTATTCGCTCGGCACAGGTACGAATACCCCTTCGTTCTCGGCAGCAAATTTCACCTCGATCGGCGGGATAAACTCAACCCAGTTGGGGGCGGCGAACGGGCTGATGTCCCTCCTCGGTGGGGTTGTTGCCGCTGGTTCGCAGAGTTTTAACATTCAGGACCTTAGCCGCGGTTTTGAAGCCTCTCGGCAGATCGAACCGATTCGTCACTCCAATCATTCGCTGTACCTCGCCGATCGATGGATGTTCAACAGCCAGTTAACATTTAACCTGGGCCTTCGTTGGGAAGTCTATCCGTCATTGAGATTGCTAAACAACCTTGCGTTGGAGCCGGTTATTGACGACGCCGACAATATTTTACCCTCCTTATTGCGAATAGACGGAACCTATAACGTCATCGGCGGAAACTCTGGCAGTGAACAGGCTTATTATCGAACGCAGTGGAACAATTTTGCTCCGAATCTCGGTCTCGCATGGGCTCCGACTTTCGATTCGGGCATCGGCAAGTTCTTATTTGGAAGTCGGTCGGTGATCCGTGCCGGTTATAGTCACATCTTCGGTAACGACTCGATCATCACATCGATCCGCAATGCTGCTATCGGAAACCAGGGACTTGCACGAACCACTTCAAACGCGATCAACCCATTGACGGGTACCACCGCACTTAATGATCGCCTGGGTGGAACGCTGACGCCTATCAATCCGCCGGCTTTTATTCAACCGCCGCGGACCTATCTGCAGAATAACCAGTTAGCCGGCTTCTTCGGCACCGTGTTCGCGATCGATCCCAATATCGAGGTCCCTCGGACTGAGCAGTACAGTATTGGATTCCAGCGAGAGTTCTTCGGGAACACCGCTTTCGAGATCCGATATATCGGAACCCGAAGCAACAATCTGGCTCGCGGAGTTGACCTGAATCAGGTCGATATCTTTGATAACGGATTTCTGGATGACTTTAATCGAGCGCGCGGCAATCTGTTAGCGTGTGAAGCTCACTTGGGCTCGGGATGTACAACGGGGGGTGCGTTCAACGCGCTCGTGCCGGGCAGCCAAGCCCTAACGTTGTTCCCACGGCTTCCAAGCGGCGGCCTTCTTAGCAACTCAACCGTTGTGAACCAACTGCGTACAGGAGTGGTCGCAGATTTGGCGATCTTGTATATCTCCAATGGTCTGAACAATCATCCGACGGTTGCAAATCCGGGCCGTACGCCATTTATCGACTTTCTGTCGAATCCTGGGACCGGTGTAGTGGATCTGCTCCATAATGATGGATGGTTCCACTACAATTCATTCCAGGCGGAAATTCGCCGAAGGTTTTCGGCTGGCTTGTATTTCCAGGCGAATTATACGTTCTCGAAGAACCTGACTAATGCTGTCGGCACTTCTCAGGCCCTTTTCGAGCCATTCCTGGATAACAACAATAAAGATCTTGATGTGCAGCGGGCCGACTTCGACCAAACGCATATTTTCAATTTCAACGGTGTTTATCAGTTGCCGTTCGGACGAGGAAAGATGTTTATTAATAAGGGCGGTATCCTTAACGCGCTCATCGGCGGTTGGGAACTATCCGGTTTGGCTCAGTGGACCACGGGAGCTCCGATCACTTTCACCGACGGCCGCGGTACTTTGAACCGCGCAGGCCGCTCAGGGAGGCAAACACCCAATTCGAGCCTGACAAACGACCAAATACGCAGCCTGATCGGGATTTTCGAACAGGATGGACGTATTTATTGGATAGATCCTTCTATTCTGAACTCAAGCGGCCAGGCATCGTCTGGTTTCGGTGAAGAAACGCATGCCGGGCAGGTGTTCTTTAACGTTGAGCCTGGTCAGACCGGGAATCTGGGCCGAATGATCGTTGATGGTCCGCGCTTCTTTAACATAAACGCGGCGTTATTAAAGAACATCAATTTCACTGAAACGATGCGGGTCCAGCTTCGTGCTGAGGCGTTCAACTTGTTAAATAACACTAACTTCTTTAACAATACACAATTCGCCGGCATCGGGAGCACTTCGTTCGGACAGATCACGAGTGCTGCCGGATCCCGTCAGATGCAGTTCGCGGTTCGCTTCGAATTTTGATCGAACTATTTTGTCGATAATTTGTCCCGTCGGGCTTCGGTCCGGCGGGAATTTTTTTGTCGTATAATTTCATTGATGATGCACCTTTCGTCGCTAGCAATTCTTACGCTCCTATTCTTCATAACTTCGCTGATCGGAGCGGTTACGGGCAGCAATTCGTTGATCACCGTCCCGGTGATGTTTCAGTTTGGACTTGATCCAAAGATCGCCGTGGCAACAAATATGTTCGGCCTTACATTTATGGCCATCGGCGCTACGATACCATTCTTGCGGCAGGATAAGATCGACTTCAAGAAGGCGGCTCCGCTCGTGACGCTGACCGTCATTGGCTCCGCGATCGGGGCCGCACTTGTCGGTTTGTTCACGGGCGGCGGGATAAAGCTGATCGTTTCGATCGCTATGATCGCGGTGGCGATATTCACTCTGATTAATCGCGACGCCGGCGTTTCAAGTCATAACTTTGTATCACGTCGGGCCGTCGTCGCGACCTATATCGCAACTTTTCTGCTCGGGATCTACGGAGGGCTCTACAGCGGAGGGTACGTAACAATTCTAACGGCGGTCTTGGTCGCGTTTTTCGGGATGACGTTTTCGGAATCGGTTGCCTCAACGAAATTTATCAACATCTTTTCATCGCTCACGGCGACGGTTGTGTTTGCATGGCAAGGCCTTATCGATTACAAATTGGGGGCCGTTTTGGCAGTCACAATGTTCGTCGGAGCATTCATCGGCGCCCACTGGGCCTCGAAAATGAACGACAAGTGGCTGAAGCGGATATTCCTTGCAACCGTGTTTATCTTGGCGCTCAAGATACTGTTTGATTTTGTACGATAGAATTCCAACCCTTTGGAACCTAAAAATCTCTTTTCCCTCGATCGTAGGTCACTCTGGCGTCGATTTTACAGCTGGTTCAGGCTTGTCCTTTTTGGATGTAGGCGGCGCTGCAGTCACTTTTGGTTTAGGCTCGGGCGTTTTATCAGTTTTTGGAACAGCCGGAGTTCCCGCCGGCGTTGCCTTTACTGTCGGCGGCGCTCCAACATTCGCATTGGCCTGTGCCGATTTCGGCGTTGGCGATGCCTTTACGGCCGCGTTGGTATTTGCGGGAACCGGAACAAGTACGATACCGCTCTCATTCGGCATAAATTGGCTCGGGTTATTTGGATCGATCGTTATCACCTGGCCGCCCGGCCCGACGTATGAAGAAGGCGGCGCACCTGCGGGCGGAATACCGCCGTTTGCCCACGCATTGTAGCCGTCGCCACCCGGAAGAGTTCCCGGCGGAACCGACATATTAGAGTTCGATATGACCTCCGCCGACATCCCCTGCATATTTGCCAAACTATCTTCCTGTAAACCCGTAGCGGGATTCAGCGGTTGAACGGGTTGGCCGTTCGCGTCCGCCTGCAGTCGTGTCGTCGGTTCGGTTCGTTTTATCGACGTGCCGTAGATCAGCGCAGCTGCCAGAAGCGAAATACCGGCAAGTACGACAAACGCCGTTTTCCACACGTTATTTTCCGAGGTTCCCGCCGCGGGCCCTTTTTGCACCGCCGTGTCCAAATCTATCGCAAATTCGTGGGCAGTTTGATATCGACTGTCCGGGTTTTTTGCCATCGCCTTCACGATGACCGCTTCGACCTCATTCGACACGCCCCGAAACATTGATAACGGTGGTAGCGGCTCTTCAATATGTTTGATCGCAATATCCGTTCGCGTTTCACCGCTAAACGGAATCTGGCCCGCCAACAACCTGTACATGATCGCACCGAGTGAATATACGTCGGAACGACCGTCCGGCGCGGCACCAGATATTTGTTCCGGCGAAAGATACTCCGCATCCTCTTTGCTGCTCGGATCAGGTTTCATCCCAAAATCGGTAACCTTAACTGAGTCCGTGCTGTCTTCAGACAGGAACACCAATATGTGGCGCGGGTTAAGGTTTCCATGAATTATTCCGCCGGAATGAGCCGCAGTCAGCCCGGCCGCAGACTGTCGGGCGATGTCGGCAGCCCGCTCGACCGAAAACTGAGCATCTTCGGTCAATATCTCGTCAAGTGGCCGGCCTTCGGTCCCTTCGTATACCGCGTAAGGAAATTCGCGAGGATCAATTCCGAATTCAATGACGTTCAAGATATTCACGTTTGAGATCTGTTGTGCTGCATGCATCTCGTCAGAAAAGCGTTTTACGGATTCTTCATTGAACGCGAACTCAGCCGTCAGCACCTGGATCGTTACTTGTTTATCGATCGGAATTTGCGTTCCGTGAAAGGTCAGCCTCTCTCCGGTTTGATGAATAAACGAATCGACACGGTACTTATCAGCTATAACCTGTCCTATAAATTGCTCGCTCATTTCTTTTTTAGACCACCCCTTGCTCAAATTTGGTTGCAATATTTATTGCTCGGCCATCTCTTCATTTTTATCACAGGGGCCACCCAATGAAAATGCGGATAAGGCAGTTGGATACCTTATCCGCAGGATCGTTGTCACCGTTTTTGACGATTATGCAGCGGGCCGCAGTACGACAAATACGATAACAAGGGCGAAGAGTACAAGTGATTCGATAAGAGCCAAACCGATGATCATCATCGTCTGAACCGTACCGGCAGCTCCCGGATTGCGGGCTGCACCTTCAACTGCCGACGCACCGATCTTACCTTGTCCCAAACCGCCCAATCCGGCGGCCAATCCGAATCCAAGTCCAGCGGCCAGAACTTTGTAGGAATCAACCGTAAACTGATTGTCGGCTGCACCTGCACCCTGGGCCATCGCTGGGATCGCCATTAAGGCAAGAGCCAGCGCCGAAAAGAAAACCATCTTAAATCGTCTCATTTTATTTTTCTCCTGAGTTTAACTTTATCTGTACCAGTAAGGTTTTTCGGCTGATCGACTCTGGCAGACTTGCGGTCCTGGTATAATTTCGCCTCACTTCCGGTATGCGCTCGTTTTCTACTCTCGTTGGAGTCGAGGCTCCTGTTGCGTGCGGGCATCTCAATATTGCAAGCCTAAAGATATCGTTCGATCCTAAAACCTCCAAAAAATCATCTATACGTGCGCCGTGGCTATAGCCTCGCCGGTGATCGGCGAATGCTCACCTCCGTGCGTATGTTCGTTTGGTCCGTGCGAAACTTCGCTGAGGTAGATCATCGAAAGCAGCGTGAAAACAAGTGTTTGCACAAACGCGACAAATACCGCGAGCGGCATTATCACAACGGGCAACAAGACCTGTGTGAAGGGTGGAAAC
>JBAUGL010000005.1:0-27861 GCA_049679665.1 Pyrinomonadaceae bacterium | reverse complement strand
GTTCAACGAAGATCGCACAGTGAATTCGAGTAACATCCGGCTCCGATTCATCGTATTTTTCGGTAACCACGGCCGTAACGTATGGGATCTCTTCGCCGGTAGTCGCGAGTATTTGTTCACGAACCATTTCGGCGACAAGCACCCGCAGTGGTTGATCTGTTAGTTCGTCCTCGTTAAATTTCGCCTCGCCTTGAGGGAGGTGTTTCACGATCATCGCCAAAAGATTATCAATCGCATCGCCCTTTAGCGCCGATACCGGGACGATCTCCGCGAACTCGGTCTCCTTCGAGTAGAATTCGATCAGCGGAAGCAATGTTTTCTTGTCTTTGACCTTATCGATCTTGTTTAACACCAGAATCGCGGGTTTTTCCGCCTGCTTTACTAAATCAAGTACAAACCTGTCACCGTTTCCGGTCGATACATTTGCATCACGCATTAGTACAAGGAGATCTACCGACAAGATCGCGTCATGGACTGCAGACATCATTCTGCGATTCAGCAAGTACCCCGGTTTGTGCACGCCCGGAGTGTCAACAAAAACGATCTGCCCGTCTTCTCGCGTCACGACACCCTGGATCCGGTGTCGTGTCGTTTGCGGTTTATTTGACACGGCAGCGATCTTCTCGCCGACCAACCGATTCAGAAGGGTGGATTTTCCAGCATTTGGCCGTCCGATCAGACCAACGTAGCCACTTCGGAAATTATCTGGGTTCATTTGAGTGAGAATTATACGCTTTGAGGGATCGAGACGTGAAGCGTATACGTTTATTGTTCCTTGATCAGACGCTGCTTGGCGGCGACTGCTTCCTGAAGCGCACCGCCATTTACGTCCCCTAGTTTGATCGCAGCGTCGAGTATCTTGATCGCGTATTCCCGCTGGTCGTAAAATTCGTATATTTTAGCAAGGGCAACATACGAGAGTGACAGAAGCGCCGGATCAGTCCTAGCCGAAGACGATGTCAGTACGTTTTCATATGACGCTTTTGCTTCAAGAAGCCTTTCCTTTTGCTGCGCGATGTCCGTGGTGCTTTCGGCCGCAATACTCGCAAGGCGTCCAATAGTGTAATGGACACGCGGCTCGTTAGGATAATTGCGCAAAAGTACTTTCAAATCGCTGTTCGCTCGCGAGTAATCTTTCGCAGCGATAAAGGTTTGAATCTCAAGCAGCCTCGTGGTCACTGGATTCTCCGCAACAATCGTCGTACCCGGGTTTTTACGGCGTTCTTCCCGTGCCGCCAGACCACGTTTTCGAGCGTCAGCGAACTCCGCGAGTCGACCGCCTTCCTTCGAAGCATCCAGAGACAGTATCATCTCGCGCATAGACGACGCGATGTCGAAGCCGGATTCCTCAAGTCCCTTTAGCTGTTCGGCAAAGTAAAAGGATAGTACCGAGCCCTTTTCATAATCCTCGGAAAGGCGCAGCGCCGTTTCATCGGCCAGGGACTGTTTGAATTTTTCGAGTTCGCGCGAGACGGCGGCTTTCTCCGCGTCCGTTTTCAGTATGGCGATCCGAGCCCGAGCTCGAGCGGTGGCATCGTTGATCCGAACATACTGGGATTGCCGGGCATCGATCGCAGCAACCATGGACCGCGATACCGAAAGATAAACGTCGGGCGTGACGGCTGGATCTGATTTCCTGCGCTCATCCAAAAGTTGTTTGATCCCGGCGTGTACGACGCCGATCTCCTTGGCATTATTTAGAACCAACGGGTCCACCACGTACTGCAGAAAGGCTCGTCGCGTATCAGAATAGCTAATATCGGTATCAGGCGGGATGATCACATAGTAATCGTCGCGGATGTTTAGAAAGTTTACGCTGTCGGCCGGGGCAAGCATTTCCGGAACGATAATGAATCGTCGCTCTCGCTCGCGCGCTTCGATCTTTTGCAGCGTTGTCTTCGTGCTTTTTCCTTTTCGTGTTTCGATCTTAACCTTTTCGGTATAAATGGTTTGCGGGCGCGTATGCAGATAGTCAAGGAGATCCTTTACCATTTCCTTTGTCGACGTTCGAAGTTGGCCATCGGCAGTGTTCTGATACGCTTTAAGATATCCTGCGATATTGCCGCTAAAACTCGACCTTCGATAAAATTCGCGAACGAGCGGCGCAAAATCCAACACATCCAGAAGTTTACCGGGTAGGTCAGACGTTAGCACCGGATCGGCCAATTCCGGCACAGCCGAAAGCGTGTAAGCCATTGAAATGAACGGTGCGACTACTTCAGCATCTGAAAGACTTGGGTTGCGTTTCTTGTATTGAGTAATGAACCGTGAGATTCGCTGCCGAAGACTTTCGTCGAGAGCGATCGAATCGCTCTTTAGCAGTTCCCGAAATTCAGATCCTTTCGCTGACAACGGGGTCCTTATTGCCGGAACGATCTCGCCAGCGGAGTTCGTGGTACGTGCCGCCTCAAGCGTCGCTAGAACGACCATCACACGCTTATCAGATTCGATCCGTACTCCATAGTTTGAAAGATCAAATCCGTCCGGTGCTCGTTGCGCCGCAGCGGAAATCGAAAAAACCGCAATAAGAATAAGAAAAAATGCTGTTTTCATTGACTAACTACCAGTTAGAAATTTGCCGCAAAGACGATAATTTTCGATTAGAGATCACGGAAATCTACGAATGGAAAAGTTCTCAACGGTCAAAGTCTTTGCCTTACTAAGGATGAAATTGGGGCAATCGGGGATGCTTGATGCATTCACAAAATAAAAGGATAAAGGAACGACGAAATTCCTCTATCCTTTTGAATTTATTACCCGCTCGAGCAATTAGTGTTAATTGTAACTGCTAAGAGCTTCGGCTTCATCGTCAAAAACATCAAAAACGGTCAAAAGCTTGGTTATCGCGAGCAGATCCTGGATCTTTTGTGTTAGCTTCAAAAGCTTGAGAGTGCCGCCTTCCTTGTTTACCGCTGTAAAGCTCGAAACCAACTCACCGATTCCGCTGGAATCGATATACCCGACCCCACCGAGGTTCAGGAGTATCTTGCCCTTGCCCTCGCTCAACAGACGGCGGATGGTGGTGCGCAGTGCTACGCTGCCTTCGCCAATCGTGACTTTACCGTCGAGGTCAAGAATCGTTACATCGCCTGCCTGACGTTCCGTTATGTTAATATCAGCCATTTTTAGTCTCCTCTCTTTTTTTAATAATGTGAATGCAGATTTTAGACCGCCAGACTCAAAAAGTCCAACAAGATTCTTCAAGGCTTCTTAAGCATCTTTACGACCATCCCGCCATCGGCATGACAATGCCATTCGACCTCATCCATAAAAGAACGCATAAATAAAATTCCTCTGCCGTTCGCTTTCATCAAATTTTCCGGATTTCGCGGATCGGGAATGTCTGCGGGCGCGAATCCATCGCCAAAATCGCGGACCGTGATCGCCAATCCTTGGTCCGATTTGGCAAATTGGATCTCAACCGGCTTGCTTTCATCAAATTTGTTGCCATGCTTAACGGCGTTGGCCACTGATTCGCGGACAGCCAAGTCAACCGCCGACAATACATCGTCGCCGAAACCCCAATCGCGAACGATATTCTCGGCCTTTACAGCTGCTTCGTCTACCGATTCGATTCTGCTTGGTAATCTGAGTTCCCGGAATTGTTTCACGTATTTTCATTTGTACGTTAAAGGTATAGATCAGTCCGTGTCAAGACAAACTGCCGATATTCGGTCTAAAATGTATCTGATGAAAGTTAGAAGTGCACATTCGGTACAGGGAATTGTGAGACTTCCCGGTGACAAATCTATCTCTCACAGGGCTGCAATGCTTGCCTCTATTGCAACTGGTGAAACGAGAATCGAAAATTTCGCGACAAGTGCTGATTGCGCGTCGACCGTTGCCTGCATGCAGTCGCTCGGTGTAGATATTATCCACGACGATGTTATGGTCCGGGTTCGCGGAGTAGGCAAGAATGGATTAAGACGGCCATCGGCCGCGCTCAATTGCGGAAATAGCGGTACAACAATGCGGCTCCTCGCCGGCATCCTGGCGGGACAAAGGTTTGAATCGGAACTATTCGGTGATGAATCGCTGAACTTGCGTCCGATGAAACGTATTATCGTGCCGCTGACAATGATGGGTGCCGACATTAATGGCTCCGACGGTTATCCACCGCTGCGGATCAATGCAACTGGGGCCTTAAATGCGATCGAATACTTTCCCGAGGTGGCATCCGCGCAGATAAAATCGTGCATAATGCTCGCCGGCCTTTATGCTGACGGAGTTTCGTCCGTGACGGAAAAAACATCGACGCGCGATCACACCGAACGAATGCTTAGATGGTTCGGCGTTGATGTGGGCGAGATCGAGACATTCCCGGGGAAGTCTGTCCAGATCTCCGGCGACGCGATCCTAACGGCCCACGATCTGCAGATTCCTTCCGATATTTCCTCCGCAGCGTTCTTTATTACGGCGGCCGCCTGTCTTATTGGCTCAGATATTACTTTGAGCGGTATTGGCTTGAATGGATCGAGGACGGCCGTTTTGGACGTGCTTTCCCGGTTTGGTGCGGATATCGGAATCGATGGTTTGCGGGAAGAATCCAACGAACCTGTCGGAGATATTCACGTCATTGGCGGTGGATGGCTCTCTTCACAAGGGAGGCAAAATGTCCTCGATGGCAAGATAATAGCGAACCTTATCGATGAGGTCCCAATTCTAGCGGTCGCCGGAACACAGATCAATGGCGGCTTGGAGATCCGGGACGCCGGCGAGTTGCGCGTAAAAGAATCTGACCGGATCGCAGCGATCGTCGAAAATCTCCGACGAATGAACGCGATCGTGGAGGAATTTCCCGATGGATTTCGCGTCGAGCGCTCGCAGCTTATCGGTGCGCCCGTCGATTCATTCGGAGACCACCGGATAGCTATGGCTTTTGCGATCGCAGGCCTTTTTGCTGCAGGAGAAACGGAAATTCTTGGCCCCGAGGCTGTCGATGTCTCGTTCCCGGGCTTTTTCGAGACTCTTGAGAGCATTGTAATTCGTTGAAATGAAAGCCCGATCAGACATTGCATTGACAGGATTCATGGGCGTCGGCAAAACGAGTGTCGCGCGGCATCTGGCTGTTTTGTTGAAGTGCGAGGCAATTGACCTTGACAAATTCATCGAAACGAATGAGAGGAGAAAGGTTGCTGAGATAATCGAGAACGACGGTATATCGGCATACCGAAATGTCGAATCGGCCAACCTTCGTAAACTTTTGGTCAATTCAGATGTCCACTTGCTTTCGCTTGGTGGTGGCACCTGGACTCTCGCCGAGAACCGCGAAATCATCAAAAGTCGTGGGTTCATAAGCATTTGGCTTGAATCAAGTTTTGAACACTGCTGGTCGAACATTCGACGGTCCCGAAAGGCGCGGCCGCTTGCCGGCGACAAATCTTCTGCGAGGGTACTGTTTGAGGAGCGACAAAAGCACTATTGCCTCGCCGATTGGCACTTCATCGTAAAGCCCGAATTTACGTCGTTTGATGTCGCGAGTCATATCTTTGAACAGCTGGCCTAGATAAAATCGAAGGGCGAACGTTGAAAAATGGCGACATTTCCTTCAATATAGATTCGCTCAAATACTATTGTTTCTCGAATATTCTTTGGGAAAGGATAAGGGGTAGGTCGCTTATTTATTTCGGAATATGCGATTTTAAAATTTAGAAATAATCACACAACAATTTTCAGGAGGAAAAATGAAAATTAAATTTCTAACAGTTCTTAGTTTGGCCGCGGTGATGTTTATGGCCGCTTGCTTTGGTAAGAGCGATGCCGATGTGGCAAAAGCAGCGACAGACAAGTTGAAGACTGACAATGTTGCTGGTGCAACTGTAACGGTCAAGGATGGCGTTGCGACGCTGACAGGTGAAGTTGCCGACGCGGCCGCAAAGGCTAAGGCTGAGGCTTCGGCCAAGGTTGAAGGCGTGAAATCGGTTGTTAACAATCTCACGATCAAACCTCTTCCAACTCCGGTTCCGGCTTCACCCGATCCGATATTGAAAACCGCTATCGAGGATGGCTGGAAAAAAGCCGGCTGTACAGGCGCCAGCGTTGAGGTTTCGGCCGGCGTGGCCACGGGCCGCGGAATGGTTCCGAAGGGCAAACTGGGTGAATGCGTCCAAGTTGCAAACCAGGCGAAACCGAAACAGTTCGTCAACCAGCTAACGGAAGCTAAATAAACCAGGAGGTTAAGAAATTATGTCTGTACAGGAAAAATATCAAACACTCATCGACCTCGCTAACCAAAACGGCACAAGCGTGACCCTTAGCGAAGTAGACGGAGTTCTTCACGTCGACGGCACGGCTCCAAGTGATGAAGCGAAACAGCAGTTATGGGATGAATACAATCGTATCGATCCGGACTATCGCAGCGGGGATCTCGTCTTGAACGTTACATCCGCAGGTGGTGCGGCCGGTGGCGGTTCAACAACCTACACGGTCGTTTCGGGTGATAGCCTAAGCAAGATCGGCTCCAAGTATGGTGTAAGTTGGAACGCGATCTTCGAAGCAAACAAAGACAAGATCGATGACCCTGACAAGATCTTTCCGGGACAGGAATTGACGATCCCGCAAGGATAGATTTTTGTTGATTTCAATAGAGCACTCTGATATGTTTGCCCCAAAGCAAATAATCAGAGTGCTTGTTATTTGTTGTGAGCAAAAACGATGATTACAAAACTGGTAACGATCATAATAATTGTATTAACCGTTGTAACAGCTTATTCGCAAGAGAAAAGCCGTGACAGAGCGATTCAAGAGCTATTTGAGATGGAAACGCGGCAGAAGTCGCTGGAAAACGAGATTCTAAAACTGGAATCCCGGGATGTTGAATTGGCACAAAAACAAGGATTCTCGGCTATAAGGCTACTACCACGCGGGCAGTACGAGAACCAATTTGTAATGAAAGGTGGAGGAGCGTATTACTCGTTTCTTCGCAAGACGCACGAATACGGTTATGGTTCAGATCTTCAACTCGGTAATAGTGAGTTTAGCGTGGGATTTGCCGGTGGTGATTACGGGTTCCTCATTGATCTTGGTGATGTGAGCCTCGCCAGCGTGGACGAAGCGCATCCGATGATTCAATTCATGGTCGACTACACACCTCCAAACGATCTGCCCACGATTCGCATCGAGCAACGAAAATTTGATTCGTTTGACGCCGGCGGATTTCGTTATGAGAGAAGTGTACGTGCGTACGTCGGACACACATATGCAGTCCGATCCATTTCTTTTTCCCGATCGGACGTTTTGGTAGCGTTTAAAGTTCATCGAAGAGATATCGACGGAAGTATGATAGTTTTTTGGAAGCTACTTAAGGAATTTCCGAAAACCGAAATTCGCCGCGATGTTCCGGAACCTACACAATAACGGCTACGATTTTTCCACATCCGTTTTTAATCGCGTTAGCAGCTCAACCGCCGGCGAGGCATATTGATTTATCCAGCGTTCGTAAATCTCACGTATTGGGACGACATTGAGATAGTTCCAGCGTTCACGTCCCTTTCGCTGAACAATTATTAGACCTGCCTTTTCAAGCACGCCTAGGTGCTGCATCACAGTGCAGCGGTCAAGAGACTTAAATTGTTCACAGATCGACCCGGTTGTCAGCTCCTTGTCCTTAAGGATATCGAGTATCTGACGCCTTCGATGATCGGCAAGCGCCTTAAAGATATGATCATGGGTCTTTTCTCTTGACATGTTATAAAAATATAACATATAATCAGTGCCGCAGTAAAATACAGTTTGGAGTACCAGTCAAGCAGGTAAATAGGAGTAATAAAATGGATTTAAAATTTCAGGTACAAACAAAAATTCAAAAGCCGGTCGAGGAGGTTTTTGACGCGGTGCACAGCCCCGAAAAATTGAGCGGCTATTTTACGAATGGCGGCGCCAGCGCGCCTCTGGATGAAGGTGCGACCGTCGAGTGGGCATTTGCTGATAACCCGGGCGATGAAAAACTTAAATTTCCCGTAAAGGTGACAAAAGTCGTTCCGAATGAATTGATCGTCTTTAGTTGGGAAGGTGCAAAGGGTCTTGATACGCGTGTCGAGATGGAATTTGAGGCCAGTGGAAATGACACAATTGTCCGAATCCGTGAAATCGGTTGGAGAGAAACTCAAGCTGACCTCGACAGCTCGTATTTGAACTGTTTTGGTTGGGGGCAGATGCTCTGCTGCCTAAAGGCTTATGCGGAATATGGCATTGACCTGAGAAAAGGGGCATATGAAGGACTTTACAAAGCCTCCGATCATCACGGTACCGCGAAATCGGCAGGCTGAAGAGTCAACCAGTAACCAGGCCCGGCTGATAAAACCAATCAGGCTACCTGACGTACCGGTGACTGCAGGTAGTTCTGACTTGTGGTACATTTTCAGTTAATGTCTCTGGAAACGGACTTTATAGTACTCGGGAGCGGAGTAGCAGGACTCCGTTCATCGATCGAACTGGCTTCTTCAGGAGCACGAGTCACCGTTCTCACAAAGGATAAGGCAAGCGAGTCCAATACCGAATATGCGCAGGGCGGCGTCGCCGTTGTTATGGCGGACGATGACGAAGCAGAACTCCACGAGGAAGACACTTTGATCGCCGGTGCAGGTCTTTGCGACGAGAAAGCAGTAGAGATCCTCGTCACGGAAGGCACCAAATACATCAAACAACTAATCGATTGGGGGGCGGAGTTCGATCGTGACGGCGGACAATTAGCGTTTACGAAGGAAGCGGCCCATTCCCGTCGTCGAATCCTCCATGCTCACGGTGATGCCACGGGTAAGGAGATCGTAAGGGCGCTGATCGCACGTGCCGGCCTCGAGCGTTCGATAAACCTCACGCCATTTGCCAATACTGAAAGCTTAATTGTAAGAGAGGGCAAGTGCATTGGCGTCCGCTTTCTCGACCCTATTTTGCGCGCTCCTCGAGATATTTTCGCCCGAGCGGTTGTTATGTGCACCGGTGGTGCCGGGCAGCTGTTCCAGCACTCGACGAATCCGCCGGGCGCCACGGGCGACGGAATGGCGATGGGGTATTTCGCGGGCGCGGAGATGGCTGATATGGAGTTTATCCAGTTTCACCCGACGGCTTTAAATATCGAGAAAGCCCCTCGTTTTTTGTTAAGCGAAGCCATGCGGGGTGAGGGCGGAATTCTGAAGAACGCGTATGGCGAACGGTTTATGGAGCGATACGACGAACGCTTGGAGCTCGCACCGCGAGATATCGTCAGCCGATCGATCGTATCCGAGATGAGGAGAACCGGATCACGCAGCGTTTTTCTCGATATGACCGCTCTGGACGAGACGTTCTTGCGGCAAAGGTTTCCAAAGATCGATGCAACGTGCACCCGTTACGGTCTTGATATCGCAAAGGACCTACTGCCGGTATCGCCAGCCTCCCATTATTGCATGGGTGGGATTCGGACGGATACATGGGGACGGTCAACCGTAGCCGGACTATATGCTGCGGGTGAGGTGACTTGCACAGGTGTGCACGGCGCTAACCGGCTGGCCTCGAACTCACTGCTCGAAGGTCTTGTGTTTGGTGCAAGGGCCGGTGAGGCAGCGGTTCGGGATGTAGATCTAGGATCCGAAATTGAGCGTCCCACCGGAAACAAAGCCCCTCGGGTAGTGGGCACGCAATTTTCAACTGCGGTGAAAAAGCGCGTTAAACGGGTCATGTGGGAACGTGTCGGCATTCTCCGTGACCGTGCATCGTTAGGCAAGGCCATTAAAGAGTTCGAACAGATCGCTTCGGGTAACCTTGGCACGTCGTCAAGAAATTTTGTGACGCTTGCAACAATGGTCGCGAAAGCGGCCTATTGGCGTGAAGAATCCAGAGGCGGCCATTTCCGCACTGATTTTCCCGAACGTCGGGATGAATGGCAGATTCACTCAATTCAACACTACGCGAATGTGATCTCGTCAGCACGCGTCATTGATTTTACCTCGTCTGATGACGTTATTGGGCAAGCGCGTTCTTGAGAACCTTGTTCTGTTAGACAAAGTTTCAAACTCCGTTCGAATGGATATAATAAGAATTGCCTGATACGGCCTTTATATCAGATAACTATGAACAATAACGCGACCCTCCTAAATCTGGCTTCGATCGTCGGACATCACGCCAAGCTCTCGCCTCAAAACGAAGCTATTGTGTGGAATGACGTTCGCTTGACCTACAGCGAACTTCATGCGCTCTCAAATCGAGTCGCCAATGCGTTAAACGCGCTCGGCATCGAATATGGCGACAAGGTTGCGCTAAGTTGCCCAAACCTGCCTTATTTTCCGATCGTTTATTACGGGATAATGAAGGCAGGTGCCGTGGTTGTACCCCTCAACGTATTGTTCAAGCCTCGAGAGGTCATTTATCACCTTAAAGATTCGGATGCCAAGGCAATTTTTGTATTCGAAGGCACGCCCGAACTCCCACTCGCTCGAACCGTAAAAGAAGCGTTTGATCAAGTCGACTCATGCGAACAACTGGTCGTGATGACTGTGGACAAGATGGGGCCAAGCCCGATCGTCGGACATAAAACGCTGACACAGATCATTAAGAATGCGTCTGATGAATACGACGTCTATCCGACGAGTGCGGACGATACATGTGCAATTCTCTACACCTCTGGGACGACCGGCCAGCCGAAAGGGGCCGAACTGACGCATCTGAACTTGATGACGAACTCTACGACGACATATTTGATCCATCTGCCCGTGTTGGACTTTACGGACGGTCTTCAAAAAACATGCCTTATAACGCTGCCGCTGTTTCACACCACGGGACAAACCGTCCAAATGAACACCAATATTTACGGCGGCAACAGATGTGTTTTACTTCCGCGATTCGAACCGCAAGCGACGCTAGACACGATGGTGAAGGAAAAAGTGAATTTCTGGGTAGGCGTTCCGACGATGTATTGGGCACTTCTCAAGCATGCTGAAGCGACGGGGTTCGATGTCAGTAAGGTAGCTGAAAATATGAAAGTTTGCTCGTCGGGCGGGGCGCCGATGCCGGTCGAAGTAATGAAGTCATTCGAGAAGACGTTCGGCGTTCGTGTGATGGAGGGCTACGGACTGTCTGAAACGTCGCCCCTAGCGTGCTTTAATCATTTCGAGAAGCCTTCCAAAGCCGGAATGGTTGGTCAGGCGATATTTGGTGTCGATGTTCGATGCGTTGACGAGAATGATAACCCTGTTGCTGCTGGTACACGGGGCGAGATCGTGATTCGCGGCGCTAATGTAATGAAGGGGTATTACAAGAGACCCGATGAAACCGCAGAGGCGTTAAGAAACGGCTGGTTTCATACCGGAGATATTGGGGTAATTGATGACGAAGGATACCTGTCGATCGTTGACCGAAAGAAAGATATGATCCTTCGCGGCGGCTACAATATCTACCCGCGTGAACTTGAAGAAGTAATTATGACGCACCCTGCTGTATCCTTGTGTGCGGTCATCGGCGTTCCGGATGATCGGCTGGGCGAAGAAGTAAAAGCGTATCTGGTGCTCAAGGACGGCAGCGAATTGTCAGATTCAGAATTTGTTGAGTGGTGCAAAGGTCAATTTGCAGCGAATAAGTATCCGCGTTATGTGGAATTTCGTGAGAGTTTGCCGATTGGCGGGACAGGAAAGATCTTCAAACGTGCCTTACGAGACGAGTCCGGCGCTCCACCAGTCGCATGATATATTGCAAGTTAATGGTAGTAATGACCTTCGCCGCTATTGCGATGATCGGATGCTTCGGCAAGAAATATAGCGGCGTCGTGATAGCGGACAGCAAATCTTATGAGGCGTCGATATTTCGACAAAATTGCGCGATTTGTCACGGAACGGAAGGTAGTGGAAGATCGCTGGGCGACGGGACAGTTGTGCCGAGCCTGCGTCAAGGTGAATTCAAAGCAGTTACCATAGATCAGATCTATCGACAGATCGCCAACGGCGGAAACGGTATGTTGTCATTTAGAGACCAGCTCACTGATCGTGAGCTTCAGTTGATGTCCAGATTTGTGCACGATGAGCTGAGGAACGGCCATTGAGTGTATGAGAATATTGGTAACAGGTGCCAGCGGCCTAATTGGGACCGCCCTGCGAGAGGCATTAGCGAAAAAAGGCTGGGAAACTTTGCTTGTATCGCGGGCCTCGCCGACGGATGCAAATCAAATCCAATGGGACGCGGAATCCGGTTTTCGCATTGAAGATGTCACAAGGCTTGAGGGGCTTGACGCGGTCGTACACCTTGCAGGTGAGCCCGTTAGCGGACTTCGTTGGACTGAATCGAAGAAGCAGGCTATCCGCGACAGCCGAGTCTACGGTACTCGCAGCCTGGTCGATACACTCGCAAAATTAAAACATAAACCAGAGGTTTTAGTATCTGCGTCCGCGCTAGGATTTTACGGCGATCGCGGAGATGACGTAATGACCGAGTCAAATATGGCCGGAGATACGTTCCTCGCGAATACCAGCAGGGAATGGGAAGCTGAATCCCGGCGCGCTGAAGACCTGGGGATTCGCACCGTTATTGTCAGGACCGGTATCGTGCTCGCCAAGCTCGGCGGCGCATTGTCGGCAATGCTCACGCCTTTCAAATTCGGTGTCGGCGGCATAATTGGGAGCGGGAAGCAATGGATGAGTTGGATCTCGCTCGACGACATCGTTGCCATCTATATCGAGGCGATCACGAACGGAAAGCTACGCGGCGCTATCAACGGCGTGTCGCCTCATCCCGTTACGAATGAAGAGTTTACGAAGACCATGGGCGACGTGCTCAATCGACCGACATTTGTTCCGCTGCCGGAGTTTGCAGTGAATCTCGTTTTCGGCGAGATGGGAGACGCTTTTCTTCTAGACAGTACTCGGGTCATACCAAAACGCCTTGAAGATGCCGGATTTCAATTTATGTATCCCGATCTAAAAGGCGCCCTTAATCAAGCTTTATCCTAAACAGGATCGGACGGCTTGGACTCGCATCCGACATGAATGGGGCTACCTGGAGATTCAGCAAGTAGCGTCCATCCTTTACCGTATTTGGAACATAGATCATTTCAGTGATCGTATTTTTGATTCGGGTTTTTTCGTTCGTTTCAAATGCACCTTGGTCGATGGACCAAAAAATCCGGTGATTCGAAAGTTGTCCGTTGTCATACATTCGATCTATCGATGGTAGATCAACGAGCAGGTGTCGAATTCCGATCTCGACGATAAATTCGATCGCTTCGGCTTTGAAATACGGGGGTAATGTCTCATCGTATTGCCGTGTCAGTTTGTTCTCGTCGTTGGGCAGCGAACGGACAATAAGAGTATCGATCGTATCGAGCAACGGAAGGGCTCCCGGCGCTGACTTAATCGCCGAATCGACAGATTTCCGAGTTATCACCAGATCATTCGACCCTTTCGTTGATTCTGATTCGACGGATACGAGAAGGGCCTCGATAAAAACATCCTGCAGACAATCCACCACTGCGATTCGCTCATTTGTAATGTGTCCGACGCACTCGGTGTGCGTACCATTGCAATGCGGAATAAATGTGTACTGTTCAAAATTACAACTTCCGCCCAGCCGCGTATCGCCTACAAGATCTCCGGAACGCACAGGTTCCGAGAATGCGGCTTTTACGCCGTAGGCATTCGGCTGCTGACCGTTGAAATTCATCGGGATAGATATATCTATTGGCGAGCTTTCATCGAACTCGATCTCGCGGCCGTCTAGTTGTAACCTTATCATTGCATAATTTACTCCAATCAAAGCGTGCCAATCTGGAACTACAAATTTCGCATTTGTGCCACAACGATATCCAATTCAATGTCGACTATATTTTCAACTTCTTTGCAGATTTCCATTAACAGGCTGTCCTGCGCGTTGCCTTTTTCCTTCGCTACGGAATACGGCAGGTCCTCACGGAAAGTTACCATCGAATATTTTGAGAAATAGTCGGGATATATTTGTTCAAGCCGTGTTTCTAGCTCGCGTTTTCGCTGGAAAACCGGGTCAGCGGTCGCGTTCCGCATTTCATAGAAATTTTCTTCAGCCATATCGGCAATTGCATCGGTGTTTACTTTTCGAAGCTCACCGTACTGATTGTAGATCGTTTTCCAATCGGTGCCATGTTCTTCGATTAGTTGGTCGAGCAAGCGGACATCTTCGAAAGCGCAATTCATACCTTGTCCATAGAAGGGAACCACGGCGTGTGCCGAATCGCCGAGCAGTAGGGCACGACCCTCAACATTCCACGGCCAGCATTTCACGGTCCCAAGATTGCCGGTCGGGTTGGCGAAGAAGTCTTCGACGAGCGTTGGCATGAGTGGAACGGCGTCGGGGAATTCTCGATTGAAAAACCCGCGAATGGAATCTTCGTCGGTTAATTGATCGAAAGCCGGTTCGACTTCACGCGAAGAAATGCGGCTATTAGGAAACGTATCATCCGAAAAAGCGACGTGATCGTTAACACTCGGTCTCTCACTCACATGAGCCAGAAACAGCGTACAAGTAAAGCTGCGGTCAAAATTCGGCAGAGCGATCATCATAAACTGATGCCGCGGCCATATATGGAGTGAGTTGGGGTCCATGTCAGAACCGGGAGCGATAGCGACCGGGTTCCGACTGGCGGGGATATGCAGTTCCTTGTAGCCGTGATCCAAGAACGCCGACGAGACAGTAAAATCCGGCACCTGCCGTTCCATCGCTTGCCGAACGGCTGAGCCCGCACCATCCGTCGCAATCGCCGTATCGCCGTTTGTCGTGGCGCCGCTTGAGAATTTTGCAATGCCGGCCGTGCAATCGAAATCGACGCAGCGTTCGTTGAAATGAAATTTTACACCCTCGTATTTTTCGGCTTCATTTATCAGGGCTACGTTCAAACCGGCCCGCGAAACGGAGTTTATATATTCGCTCTGGCGGCCGGAATAGGGCAGTAGTTTTTGCTCACCCGCGACTGTGTGGATCATCCGCCCGTACATCGGCACAGCCTCGGCAAGCATATATTCGTCCATGCCGACCTCGCGAAGCGCGGCGATACCGCGGTCCGATAATGCAAGGTTTATCGAACGCCCCGCCGCACCCTCCTCAAGCCGCATATCGCCGCGCGCCTCATAAACATCTATAGTGAGGCCGCGCTTTGCGAGATAAATCGCGAGCAGCGAGCCTGCTAGCCCAGCACCGATGATGATCACCTGCGACATAAGATTCTTCACCACAGAGTCACAGAGTACACGGAGTTTACTTAAACTGAATCTGCGACATTAGATTCTTCACTACAGAGTCACAGAGAACACGGAGTTTACTTAAACTGAATCTGAGAATAAGAAATTCTTCGTGTAGCCCAATGCTCTCGCTGGCCTCTGGTTAGTCCTTCAGGCAATCCATCAGGATCTTAGTAAAACAAAACACGTCCCCAAACGAATTATAGAGCGGCACGGGCGCAACGCGGATCACGTCCGGTTCGCGCCAGTCGGCGAAAACGCCGCGTTCGGTGATCGTTTTGAACAGGCTTTTGCCAGCGTTTCGAACCCTGATCGAAAGCTGACAGCCGCGTTGTTTCGGGTCGCTTGGAGTGATGACCGAAACTCGATCGTCGTGAATTTCGCCGAGCAGAAATTCCAGATACGCGGTCAACTTTTCTGATTTCGCACGAAGGTTCGACATTCCTGCCTCATCAAATATCTCAAGCGATGCGCGAAGTGCGGCGAGCTGAAATATCGGCGGATTCGAGATCTGCCAGCCTTCAGCTCCGGCGAGAGGTTTGAATTCAGGGCCCATAAGAAAACGGGTCTCCTTGTTATGGCCCCACCAGCCGGCAAAACGCGGTAAATCGAAAGCCTGCGCATGTTTTTCGTGAATGAAAGCACCGCCTACGGCTCCCGGCCCGCCGTTGAGGTATTTATACGAACACCAGGCGGCGAAATCGACACTCCAATCGTGCAGCTTTAGTTCAAGATTCCCCGCCGCGTGGGCGAGGTCGAAGCCGACAACGCAGCCTTTACGGTGGCCGGCCTCGGTGATCGCGGGGATGTCGAAAGCCTGTCCGGTGTAATAATTTACGCCTCCGAGCAATATGAGAGCGATGCTGTCTCCCTCCCGCTCGATGGTTTCGAGAATGTCTTCGGTTCGGAGCGTCGATTCATCTTCGCGGGGAGCGAGTTCGATCAGACAGTCATAACCGCCTTCCGTCGCGGGTGGTTGAACGAGAGAACCACGCTTTCCGCGAAACGTGCCCCCCATTCCTTCGTGAGAGGAGTTAAAACCGTGAAACCTCAACTGCGAGTCCACCGCGTAACGGTCCGACGGGAAAGCACCCTTTTCGATCACGATCTTATGTCGATCGGCGGTTGGGCGAAAGAACGAGACGAGGAGCAGGTGCAGGTTCACCGTCAGGGCATTCATCACGACGGTTTCGATCGGCTTTGCTCCGACGACGCGGGCCATTTGGTTAGTCAGGAATTCGTGATAGGGAAGCCACGGGTTTTTGGCGTGCAGGTGGCCTTCGACACCGAGCCGGGCCCAATCGTCGAGTTCCTGTTCGATATAACCGCGAGCCGTTTTCGGCTGTAGACCGAGGGAATTGCCGGTGAAGTAAATCGGTACGGAACCGTCGGATGTGACAGGGAAATGAAAGCGTTCCCGAAACTCACGCAACGGGTCCGCCGCGTCCCAACCCTTGTGTAACTCGCGATCAGTCCCAGAAAAGATCGATGTCATATTTCTTGAAAATCGGATCGGCCGTGATGATTGTCAGCCCCTTCAACATAGCCTGAGCAATCAAAAGTCGATCGAATGGATCGCGATGATGAAACGGGAGATCTGCCACATGACAGCTGTCACGAAGGGTGATCGGAAGTTGTGTCAGCCCAGCAGTTGTAGTGGCGTCGGGGATTGAAACGCTCGGATTATCCGGTAGTTTAATGTGCCCCTTTGACCATTTTATCGCAATTTCCCACGAGCTGGCCGCGGAGAAAAACATCGCTTCTTGTGGGTTTGTCAAAATGTTTACTACAGATGAAGACAGCCGATGCCTGTCATTCAAAGCCCAAAGAAAAACGTGAGTGTCGAGCAGGAAACTCATTTTTTCATTTGGTGCTCAATTGGGGGCTCAATTGGGCCGTCTTCGAAAAGCGCCAAGGTTTCCTCATCCAACGGTTCAAAGAAACTGTCGCGTATCGTGATCTTACCTTTCCACATTCCTATCCAGTCCTTCTTCGGTTTTTTGACGATCGGCTTAAGCTCGACCACCTCCTCGCCGTTGCGTGTAATAACAACTTCTTCACCTGCAAGGGCCTTCTCGATCATCTGGCTGAGTTTGGATTTTGCTTCGTAAACTCCTACTTTCATACTTTCAGTATATGGCTAGTCAGACTAGCTAGTCAAGCACTATCAAGGAAGGCTTGTGCGAGAAAAAAAGATGTATTGTTTCGGTCTAGGCGTTTTGAAATTCTCCGTTATCGAGATCAAGCCAGTTCAGGGCCGCGCCGTTGAACAGCATTTCCTTGATCGATTCATCATACGGCATCGATTCGATCATTTTGCCGGGCTCGGATTCGCCCAGTGGAAACGGGTAGTCCGTGCCGAGAGCGACCTGATCAGCACCGACCAATTTGATCAGATAATCGAGTTTCGCCGGTTCGTGAACGAGCGAATCGAAGTACATTTTGTTGAGGTATTTGCGCGGGCTGTGCGGATTATCAACGGCGCATAGGTCGGGGCGGACGTTGAAGCCATGATCGATACGCCCCAAGGTTGCGGGAAACGCACCCCCGCCGTGTGCGAAGCAAATACGCAGATTTGGCAGGCGTTCGAGAGTGCCTGAAAATATCAGAGAACAAATGGCGCGCGATACTTCGGCCGGCATCCCGACCAACCACGGCAGCCAATACTTCTGCATATCCTTTTCGCCCATCATGTCCCACGGATGAACGAAAATGGCCATGCCGTGATGTTCACATGCTTTGAAAAAATCGAAAAACTGAGGTTCGCCGAGGTTTAGCTGATTTACGTTCGTACCTATTTGAACGCCGGTGAGGCCGATCTTTTTACAGCGTTCGAGTTCGTTAATCGCGAGTGAAGTATCCTGCATCGGCACCGTCCCTAGGCCGATAAAGCGCTGCGGGAATTCCGATACCGCTTCAGCAATGCCGTCATTCAGGAACCTTGCGATCTCGGCGCCGTGTTGCGGCTCGGCCCAATAGCTGAACATCACCGGCACCGTCGAAAGTACCTGTACATTCACTCCCTGTGCGTCGATATCGTCAATGCGCCTTTCCGGTGACCAGCAATTGTCCTCTACCTCACGAAAAAAATGCCCGTCATCTCGCCGCATCCGAGCGCATCCCGGCCCGTTGTGCTCAAGCTGAATGAACCCACCATAACCAAATTGACTTCGCCAATTCGGAATTTCTTTAGGAAGAATGTGTGTGTGGATGTCGATCTTTAGCATCTTGGCCGGGAAAATCAAACTAAATGTTTCTTGAATCGAGCAAGTTCTTTCTCAGTTGCTTTTCCCTTGGCGATGAGTTTTTCATAATGATTCATACCAGCGCGCAATAGTGAAACGGACAACGAATGAAGTTCGTCAACCTGACGCAGCCGCCTCTCGATCGCTTTTTGCGACATATCAATCTTCTTCATTTTCGATGCGGTGGACGTCTGCCTGATCCTGTGGTCTTCCCGCTCTCTTCTTCAGAATCACGAGACCATCCCGCGAAACTACTGATATCTCTCGTCCCATATATGGGAGGCGTTCTCTGGAATTCCAAACTTCTTCGATCTCGTCTATAACTAAAAGCAGATCCAAGGAAAGTACAATGCCATCAATGATCTTTGAAACACGCCTTATCTCAACCCGCGGATCTGCAAAAGAGATATCTAATCCTCGAATATTGAATCCAAGCTGATCTGCGACATTAAATGTCCTGTCGAGAGATTCGTTTCGAATCAAGATGTCGATGTCCATTGTCGCACGTGGAAATCCCTGAATTGCCATAGCGAGACCGCCGCAAACCGCATACTCGATACCGTGGTTTTCCAGTTCAACTACAAGTCTGTTTAATTCGTTTAGCAGCATCGTGAACTACTTTGCAATGGCCGGCGGCTCCATCACTGCACCACAGTTCTTACATGTTCGCAAAACCGCCGAGCCGTAGAATTTTTCGAACACACCTTGGAACTGCGTGGTGATATCTGCTAGTTGAAAATATTGTTCGTAAAGTTTCGTATTGCAGTTCTCGCAAAACCACAGCAACCCGTCGAGTTCACCCGTCCGGCGTTTGCGTTCGATGACGAGGCCGACGGTGTTAGCACCTCGAACGGGATTGTGCGGGACGCGGGGCGGAAGCAAAAACATCTCGCCTTCGCGGACCGGAACCTCGACGGCCTTGCCTTCTTCCTGTATCTGTACCTTGATATCGCCTTCGAGTTGGTAAAAAAGCTCTTCGCCTTCGTCCCAGTGGTAATCCTTCCTCAAATTCGGCCCGCCAACGACCATCACAATAAAATCTCCGTCGTCGTAAACACACTGGTTCCCGACCGGCGGCTTGAGCAGATGCCGGTGCTCGTCGATCCACTGTTTGAAATTAAAAGGGCGTCGAATCATTCCAGCGTGACCAGTCCCATACTGATGGCGATGCCGCGGTCCACGCTTTTCAGTGTTTCTTTAGCTACATTGCCTAATCGTTTTATTATCCGCAAATGATCTATCGAACGAATTTGATTAAGTAAAATGACGGACTCAACTTTCATCCCGGCTTCACCGGTCTTAATGAGGACCTCGGTAGGGTATAGTTTAGGGCCGAATTTTGAGCTGATCGCGGCAACAATGGTGATATCACTATGTCGATTCGAAATATCATTCTGTAGAACGATCGCCGGCCTCGTCTTTTGTATTTCACGGCCGACTGTCGGATCGAAATTCACAAGGTAGACTTCGCCACGCTTCAGATTTAGCCTTCCCACAACTCTTCCTCAAGATGAAACCATTCTCTGGCGATGGCTAGATCGCGTTCTCTGTGAACAATTGCACCCTCTTTCAAAAGCTCACGAAGGTTCTGTTGTTTTAACTTCTTGGCGCGTTCCTTAATTGCCTCGTTTATGAAAGTACTGCGGCTTCCTTTGCCGGCCAGGCTTTCAAGCATCGCCACGGTTGATTCAGGCAGCGTAATATTTATTCGTTTATGCGCTGTTTTGCTCATACACCGATAGTACACATCATAGATACACATTGTCAATTTTTCGAATTTGCCCACGAGAATCTTGTTGAAAATAAATCATCGCATCAAGATTTCTATTTGAGGCAATAGAGAGATTGGGCGGGGCAAACGCAAATTTTGTGATTTTCCCCTATCGTTGCGTAACTAATACAAGCAAATGGAGTTGGAATTTGAGCGGATAATTGAAGAAAACGTCGGCGTCTTGCATAAACTGTGCAAGGTTTATACTTACAACGATGACGAGTATGCAGAACTCTTTCAAGATATGCTCGTGCAAATTTGGCGTTCGTTCAAGACATTTCGTCATGAGGCGAAGATCGCGACTTGGATCTATAGGATCTGTATAAACACATCTCTGGGTTTTCGCGCAAACATTGTACGTAACAAAAAGAGATTCGAACCGCTTGATGGAAAGGTATTTTTGCAGCCCGAATCCAACGCCTCCAGTGACGAACTAGTGCAAGACCTTTACGTGGCGGCTAGAGAGCTAAAGCCAATTGACCGGGCAATCGTCAGCTTGTATTTAGACGAGAATTCTTACGAAGAAATTTCTCAAGTCCTCGGAATCAGCAAAACGAATGTCGCAACGAGGTTGATGCGTGCAAAAAAAGAGTTGATGGAGAAATTATCGAGATGAACGAAAATGAATTAAAGAGCTTGTGGATTGAGGCCGAAAACAAGCGGAGAATCAATTTTGAAGAACTGGAAAAGTCTTTGAGCACATGGCAAGACGGGCTCCACAAAAAAGTCAAAATGGATATATGGGCTCAAAGCATAGCAACGGTGCTGACGTTAGTTCCCGTCTTTTTTTATCCCAAACTGATCTTTGCCTCGCTAATGGTTGTCGTTCTAGGCATTTGGTATGTTTGGGAACTTCGCAAACTTGATCAGCAGGATAGAGGCGAAGTCAATCAGCTTCCGGTTAAGCAATCGCTCAAGACTAGAGCTCTGACACTGATTCGCTATCTTCGGCGAACACGCGTCGTCATGTATCTTCTAACTCCCTGGATAATACCAGCGGTTTTTTATGGAATCGGAACTTTCGATAATCCTTCGATTACCTTGACCGACTGGGCGTTATCGTTAGTTAGGCCGATAGTAATTTACGAAATAGTGGTCGTCATAGCGACGGAAATTTATTTCAGAATCACTTACGCGTCAGCCATGGACGAATTGAAAATCCTGGTGTGGCAGTTGAATTCGGAGGACAATCTATAATTTATTACTAAAGTTCCGCAAGTTTCTCAACCGTCCGCCAATTTCGGCCGGTCACGGCGACTTTCAGTTTCTTTTCTATGAAGCCTTTGCCCAGCAGACTTTCCGCAACACCCATCGGCAAGTGGCAATAGATCTCACGTCCTTTTACGGCAAAACGCTCTTTTTCGGGCGCGGCCTCGACCAGCTGTGTTTGTTTTTCCTTCGGCATTTCTTCCTTGAGAAACAGAACGTGCATTTCTTTGTGGCTGCCGTATTCGCCTTCGAATGGATTAGCCGCGAGGATACGTTCGAAGTCTTTCGGTCCGCGGACCATCACCGGTATATTCTTGCCAAAGTCTTTCTGTATGGCTTTTTCGATCATCGTTTCTAGTTGAGATTCGAATTGGCCAGCGGAGGCCTTACTTACGTGCGGGCTACTGACACGGGAGCTACGGACGCTTTCGCCCTTACTTCGTGCGGGCTTCTGCATACTGAGATCAAATGCAAGGTTTCCGCTATTAATGTAGCTTTTCACGTTCTCGAAGCCGAGAGCTTCGAAGCTTTTTCTAAGCTCTTCCATTTTCATAATCGTATTTCCGCCGACGTTGATTCCGCGGAGCAGGGCGACATATCTCATTCTTCTTAGGTTTGCGTTCTCCACGATCTTGCGTGAAAGGAACCTCGCAAAAAGTTCGCCGCCGACGCAAAGAAAACCTATGCTTTTTTCATATCGATCACGAACCGGTATCGCACATCCGCCTTAATGGTGCGATCATATGCTTCTTCGATGCGGTCTGGCGCAATAACCTCGACATCGGACGTGATATTATGCGCAGCACAGAAATCAAGCATTTCCTGTGTTTCCGGAATGCCGCCGATGAGCGAACCTGCGAGCGTCTTGTTTCCGAAGATCAGCCCAAACGAATGGATCGGCGTCGGATTCGGCGGAACACCGACAACCACCATCGAGCCGCCGATGCCCAGCAGGTCGAAATACTGGTTAAGGTCGTGATCGGCCGACACCGTATCCAAGATTAGGTCGAACGTGCCCACCCGACTCGCGAGATTGGTCGGGTCGGTTGTAAGCACAAAATGATCCGCGCCGAGGCCTTTTGCATCCGATTGTTTTGACACCGAGGTGCTGAAGATCGTCACTTCCGCTCCCATTGCCTTGGCGATCTTCACCGCCATATGTCCAAGGCCGCCGAGACCGACAATTCCGACCTTCTTCCCCGGGCCTGCCTTGAATCGTTTCAGAGGCGAATATGTCGTGATACCGGCGCAAAGCAGTGGGGCAACGCCTGCCAGATCGCCCTCTGCCCTGATGTTAAGGGCATAGCTCTCGTCGACCACATACTTATCGCAGTAGCCTCCGTATGTCGGCGTGACGCGGTCCATATATGTTCCGGCATACGTGTATGCGGCCATTTTCTGGCAAAACTGCTCGGTCCCCTGAGCGCACGGCGGGCATTCGCGGCAACTGTCAACAAAACACCCAATTCCGGCGATATCGCCGACACTGAACTTGGTGACCTTGTCGCCTACCTGTGAGACCCGACCGACTATCTCGTGACCGGGCACCAGCGGGTAGACGGCCGGCATCATTGCTTCCCACTCGTTCTTTGCGGTGTGGATGTCCGAATGGCAAATGCCGCAATAATCGATATCGATAAGTATGTCGTTCGCCCCGACTTCCCGCCGTGTGAATTCGAACGGTTCAAATTTGGCTTCGGGACCGTGCGTCGCAAAACCTTTCACTTTAACTGCTGTTGTTTCTGCTGCCTGCATCCTGTTCTCCTTTTTTTTCTATTATACTTGCATCTCGTATTAGCCCCGAAGTGTCAGTAGCCCGCAGTTTCGGAAGCCCGCAGTGTCAATAGCCCGAACGCAAGTAAGGGCTCATCTCAGCCACCTTGGACCTTGTTTATTAGGTGGGCCACTGCACGATGTAACTATTCGATCGTCGCGATAACTTTCAACTCGATCGCGATCGGAGTCGGAAGTGAACTTATCTCGACGGTCGTCCTGCATGGCTGAATTTCGGCGAAATACTCGGCGTAAACACGATTGTATGCCGCGAAATCGTCCTCCATATTCGTTAGGAAAACCGTCACATCCACTATGTTATTCCAAGATGAGCCCGCGTCCTCGAGAATGTATCGAACGTTCTGAAACACCGATCGGCACTGTGTTTCGATATTGTAGGAAACGATCTCGCTGACGTCATCCAGCTCAACTCCCGGAATTATTTTCGTTCCACGCTCACGCGGTCCGACGCCGGATAAAAAAAGAAGGTTCCCGACCCGTCGAGCGTGCGGATACAAGCCGACCGGCTCAGGTGCTCTCGATGAGTTGATGGAGACGCTCATATAGTATTTATCGTAAGCCAGAATTGAATTCTACCAGAGTTAAGGCGAAGGTCCCATCGACACCTTTCACCAAAAAGAATCTAAATTTTTATCTAATTCGAATATAATCATATTTTATGAGACGGATTGTACGAAACGGCATTTTCTCCCTTGCGATCATGGCAACAATCCCTGCGGGTATCCACGCGGCCGATCAAACGGCCGTTTTCGCAGGCGGATGTTTCTGGGGGGTTGAGGCCGTATTTGAGCATGTCAAAGGTGTCACGAATGCAAAAGCCGGGTATTCGGGCGGGACGAAAGAGTTGTCAACATATGAGAAGGTTAGTTCGGGTAAAACCCGTCATGCGGAAGCGGTCGAGGTGACATTTGATCCGAAGTTGGTCACTTACCAGCAGCTTCTGTTCGTATTTTTTGCCGTGGCGCACGATCCAACCGAGTTAAATCGTCAAGGACCGGACGTCGGTCCGCAGTACCGATCGGCGATATTTTACCGGGACCAGGAGCAGAAGAATTTCGCCGCCGCGTTCATTGACGCGATAAACAAATCGAAGGCGCTTCCGAAATTGGTCGTAACAGAACTCGTTCCACTAGAAGCGTTTTACGAAGCCGAGAAGGAGCATCAGGATTTTTTACAACGCAACCCATTCGACCCGTACATCGTTGCGCATGATATGCCTAAGCTGCGCAGCTTGAAAAAGAAGTTTCCCGAACTTTACGTTGAACGATAGATGCCCGAACATCCGCAAAGCTGATGGACCGACGATTGACCAAACTATTCTTTCCTAGCTCGTTAGTTTCCCGTGTTAGAATTCAATCGAAAAATGGTCCGGCAAACCGCAAAAAACGATCGTCCGTTCTTTCCCGTAAACCGCAACGGCATCATGATCGATGCTGTCATCATAATTGCGACCCTTTTTTTATTTCCTTTGGTTACGTCAAGCGTTAGTACGCTTTTCGACCATTCTTTCAAAGACGATCCGGGTGCATTTAGTACGTTGAGCCTTCTGATGGCCTTCATACTTGCCGGTCGGCTGATCGGGCTTTACTTGAAGCGGTTCTCGCTGCAAAACAGGCTTGGAATATCAGCGGACGCGCGGGTTCCGATGTATTTCTTTATATTCAATGTTCCGGTTCTCGTGTTGACGACAGCATTTGTCGGAATGCTTGTGCTCTATGGCCTCACCGATCTGGGCCTCGTTGAAACAAACTATTACGGCACGCCGAAACCGCCCGAAGTATTAAACTATCTCGTGCCGTTTGCGATGCTTATCTTGATAGGTGTCGAGATATGGCTGTTGTTTCGATTTGAAAGGCCCCTAAACATACGGGAAAAAGAGTTGCGTGACGCGCGCAGTTGGATGTTCGATTGGCGGGGCGAAACGGCCGCCGATTTCGGGTTGTTCGCGTATATGATGATCTGGCAGATTTTTTACAACTACACGATCACTATGCTTATGACGCCGCCGCCCAACGCCGGCCCGATGACACTCGACATGCGGATCGTCGGAATCATTTTTATGTTCATCATTTTCCTGATGTTCTACGTTTCACCACGAACCGTCTTTCTGATCGAAGACGGAAAATACCGCGGCACCTGGATTTTTATTTTCGGCGTGTTTGTCGCATCGATCGTGCGCCATTTGTAAAGGCGGCCGTGTACCTGCTTAATCAAAAGTCAAAACACCGAACCGGTTCTAAGTTATTAGAAGAAAGTGGGAGTCGCGCTTTAGCTCACACATTTTTTTCTTCAATGAAAAGCTTCAATGCTTCGAAACCGCCTTCGCGGCCGATACCCTTTCGATCGAATGGCCTACCACTGCGAATACGATCAAGAGCACAGATCATGAAAACTTTTTTCATAACTGATTCTCTCTCTGCAAAGAGGTTTTTGATTCGTCAATATCGGATGGCTGACTTAATCTGTGAAATGCCATAAAACTTTGCAATGACATCGCAATCATAAAAACTGCCCAAAGGGAACTAAAAAAGTGTACCAAATCGATATCCTTTTGAGCCGAAGCTTCTCCCGTATCCTGTCCCCAATCGTTTTCATTAGCCGTCGACCGCGTTGTTTCGTGAAGGGATTTAACGCTTCGCCTTATTTCGTTTCCGTAATAGCCGGTGGCAAGCCCTGCCGTAATCGACAGGACAACAACGATCAACGCACTTGGGGTAACCGAAAACCTCAATGGAGGTTTTGGCGCGCGCCATAAAGCAATTTGAACAATAAACATCCAGGCCAATATTACAAACTGAAGAATAACGGCCAACAAAACGTTCCTTAACGGATCGAACCCTTCGGGGGGAGAATGATGGAGATAAACAGCTGCTCCGAATAGGATCAGCGACACAGTTCCAAGAATAAATGTCATCTTTCTCATGGTTTACAACTTTATACAAATATTCTTCTCTTCGGTGAAGAATTTCAACGCTTCGAAACCGCCTTCGCGACCGGTGCCGCTGTCCTTCATCCCGCCGAACGGGGTACGAAGGTCGCGCAGAAGCCAGCAGTTGACCCAAACGATGCCAGATTCAAGAGAAGCTGCTACTTGGTGAGCACGGGATAGATTCTCCGTCCAAACCATTGCCGCGAGACCATAACGGACCGAATTGGCATAGCTCAGTACCTCTTCCTCCGAGTCAAACGGCATTATTGTCACGACGGGCCCAAATATCTCATCCTGATTCGTCCGGCAATCGTGCGGCAGGCCTTCGATGATCGTCGGTTCGATAAACCATCCGCCTGAACATCGTCCGTCCAACACAGCTTGACTCCCACCGGTCAAAATAGTTCCGCCTTCTGTCTTTGCGAGATCGATATACGACATTATCTTGTCGAAATGCTGCTTCGAAACTATTGCTCCGAGATCTGTGTCTGCCAATAATGGATCACCCACATTCAATGCGGTCACTCGCGATACAAAATCGCCTTTGAACTGCTCGTAAATCGGCCGCTCGACAAATATTCGCGAGCCACAGAGGCAGATCTCGCCCTGATTCGAGAACGATGAGCGAACAGTCGTCGCGAGCATTTCCTCGTAATTACAATCGGCGAAGATTATATTCGGATTCTTGCCCCCGAGTTCGAGCGAGAGTTTTTTGAACATCGGTGACGCCGCCCGAGCGATCTCTTGGCCCGTTCTTGTACCGCCAGTGAAAGAGATCGCTTTCACTTCCGGATGCGCGACTATAGCTGAACCGACCTTTGGCCCGAGTCCATGCACGATGTTCAAAACGCCGGGCGGCAGACCAGCTTCAATACACAATTTGGATAACATGTAGGCCGTCATCGGAGTTATTTCCGAGGGTTTTGCTACGACGGTGCATCCCGCGGCGATGGCCGGTGCGATCTTCCAAGTAAACAGATAAAGGGGCAGATTCCATGGCGAAATGCAGCCGACTACGCCGAGTGGCTGCCGAAGCGTGTAATTAATGGCGCGCCCGACGGTTTCGTGTGCCTCCGTGGCGGTGTGCATCGCCGCCGTGGCGTAAAACCTGAAGTTAGCGATCGCGCGCGGAATATCGACCGAGCGCGCAAGAGATACGGGCTTGCCATTGTCTATCGATTCCGCAAGCGCAAGCGATTCCAGATCACGCCCGATCAGCAGCACCAGCCGCATTATTATTGCGAATCGTTCTTCGGGTTGGCTCTCCGACCAGGCAGGGAATGCCAAGCGAGCGGCATCAATGGCGAGACTTACATCGCGGTCATCTGAATCCGGAATCTGAGAATAAACCTCAGCGGTCGACGGGTCAAAATTCTCGAGATATTTTCCGGCCGAGGGACGAACCAACTTGCCGCCGATATAATTTTCGATTTTCATGAAATTTGATCCGGAAATCGGAGCCTAAGCAGGTGTATAGAACATTACCTATCAGAATTGTATGAAATTTCTGAAAAAGACTTTCATTTCCCTGATACTTCGCTTATAGTAGCATCACCAATAAAGAAAGACTGCCCAAACGACCGAAAATTGCAAGGCTAAAGCCCGGATACATTTGCTATCGAATGTATATGATTTGACTATTTTTTCGAGCCTGCTCGGATATTCATTATGACTAAAGTTTGCCCTAAAGGTAACCAGACTAACCCGCAAGACGCGGCGTTTTGCCTTAACTGCTCGTCGCCGATC
>JBAUGL010000004.1:0-10654 GCA_049679665.1 Pyrinomonadaceae bacterium | reverse complement strand
CACTAACTGAGTTGTTTACGGACGATGTTTCCTCTGCGTCTCCAATGAGAGTTATAGGGGAGACGGTCTTACCATTTACGGGTTCAACCCTGAAGCGAAGGATCGTGAATCCAGTTCGTAGGTTGTTATCGTTGCGAATCGGACTTGACGGACTGTCTTTCAGAAGGAATTTGCATTTAAGCTGTACGGATTCTTCCACGTCCTGCCCAGCGGCTTTGCGTCGTATTTTCCTGGTTCCGATTGCCCGAAGAATATACGGATCACTTTCATCGACAGAAAGGTCTTGCAGCTCCCACGAAGAATTGACGCTTTCGCTCTTTTCGGCAGCAAGAACGCCATTCTGCTTTAACCGAGTGGCCATCGCCATTGAAAGATCAGGATCGAGCATCCGAAGAAGTTTGTTGACTTGTGCCTCGCGCGTAGATTGTTCGACTTCGTAGAGAGAAGTGAGAAATTCCTTTACTAAATATTTCTTGTCGGTTGAAGTCGGATTATCCGCAGCTATGTTGACTGCTTCCGTCGACCCGTAGTCGCGATTGTTAAGCTCGACAACTCTTCCGGAAGATTTATCGACAACTATCCGATCGGCTTTTCTGAAGATAAGAAAAGTATTGATGCCACCACTTAAAATAAGGGCAAACAACAACACCCAAAGAGCCTTGAACAACGAGGTAATGGTTACGATGTCATCCGGGTCGCGGGTAAGGTAGGTAGGGGCATCCATGTGTTCACTGGAAACTCTGGGTAACTCGATTGTGGTTTCATTTGCTTTCATAGGATGTATATCTCGACCGAGCTAATGGCAATAGCGGTGCCAAATGCGAAATACGAATAACTCGTCGCATAAACAATCTCAACGTTCCTTCTCGGTCTAGAAATTTGCCGATTGGTGTGAAAGTCGTCCGAGAATGACGTGAAAATTCGCCGACTACTTTTGAAGTTCTGAATACCGATTCTGACCTGCAAAGGTTGACCGAGCTAATTGAGTTGAGTCTTTTGGAATCGATGGCCCGACGATGACTGGCCCGAAATCTATCAGTTGCAATGAGTCATTTTTATTCAAAGAGACCACTCTTCGTTTACCTGTGCGCGGGTCGTAGAATACCGAAATAGCCTCTCTTTCTCGAAGGCTATCTGCACCTGGTATTTGGGACGTACTGGGGATCTGTTCGGGTTTAGAAAAGCGAGAAAGCCTTCCTTGTTCCTTTAACCAGCGATAAACTTTAGCCCCTTGCGAAACATACCCTACCGTCTCTTTGTACGGCGGGACGCCGTTGATGGTCTTGAGTCTCGATGCATTGATCAGCTTGCCATTTGCTCTCAGTTCACGGCCTTGAAGATATGCCGAAACGGTTCCTTCACCAGCATTGTAAGCGGCTAAAATCGATTCAAACTTCCAGTTAAATAGCCGCCCTAAATACCTGACATAGCGGGCTGCGGCGAACACTGAGGAGGTCGGTTCGTATGGATCGACCAAACCAAAACGCGCGGCCGTCGCCGGCATGAACTGCATAAGTCCTTGAGCATTTTTCGGGCTTGTCAGCCAAGGACGAAAGCGGGTTTCGTTATAGGCGATGGTCCATAGAATCAGTGGATCGACGCCTTCACTTTTGGCAGCCCTCTCAATAGTCGCCTCGAAGAATCTCGCTCGCGAAAGTACGTCCATTCTGGCAAGCGTCCTTCGAGAAATTCTTCGTGTTTCCTGTGACGTGGCTGGTTTTGGAAAGCAGAGTACGGACAAGACGATGATTAGCGAGGCAATGGTGATTTTTTGTTTCATGCCGGTGGCGCGGGCAACCGATGTGCCAACAATCCCATTCGTCGAACGGCACGACCCTTGCAGAGCGAGAGAAATCATTGATGCTTCTGGTGTCATTCACAAACATCAAAAAATCCACTTATCGAGGACGAATATGAAGAAACTTTTAACAGTCACCAAGAGCGGGTTAGCCGAATTAGCACCGTTCGCATTCGTTTTACTTTTCACAAATCTTGTTTCCGCTCAAGGCCCGATCTTCACCGGTGATGCGAGCAATCTGTCCAACATCATTCGTGAAGCCCTCAAGCTTATGGCGATCATTCTGTTCTGTCTTGGAGCGGTCGGCGTGGCATGGTCGATCTACAACAAGATGACTGGAAAAGAATGGGGCAACCAAGCATTCGGTTCTCTCCTTTCTTTCGCTTTCGGAACCATCGTCGCGGTGTTCTGGCAGCTTGCACAAGGCCGAGCGGTCGGAGTTGATACGAACTTCTAGGGGGACAAACGAATGAGAAGACGTGCAACACGGCCCAATGTTTTCCGAGGACTCAAGAGGTTCGGGGTCTACTCGACTGACTGGAAATTTATCTTGATCCCTACAGGCATCGCTTATGTCGTTCCTTTTGTTTTAGGTCTCTGGATCGGATACGTCCCAATGGGCTTCCCGGTGGGATTACTTGTATTCCTCACTCTCTTGGGAATCTTCAATTACCTACGCCTCAGCAAACCCGCGTACTGGCTTTCTCAAAAGTTCGACGCAGAGATCGACAGATGGGTGACGTTTCGGCCACCGCTGAAGGGCGAGATCAAACCATCCGTTTGGACAACCCCAACACCCAGGAAATAAACATGGACATAGCAAACCTATCATTCACACAGATCGCTATCTCATTCTTCGGCGGGCTTCTCTCCGTTGGTCTTGGCCTCGTAGCTGGTTATCGAATCATCCCGGCATTCAAGCTACAAGGAAGTCGCATGATCGATAGCTCAATACCGGAAAAGACAAAAGAACAATCAAAGTTCGAAGCAGTTGGACGATTGCTTCCTACGGCGATAGCCGGTCTGGACGGCAACATCATTCGATACAAGGACGGGAGCTACGGCAAGGCATACATCTTCGAGCCGTCGAACAGTCTCTACGTTGACGGAAATGTGACTGATCAACGAATCGAAGAGTTGAAGACGATCCTTAGGTTCGAGAAGCCGAAGAACACGGTCATACAGTTTCGATTTCTTAATTCGCTAGATACGGGAGAGGTTCTCCGCGACCATCTGCTTTCGCGAGATGCGGAATCATCTGACCCGGTCGCAGGCGTCCTTCAAGCCACCAATCTTTCACTCCATGAAGAAGCCATCAGATCCGGCGAAGTGATGCGGCAAACCGCGACAGTCTGGATCCGCGTGCCGGTAAGAGAAGCTAACGATAAGAGCGCTCTTTCGTCACTACTGCCTTCGCTCATAAGAGATCTTAAAGAATACGGAATCGCACTACTATTTCGCTCGCCCTTAATTAGGATAAGAAATCGCGAAAGTGAAGTGATGGTGCAGAGAGAGGTGCAAAGTGAAGCCGCGTGCAAACTCAAAGCTGGACGTGTGTTTCAGTCATTCGAAGCAAACTTTCCGCGAAGCCTTCAGCTTCGGGAGATGAACCGGACCGAGATTTTCGAATCTCTCTTTACCAGCCATCGCCGGGAGCACTGTTCATTCCCAAATCTGACAAACTCAGATCGCGTCGATCTAAGGCGATATCTGTGCAGTACAAGTATCGAGAGCACTCGCGAGCAATATGTCCGGCACAATGGCACGCCTATAAGTCTGGTTAGCCTAAAAACACTTCCGAACGGATTTGTCACCGCAGACATAATGCGTTATCTGACGGCCACGCGAGCTCTGGGCTTTCCGCACGAGATCGTCGTTGATCTAGTAACGACCGAGAAACAAGCCGCGAAAAAAGACCTCCAGAAACGCATCGACCGGATAGAAGGCAGCCGCAATACCTGGCTCGGATTTAGGAATCTCAAAAAAGATGCGATCGTGATCAAGTCCGATCTTGAAGATCTTCTCGAACAGGTAGAGGGCGACAACGAAGAGATCTGTAACCTACGGCTAAATGTCATGGTCTTTGCGAGCCGCTCGAAAGGAACGAAGGAAGCGCGGAAGGAGCTTGAGATACTTGATGACCGGTGCGACGCGGTTGTTTCGTCGATCCGAAAGAAGATCGGAGCTGATGCAATACGGGAAGACGCGATCAGGCAACGAGCCATATATCCCCGAATGCTTGCGGGTGAACTCTCTTGGAAGCCAACCGGACAGGAACTAACGGAAACCGCTGATTCTGTAATAGCATTCGTGCCGACCGAGACAAGCTGGCGCGGAAGCCGTCGGCCGCACAGTATCTTTACTACGCCAAATGGACAGATGTTCGGCCTTAACCTCTACGATCGGGCACTCATCAAATCCCCAACGGTTATTGTCACCGCTGCCTCCGGTGAAGGAAAGTCATTCCTCGCTTCGATGCTGATCACGGATATCAGGGCACATAGCGGGAACGTAAAGGTTCGCGTGATGGACTATAGGCATTCGTTCAAGCCCATCTGTCGCCTGTTCGGCGGCCGCCACATAGAGTTCAATGAAGCCGATCCAAAGCCGATCAACATCTGGAACTACCCGGGGATCGAGAAAGGTATCGGTCCGACAAAGCGCCAGCTTTCGATGGTATTGACGGACATCCTTATCCTCAGCAAGACGCCGAAGACCGACGCCATAACGAGTGCAATTGCTGCGACAGTTATCGACGAGGCTTACAAAATGTCGCTAGCGCGAAACGGACACGGAAGGCCGAAGTTCCAGCCAACACTCGGGCATTTTCTGGATGTTCTTAAAACGTATCACTGGGAACCGGCGCAGCAGGAGCCGGCTAGTGAGCTTTACTTAAAACTCAATGTCCACCGCAAAGATCCTTGGCTTAACTCACCAACCCATCCCGACTATGACGTTCCGTCAATGTTCGATGTGTTCGAGCTTTCAGGCATAAGCGGCCTCGACGAAAAGATCCGTGAAAGCGTCGGATTCAGGATCAGCGCACAGATAATGCAGGAAATCGGGGAAGAAGATGAGAGGAAGCAAAAGACACCGATCCTTTTTCTTTGCGATGAGATGCGGGAGATCAACCGACACTTTCCGGCGATCCAAGAGCTTATTGCTGAAGCGTCTGTTACCGGCCGCAAGGAAGGCTTGGTGACGGTTCTTTTCTCGCAGGCATATGAGCACTTTACTGGAACTGCCGAGCGTCCGAATGAGATAGGAATAGACCTTGTAAAAAATTCGGGCGTAAAGATGATCGGTAAACAGATCGGCGGCTTCGACCGTCTGGCGTCAGACTGCGAACTCGCACCCGAAACGGTCGCAGCTATCCGCGCGATCAGAAATCAATACGGCAGATATACGCAATGGGTTTTTGTCATCGGCAGCGGTGCGGACAAGATCGTCCAGATGGCGGAGATACGTCTTTCTCCGGCAATGCTCTGGGCGAATACGAATGATACGAACGAAGCCAACGCTCGGCGACTTGTCGAGAATATCCGACCGGACTTGCCGCCTGAGATCATCGTCTCGTGGCTGGCCTCGAAGTATCCGAGCGGATTGACAGCGTTTGGGCTGACGGAAATTTCTTCATTTGATCTGGCTGAATTGAGCGGCTTGGAGGTATCAGTATGATCGGAAATAACGGAACAGTTAGACAAATCATTCTTGGCATAATTCTGTCGTCGATATTTATTGGGATAGACGTTCGCCCGATACAAGCACAGTGGACCGTTTTCGACCCGTCGCAATATGCGCTTCAGGTCGCGAAAAAGATCGAAGAGGCCGCTCGCTGGGTCGAAACTATCAATCACTATATCCAAACCTATGAACAAGCAGTTCGGCAGTACGAGAAGATGGTGGAAAGCGTTACGAACCTGCGCGGCATTCTCGATAAAGTCGATGAGCAGGTCATGCGGCATAAACAGCTGATAACAACCTATGCCAATATCGGCCGTCTGATACGAGGAACCTTCGAATTAAAGAAACGCATCGAAGCTACCATCACAAGCCAGATCCAATCGGTCGTCAATATCGCAAGACGCCTGAAGAACGGCATCTTCGATATGGAAGCAAACAAGCGGGATCTTGATGATTTTCTACGGCATTCGATCGGTCGAAGTGCCGATGCTCACCTGGCCAACCTGGAACGTCTTGCCAAGCTGGATTCCGAACTCGAAAGGATGCTCTTTGACCGTGAGAACATCCTTCTCGATCTCGCCAAACTCTACGAAGAACGGGAACGGATCGCGGATGAGACCAGGGCGATCTCTGCGAACCCTTCCGCTAATCAGGACGGGGTGCAATCCCTCATCGACCAGATGCTCGCGATCAATCAGCGCATATCTACCGTCGAGGGCCAACTGCGAGAACTTGAAGCCAAGATACAGGCGAAGTTCATTGCCTATGGCCTAAAGATCGAACAGATGACCGAATTCGGAAAAGAGATACGCCGCAGCACCGAGATGATGACGGGTATCACTCAGGCCTCCGATGAGTTCCTGCGCGAACTCGAACGCTACGAAGTATGGAATGACGACGTCTACCAAAGCCCGCTTCCATAAGGACCGGATCTAAGAACTAAACAAACCAAAGCCATGAGAAACGTGACCCCATTTCGCCACGCTTTAGCGACAGCTCTATTCGTTCTTGCCTGCTCCATCTCCCCCTGCCTCCTCGCCCCTCCAGCGGCCGGGCAAACACCCCGGCCGCGCCCTCCTCGTCCGCCGCGTGTCGAAGGTCAGACTCCAATAGGAACGGTGAACGGGCAGCCGGTGACGGCAAACGATCTGATAATGACGGTAAACCCTGATTCGCCGTTCATGCCGCCACTGGATGGTAGTCCGGCACCCGCTCTCAGAGAGTTTGAGAACAGGTATCCGGCCAACCCTGTAGCGACTCCGTCTCCCGGTCCCGTCGTGCCGCCTAAGCCGCCCGCTCCAAGTTTTAGTGAGCAGATCAGAAACCTAATGCGTACGGGACAGGAATGGCTTTTCCAATCTGTCCTGAACGTGATCGTAAAGCCTTTAATGCCGATCCTCACTTTCCTCGCATGGATCATTGCGAGTTTCGTATTGATATTTGCGTTTATCCGCCGGTTTCATGACAACCGCGGGCTTGGGCCCGAGCAGCTTGTCGCTTGGGCAATTCGGTCGATCATCTTCATGGTACTGATCGGTGCGAGCCCGTTCATCATCGACGGCCTCACGATTACCGGCAAGTTCTTTGCACGGCCGATTCGCGCCTACAACCGATCACTTGTAGCTGAGTTTGACGAGAAGATGAAACAATATGTGAAAGCAAACTTTGCCGTCGAAGATCCAAATGAACTTCTTGCCGAACGACTTCCAAACGGAGAGCCGGGCCTTGTCGGCATCATCATGGATAAAGAATCGTCCGTGAAAGACATAACTGGCGAACTCAATGTACTCGGATGGGATATGCCCCGGATGTTCACCTTTATGGTGATCGGGCAGAACATCATAAAGTTCGGCGGACTTTTCCTTGCGATCGCCGGACTATTTATATTGATAGGCCTGAAACTTGCGGCTCCGGTGCTGGCAGCTTTCGGCTTTGATGAGAAGTTTGCAGCCCAGATGTTCTATCCGTTCTGTTGGGGCGTCGCTACATTTGCGTTGGCATTTCCGCTAGTAAAGGAAGTGACTCTCTATGTTTGCTATGCCCTCGGCGTTCTCGCGCTTTCTATCTACAACGGTGAGAGTACATTTTCTCTTGATCCCGTAACCGCAAAGATCATAACCAACGGTGCATACGATCCGGCATCGAGTGCGCTTATTGTCACAGCGTTGTTCTTCGTATCGAGCCTATGTTTCATACTCGTTCCGTGGCTAAGCTATCGAGTTCTTCGCGGACAGGTCTACGAGGGCGTTTCTCAGATATCGATGGGATGGATGCTTTCAAGTTTAGGAACTGCGCTTGAGACATACGGATTAGTTGCCGGAGCTGCGATCAATCGACAAGCTGAGAACACCCAAATCCAGGGCATTTACAATGCGGAACAGATGGCCGCGAAGAAGGCACTTGAAGCTGCGAACCAATCAACCGACGCAAGGTTGATCTCATCGGTCGCCGGAGTCGAAGGTGGGCTCGTTACAAATCTTGGGCAGATCCGTTCCAATCAGGTAACGCAATCTCTGCTTGCAGAAGCAAGCATGAATTATGGGCTGAGCAGCAGCCGCTCTGCTACAAATCGTGAGATCACCGGAACACTTGCTGAAGCTCAAGGAGCTAAAGAAGCACGTAGCTTTGATGGCAAAAAGGAAGTTGAACTGCGGGGCCAAGGCAACTTGGAGCGCTTTGGTATGAAAACATATGAATTCACGCCGGGCGGTTCGTCGATCGCGGGAACTTCTGTTCCTATCCGAACTGGACAGGAACTCTTCGACTGGTCGAGAGACAAGCATCCGATACAGGAAGTCAACAAGCAGATGGATTCTAGTACGCGAAGCGCCGTCGCTCTCCAAAATAACAACACCGATATCGTCGCCGATAAAAAGGTCGAAGCCAGCAATACCTACCAAGGGGAGATCAATCAGGCCTTAGAGACGCAGGCTTCTCAAAGCAAGCAAGCATTTAACACTGGAAGTTCGATCGCTTCTTCGAGTAGTAGGCAAGGAGCCGGGATCCAGCTCTCTGGAATTCGCCGCTCCGCCGATATTGAGAGGGGAGCCAACCAGCTGAACTTTGAGGGGCGAAGCGATGCGGCCACAATAAATCAGACCGCGGCAATCGAAGCAGCACGCCTCCGGATGGTGTCAACGGTTGTGACTGGATTCTTCAGGGATATGGATAGGAGACTCGAAGAAATGAAGCCAAAATACTAGTCTTGGGTGAAGTAATGGAACACTTAAGGCTGATCGATTCCGTTAGATGTATGCTCGTAGCGGCCTCTCGTCCCTGTCGCCGTAAGTACCTGTAGTATCAATACTTGGAGCCGGGCGGTCGGATTCGAAACGACCGCCTTTCAGCGGTTGATTGCATAGTTGCGTCTCCTCCGCGGAGATTTTGGTGCGCTTTGGACAAAATCCAGAAAAAATTAAGCTAGAATCGCAATATCGCAAGACTGACCCCGATTTCCGTTCTTGTCCACTGTCGTCGTTTTGCATTCCGCAGCGGGCATTGTACATTGTGCATTGTCGCGACAACATCGGACGGGCTGCTGCTATATGGAAATGCCAAAAAAGAATAGTTACGTCATTGGCCGCGATATCTATTATCCCGGGATCTTGAAAGACGTAAGAAAGTCTTCGGAACCATTTCGGCCAGTATTTGAAGTGTTCATTAACTCGCTAGAGGCGATTAGGGTTAGGCCGGACAAGAATACAAAGGGTCGCGTAGATGTAAGGATCAAAACCAACCCCGATCTTATCGGCCATGCATTTCACAGCATCGAAATCACGGATAACGGAGTGGGATTTGACTCCGAGAATTTCGAACGCTTCTTGACTTTTAAAGACAATCGAAAAGGTCCAGGAAATAAAGGATCCGGGCGTATGCAGCTTGCTCATTTCTTCGGCGAGGTTGACTACATAAGCACGTTTCGCGATGGAGATAAGTTTTCGACGATTGCGTTTTCTGTTTCAAAGGACGGTGCCATTCAGAAGAACGCTCTCGTGTTCTTCAAAGACTTGTCGCCTGCTATTACTGGAGCGCTTTCGACAAGTGTCGAACTGAAAGGAATAACACCAACTCATAAGAATGACTACGCCCAGCTTTCGGCTGAGGAGTTAAAGCAAAGGCTTTTGTCCCATTTCTGGCTTTACTTCGCGCTAAATAAAAATGATTTTCCGGAAGTAAATATTCAGAAGTATGAGGACGGTAACGTTATTGAGACGGAAGTAATCTCTGAAGCAGACATCCCTAAGATTGACAAGGATGAGACTGTTGACGTTCATTACTCAGGGCGTTCAGCCGATCGCTTATCGATTGAGAAGAAAACTGAAATGGAAACCTTTTCAATAAAATGTTTCCGAATGCCGAAAGATAAATTAAGCAAGAACGCAATCAAGCTGACGAGCAAAAATGAAATTGTTGAAAATGTGAAAGTCCAACTGGCATCTCTTACTCCAGAGGATGAGATAAACGGCAATCGGTATCTCTTTCTCGTGTCGGGAGACTACATCGACAGTAAAGAAAGCGAGACGCGGGGTGAACTGGCTATACCGACGAAAGCGAATTTCTTAGATAGTGATGGACTATTTGAGACAGACGAAATATTGCTCGATGATATCCAGTCAGGCGTGAACGGAAAGGTGTTAGAGATATATTCGGAGATTAGGAAGCGTCTAGAAGAGAAGGAGTCGAACATAGAGGAGCTCCGTGAAACCTATATTCTTGATCCAAACGCGATTGAAAAGGCACACATTGGGATCAACGATTCTGATGAAAAGATTCTAGCAAAAGTCTATTCAGCTGAGTCGGAATCGACGGCGCGGAAAGACGCATACATAAAAGAGAAGATTGATGCGGTTAAGGCTCTGAATACCACCGACGAGGATTACCCTGAAGACTTGTCCAGGTTGGTCGGGGAACTGGTAAACACGATTCCAGACGCAAATAGACTTTCACTGACGCACTACGTTGCGCGCCGTCGAATCGTGCTGGAGCTATTTTCCACGATACTCGGTCGGGAGCTTGACGTTCAGAAGACCGCCGCTAGATCCATCGATGAAAAATTACTGCACAACTTGATCTTTCAGCAAACCAGCACGTCAGCCGAATCAAGCGATTTGTGGTTGATAAACGAAGACTTCATCTATTTTAGCGGCAATTCCGAAATTGCTCTAAACCAAA
>JBAUGL010000003.1:0-15920 GCA_049679665.1 Pyrinomonadaceae bacterium | reverse complement strand
ATAGAGGACAAGGTGGCTGATGCGTTCAGGATGTTTGTTTGCGAAAGCTGCAGCAGTCCATCCTCCTTCCGAAATACCCAGCAAAATCGTTTCCTTTTCTGCTCCGATTTCCGTCAGTACGGTGTCGAGGTCAAGCTCGCGCGTGCGTTCGGTGAATTCTCCAGTATAGCGGTCTGAGAGTCCGGTCCCGCGGCCGTCGTAGCGGACCACCGTGTAGCTTTCGGCCAGGAGTTCCCAAAAGTGCCTCAGATCGGGCCATTCCCACTCTGCCTCAAGGTGCGTGAAGTGTCCAAGCACACGAACCAGCAGCGGTCCGGTGCCGATCTGGGAATATGCGATATGCGACCCGTCCGCAACCGTGCAAAACCGAACATCCTGCTGCATAGCGACTGTGCCGCCCGTTTTAGAAAACATCCTTCGCGTCGCCGGCTCATCGTCGGTCGTCGGTCCTTCGAGCAGAGGACTGCCATCATCGAGACAGTAAAGTAGACTGTCGTCGTAATAATCCCGCTTGCATTCGGGGCAACGTTTCATAAACTTATTTTGCCAGCGGCACCATGCGAGAGCCGAGGATCTTACGATCGCGGGTTAGAAGTGGGATTCGCTCAACCAAGCTGGTGGCCGCGATCAGCTCGTCGGCCGGATCGGATTCAAAGTCCAATTTCGTACTCTGACGCGCGATCTGGACCGTTATCGGAATTATTGTGAGATGCCGCAGCGAGCGACGAAACGCTACGCTGTCCATATCGAGCACCAGTCGCCTGAGCTCGACCAGTTTCGCCAGTTCCCACAGGACAATATCCGACACGGCCAAGCTTTCGCTCGTTATCAGCACGGTTTCCCGTTGCGTCAAATCGCCGGCGAGCGAGGCTACCAGGATATGCGTATCAAGATTCAGCATTCCATTTGACACCTGTCGAGAAAATATCGCCTTTCACCTTGATAGAGCCTTTCATCGATCCGATCAGGCTCGAATTATCCGCTCGCCCCACCGGAATAACTTTAGCAATAGGTTTGCCCCGTTTTTCAACCACAATTCCCTCTGCCCCAAGTTCATCGAATATCTGAAGGCACTTGGCCTTGAATTCGCTAGCGCTGATCGTTTTCGCCTTATTCTTCATGATTTACCCAGCATAGCATATGACCAGTCACTTGACCAGTACTAAAGAAAATCGCCCTGTGCTGCGTTATTATTTTACCCGATGAAATTCAAGATCGTGAAAGTCATAACTGAAGTCGGTCAGCGGCGAGATCGCACGCATCGTGAATCCTGAAGGCTTGCCTTCCTCATCGAGGCTAAAATTCATAAATGCATCCGCATCCATGCTGCGGTCAACCCACTTTACGACAAACGTGTTTCCTTTGTACGGCAAGATCTCGCCGCTTAGTTTCGGCGACCGTTTTGATTGAAACCACGATCTTCCGTCTTTTACGCCAATCGAAACAGCCCCAAGCCACGAATCGGAATAGTTTCCGACGAACGGTTCGAAATCAACCCTACCTGCCGACCGCTGTGCCTCTTCTATCTTCTTCCATACGGTATCGGTCAGCGTTTTCGCGTCGGCGAGTGATTTCTTTCGTCTTTCGGCCAGAGTACTTACCCAATCGGTCCCCGTCCTGCCCAAATATCCGTCTTTGATCTGGTTTGAGACGGATGAAAATGCGCCGCCTTCCTGTTGGTTAGTCAGGACAATTATCCCGAGGTTCAATTCGGGGATCATAGTGATCTCCGTGACCATTCCTTCAAGGCCGCCGGTGTGCCTCACCTGCTTATAACCGCTCACATCGGACAGGCCGAATCCGAGGCCGTAAGCCGCGAAATGTGTTTTGTACGGCCCAGGATCGCCGACGCGGATAATCGTTTGCGGCGTCCAAAGTTCCCGGAGCACGGCTTCGGAAATCAGCCGCTTCCCGTTACCGAATTTGCCGCCCGATAACAAAGTATTTACCCATTTCAGCAGGTCTGTAACATTCGAGTTGATCGCACCGGCGGCGGCCGCAACTTCTATCATGCTTCGGTCGATGACCTGAACTTTACCGTTAACCGGGGCATGTCCGTCGATGATATTGCTTTTGTCCTTAAGCCTGTTGAATGTAGCGGCTGTCTTGGTCATTCCCAACGGCTGGATAAACCGGTCTTCAATAAACTCAGCCCAGCTTTTTCCCGAGACGCGAGCGATCACCTCGCCCGCGACGATGTAAAGGTTGTTGTCGTAATCGTATTTGGTTCGGAATCCAGAAACCGGCTTCAGATAGCGAAGATTATGTATCACATCCGTTACCGTAAAATCGCTGCCATCGGGAAAAAACATCAGATCACCTGCCCCGAGACCAAGGCCGCTGCGGTGCGTAAGAAGGTCGCGGATCGTAAATTCCTCGCTGACATAAGGCGAATAAAGCTTGAATTCTGGGATATGGTCCCGCACCTTGTCATCCCATTTGATCTTTCCCTCATCGACCAAAATGCCGAGGGCGGCGGTAGTAAACGCCTTGCTATTCGACGCGATGCCAAACAGAGTATTCTCGTCCATTTTCTGCATCGACTTGAGCGACCTGACGCCGTAGCCTTTAGCATGAACAACCTTGCCGTCCTTGATAACGCCGACCGCGATCCCGGGCACATCAAATGCCTCCATAGAATGCTCGACGAGGGAGTCGATTTGTTCGCTGCTCAAGACTTGCGCGTTAGCAAAAGCGTACGCGGTAAGGATAATTAGTACGATGGCTGATTTCCGAAAAATGTAGTTATTCATTGTATTTTGTGCGTTGCTGTGTATATACAGGATTCCGCCGACGACTCACCAAAATAGAAACATAGTAATATCCGGCAACAAACCGCTACGCTGCTCGAAATCTTTTTCGAGCCAGGCGAAGCCATATACTTTCACCGGGTCCGACATATACCGTTTCGCATAATTTCTACTCCGGAAGATTCAGACGATTCACCAAATTCTTAAACCGCGAGTCGTCGCGGAGCGGTTCCAAAAACGGATCAACTTTTAATCGCTGCAGGAACCAATCGTGCGCCTCATACGCTTTTTCAAGTTCGGCAAATGCCGCATCCTTGTCGTCGAGTTGGGTATAGATTCCAGCTAGCCAATAGTTCATCATATAATTTGTCTTCTCTGCTTCTTTCCATTCTTCAATGTTACGAATTGCATCTGCCCGCTGACCGCTCATCGCGTAGGCTATTCCAGTCAATGATTGAGCCGGGAATCCCAGGCGGGCGGACTTTTCGGATGCCACGAGCGACTCCGCGTACATTCCCTTTGCATTATATGCGTGCGCCAGCCAACTGATGGCTCCTACATGCAACGGGTCAAGGTCGTGGGTCTTCTTCGCCTGTTCCAACGCCTCGTCAAACCGGCCCGCATAGATGAAAACTCCGGCTAAGTTCGCGCCTTGAATAATCGATAGTGGTTCTAATTCCATCGCCCTTTTCATCTCGGCAACGGCGTCGTCGTGACGTCCCAGTGGGCTCAGGTACACCCACGCGTAGCGATAATGCGTGATGGCAAGGTTCGGATCGAGTTCGAGCGATCGCTTGAATTCACGTCCGGCCCGCGGATAATCCCAATCGTAGGTGGCGGCGATCATTCCAGCGACCGTGTGGGCTTCGGGAAGTTCAGGGTCGAGTTCGAGAGCTCTCGCGACCGCTGCTTTGGCCTGCGGCATACATTCATGAGGAGAAGCATAAGAATACCCTGGAATTGTGGAATACGATTCGGCGATACCGACATAAGCCAAGGCAAAATTTGGATCAAGATCGACGGCCTGGGTGAAGAGTTCGATGCTCTTCAACATTTCATCTTTTGTTCGACGTGCAAAATGATATCGGCCCTTGAGATAGAGTTGGTAGGCCTCACTGCTGCTTGTGTATTTCTTGGCCAAGCCTTTCTCGTTTCCCGAAATCTTTAGTTGCAGCTTTTGCGTAACGGTAGCGGCGATCTCGCGTTGGGTTGCGAGCAGATCCGACATCCGTCGATCGTACTGCTCTCCCCAAAGTGCTCTGTTGTTTCGAACATCGACAAGTTCGACAGTTATATTCAGATTCTCACCCTTTTTTTGAATCCGTCCGGTCAAAACCGCGTCAACACCAAGCTCGCTTGCGATCTTATCCACGACTGTGTCGTTACCTTTATATCGAATCACCGAACTCGTCGGACTGACCTTCAGTCCCGGAAGCTGCGACAAACGGAAGATCAACGATTCCGTAAGTCCGTCCGAAAGATAATCGGACTCGGGATCATCGCTGCTGTTTTGAAAACGGCAGAACCGCGATGGAATTGATCTGACCGTCGTTGATATACCGATAAATGAAAAAGCCTCCGATCAGACACACGGCAACGATGCCGGCAATAATAAGCCCTTTTTTTCCGCCAAACATTCCCTGCGGCTTTGCCGATCGTTCCACGGAGAGGCTATGACTCTTCGAAATTTCCCCCGAACCCGCTCGAAGTTCCGCCTCCGTTGCACGGGCGATAGTAGTCTGGTCGGTCGTGTGGATATGAGGGCGTGTCGGAGCTTCGCTCGTTGGACGTCCGGTCGCTATTGCTTGGGGTTCTGACAAGATCGCCGTCGCGGGTTCATCAAAGGAAGCGGGGCCTTCGAGCAGAACATTGCCGTCGTCGAGACAGTAAAGCAGTGTGTCGTCGTAATAATCGCGCCTGCATTCGGGGCATCGTTTCATTTCTACTTCGAGGACTTATCGGCTACGGTCACGAAAAGCGTTGAAACCTGCTGGTAAGTCGTGTATGAATATGAACGCTCGTCATCTGTAATAAACGTCGGGCGGTCAGCGAGCAGTCCCGTGCGGATGGCGGGAGCCATGTCCTTATAAATTTCTCGACGGCCGGTTTCGACGTTGACCCGCTCGACACGGCATGGGATGTCAGATCCCTGATATGCGTACCAGAAACGTCCGTCCGCGCTCCATTGGATCACGACATCGGCATCCGTCAACCACGGTACCGAACGCGGTTCGCCGCCATCGATCGCGTAAAGAAAATACTTACCACCTGCTCCGCGTGCAAGAATCTGTTTCCCGTCCGGCGAGAGCTTCCCGTCGCGCGTGCCTTCCGGCGTTATGGGCAGAGGCGCACCGCTGTCGACTTCCTGAACAAAGAATCGCGTACCCAAGTTCGGCTCATTTCCCCCGAACATTACACGCTTACCATCGCGAAACCATTGAGCGGACGTATAATTCGCGATGTTGCCTCTTTCAAGCTGTCTCGTTTCGCCGGCACCCGTTGGATAAACGAAAAGCTGCGTCGGTTTTGAGCTGAAAGCCAGCACCCATTTACCGTCCGGAGACAAATCTGTTGGAGTTCCCTCGCCCAATCGCACCAGCGGTGAGCCATCCGTTTTGCGAAGGCAAACCGCATAGTTGCTGCCGATCGACGTTTCCATAAACAAAAGTGATTTGCCGTCCTGCGACATTACTTTTGAATGCGACGTTCTGAGCCAAGACAGATCCCGGTCTTCCGGCATACCCGGCGAATGTGCGAAAGCAGCGTAACGATAGTCAATGCGGTAAGTTAGCCATCGGCCGTCCGGAGCTATGTCCTGGAGGACAAGCCCCCCTGGAGATTGATAGGCAAGTCGGGCGGAACCATCCATTTTCGCGGCCAATATGTTAAATGCACCTCCGCTGACGCTTGCGGAAAATAGAACTTCGCTGCCGTCCGGCGACCATGCGATGCCGCGTTCGCTCCAGTAGCCGTCGGAAAGCATGGTTTTGTTTCCGTCGATATCGACAACATTTATCGAGCCTCGGTCGTCCCATTTACGTGGATGTTCGAAGAAAGCGATTCGCTTTCCATCCGGCGAGATCCGTGGGTCGCTCATATAGCCGCTGACTTCGACGAGCACTTTTCCGATCGGGTATTCAAGCCGGTCCTTGCCGTCAGCCTCACGGATGATAGCGAGTTGCGAACCGTCAGGCGACCAAGTCGCGTGTCGCACGCCCACAATACCTGACGCGGCGCTCCGCCGACGAGCGGCATCCGTGCAAGTGTTCCTGTAAATGTTCTGTGCCATATATATTTGGCGTCCATTAGGATCGCCAATTCGCCCTGAGACGAAACATCCAGAAGATGCATTCCGCGCGTACCGAGTGGCTGCGGCGCGGGGAAATCAGGGTGCAGTGTGAATAACTCGGACGTGTTGCCGTCGGTCGCCGCGCTGTAGATGACAGTCTGGCCATCCGGTGCAAATGCGGCTTGAAAAACCGCTTCGCGTCGGAAGTTTAACTGACGAAAGACGATCGGCTCGTTTTGACTTGAACGCAGATTCCACGCATAGATCCCGGCGGCTAAAGCGACGACGGCAAAACCGGCGGCAAATAGCCACGGGAGATGCCGGCGATACGATCTCTTAGCGTGTTTCGACGAAACCGAGACAGGAAACTCCATTTCCATCTGTGAGTTCGACGACGAAGTTAATGCTTCGAGAGCAAAACCGAGATCGTGCGCGGAGTGAAACCGCCGTTCGGGCTTTTTCTCGAGACAAATGCGAAGTATCTTTTGGAGCGACGGATTGATCCTCACTATTGATTCGGTAAGCTCCTGAGGCTCTTCCTTCAAGATCGCGCTCATCACCTCGATATCCGAATCACCAGTAAAGGGCTTTTGGCCTGTGAGCATCTCGTATAGCACCACGCCGAGGCTCCAAATGTCGGCCCGCTCGTCGATTTCCCGGCCGCGAACCTGTTCCGGGGACATATAGAAGGCTGTTCCCATCACAAAGCCTGGATTGGTTGAAACATGCGCGCGGGTCGGCGCCTCAGAATCGGTTAAGTGTATGCTGGGGTGCTTCTCGGCCAATTTTGCCAATCCAAAATCGAGTACCTTTACGATCCCATCGCGCCTGATCATTATATTCTCGGGCTTGATATCACGATGAATGATCCCGGCCTCGTGAGCGGCGGCAAGCGCGGAGGCAATTTGTGACGCAGCTTCCAGCGTTTCGTTTACGGACAGGCCGCTTGCCATTCGTTCACGTAGGGTCACACCGTCGACAAATTCGGTAACTATATAGTTCGAGCCGTTTTCACTGCCAAATTCGTGAATCGTGAGAATGTTCGGATGATTCAGCGCTGACGACGCTTGCGCCTCCTGCTCAAAGCGTTTCAATTGATCATTGTGTTCCACGAATTCCCGCGGCAAGAGCTTTAAGGCGACCTTCCGATTGAGCCGATGGTCGTCCGCCAGGTAAACTTCGCCCATACCGCCGACACCGAGAAGGCTTTTGACACTGTAATGACTGATCTCTTTGCCGATGAGGCTTGAGTTATTTGCCGGCGGGGAAAACATTTCGGCGGCAAGGGATTCGGGCGATGTGTCGATAAAACTGTCCGAGGTTTTATCGAAGGCTAGCAATGACTTGACTTCCCGAAACAGGTTTTCATCCTTGCCGCAGGTTTCGGTCAGAAACGATTCGCGCTGGCCATATGGTGTCTCCAGCGCCGCATGGTAGATGACCTCGATTTGTTTTAGGCGTTTTGCGTCCATTCAAAAACTAAACTCAAAGTCTTCTCCCTTTAACTGTATAAACGCCTTTCGAAACAAAAGGGATACAACAATTAAATTAGTATTTACTCCGTAGGTCAATCCGTACATTTGAGCTTAAAAAAGTGAAAATACACAAACTTCAGACACCAGCTGACCCAATTCCTTTTTTCGCCGTTTCAACGCGAGCCCGACAGTTCCCGCAAAAGCCAGGTCCGTGAAAACCGCCAATCGCGTTTGACGGTTTCAGGCGATATCTTCAAGATCCCGGCTATTTCTTCGTTGGTTAGGCCGCCAAAATACTTCATTTCAACAACGCGGCTCTTCCGTTCATCGAGCGACGCCAATCTGTTCAGGGCGTCATCCTAGGCTACGATCTCACGGGTCTGTCCGCTTGAAACCGCTTTGTTGTCCGCAAGTGTGACTTTTTCCTGCCAGCCGCCGCGTTTTTGCGTATGTTTCGAACGGGCATAGTCGACCAAAATGTGCCGCATCGCTTTGGCCGCGACGCCAAAAAAATGAGCCCGATTTTGCCAGTTTTGTCGGTCGTTTTTGGCCAGTTTTAAGTATGCCTCGTGGATCAACTCGGTTGTTTGGAATGTATGACCCGACGGCTGACCACGCATAAAGTGCTTCGCCATTCGGCGCAATTCGTCATAAACAAGCGGCATCAACCGCTCAAGGGCAGACTCGTCTCCCTTACTCCAGTCAACCAACAGAAGTGTAACCTGATGCGAAGCGGCGTCAATCATTCATTTTCTAGGGTGTACGTACCCGGTGATTATAGAACCGAACGCACAAATTTCAAACTCTTTTCTGCCCTGATGACCGTTTCCGTCCCAATTCTCCGTTTAGAACAATAGAAAACAGAAATCTGGAGCGTGAAGCCGCTTGAAACGAGTGCTGGCGGCTGGTAAATACAAAGCCATTTGCTTTTGCACTCAATCCACAGAAGAAGGAGATGAGAATTATGAAAAGCATCTTTGCAATATGCGTTTTGACCCTTTTCTTTGCCGGATCTACGTTCGGTGAATGCAGCAGTTCCGATAAAAAAACTTTGGAGGCTTTCGACCGCGCGTGGGGTGATGCGGGAGTAAAGGGCAACCGCTCCGCATTGTTGGCGATCTATGCTGACGACTACACAGGTTTGCCTGGAAGAGATAATAAAACGCAGACGATCGACGATACGATGAAGGCGTTTGAGACCGACCGAACCAATCCTACAATGGCGGATAAGGTTACCCATGACCACTATCTGATCTCGTGCACAGCTAACTCCGCGACCATCACGCACCGTAACACTATCTGGACTCCGAATGGTGAAGGCGGCAAGCCGCAGACATTCTACACCCGCAGCGTTCACGTCCTCGAAAAACGAGGCGGCAAATGGCTCGTTGTAAGCAACGCCGGCAACAATCTCGATGAGTATGCAACTCTTTGGTATTTGGAGCAGGATTGGAATGACGCGATCCAAAAACAGGACAAGGCATGGTTCGATGCCAATTACGCGGCTGACTTCACAAGCATAAGCGGCACCAGCGCAAAGCTTATGAACAAGACCGATGACATTGCAGACGCGGTCAATGACAAGATGACGATGGAGCATGCTGAGACTACCGGGATGAACATTCGTATCGATGGAAAAACAGCGATCGTAACCGGTACCTTTCGAACAAAAGGCAAGGACGAAAAAGGCACGGCATTCGATCGTACGGTTCGCTATACGGACGTTTGGATCAAACGCGACGGCCGATGGCAGGCGTGGTCTTCTCAAGGAACATTAATTCCATAATTAGACGTTTGGAGTCCGTCTTCAGGCAGCTGTTGCTTTTCGATGCGGTAATAGCCACAAGCCTTTGTTAAGCATCTTGAACAAAACAGGAGAAAAATCATGAAACGCAATCGCATATTTGTTGGTTTGGTCGTCGCCATTCTACTTACCTTGAGTGTCGTCGTTTTTTCACAGGTCAATCGCCCATATAGAAACGGATCGGTTTGGAATGTCGCGTTTATCCGTATTAAGCCCGGAATGGAAACGGCATATTTGAACTACATTGCCACCGACTGGAAAAAAAACCAGGAAGCGTCTAAAAAAGAAGGCCTGATCCTCTCGTATAAAGTTTTGACGACCGAAGCTCATGGTGCGGGCGATTTCAACATTTTGTTAATGACCGAATATAAAGACCTGGCTACGATGGAAGCAAACGAGGATAAAGCTGACACTCTCGCACAGCAGGTCGTCGGCAACGACGCAAAACAGATGCAGGGTTACAAAGACCGTCTGGAAATTCGGGAAGTCCTTCAAGACCGCCTTGCACGCGAGATCATCTTAGAACCGAAGCGTTGATCTAACAAATACGAAAAATAAGGAGAACAGAACATAATGAATGAACAAGAAAATACAAAATTGGCCGAGCAAATGTATAAAACGTTTATGGCGGGTGACGTCGAAGGGTTTTTGAACTTATTTTCGGAAGATGCCGCATGGCATTCGCCGGAGATCGAAAATGTGCCGCTCGACGGAAAATTCAGCGGGCGCGAAAACCTTGCCGGATTTCTCTCGGGGATCGATGAATACGAGGAATTTCTGAAAATGGAGCCGACCGAATTTATCGCGCAGGGCGACAGAGTAGTCGTTCTGGGGAATTATTTAGCCCGCTCGAAAACTACCGATAAGCAATACGAAACGGATTTCGCGCATATCATAACGGTCAAGGACGGCAAGGTCACGAGCTTTTACGAATTCTTCGACAACGCCGCCGCTGGCAGAGCGCACACCGCCGTGAAGGCGGCTTGATCGATTTACGAACACCGTCATGATGGCCGTCTGGCAGCCCCAACGAAGGAGATAACTCATGAAAAATTTGACACGATTGTTTGTAGGTAAAGCTTTCACATTACTTCTGGCCCTGTTCTTTCTCGACACGATTGTCAACGCACATCCGTGGACCGGGCCGGTGGACTTGTCCGGCGAGCTTCATGGCGCGCCATACAGGATCATCGTGCCGGAGAACTGGAATGGAACACTGCTGGTGTATGCTCACGGCTATCGCGACAAGGCCAATCATCCCGGAGAAGTTGATGATCGTTCAGCCAACTTCGAAGGACTGGAACCAGCGCTGCTGAGCTTTGGCTACGCGGTTGCAGCGACTGCCTATCGGGACAATGGCTGGGTCGTCGAGGACGGTATTCAGGATACTAAGGATCTTACGGTGCTTTTCCGAAGTGAGGTGGCGGTGCCCGACCGCACAATCCTCCTGGGAGCCTCTATGGGCACGATGATCGCGTTCAAGAGCATGGAGCGGTTTGGCGGCATTTACGACGGCGCCATCTGCCTGTGTGCGATCGGTGCCGGAGCGTCCCGATTTCAGGATAGCAGTTTAGCGCACACGCTTGCTTATGACATCCTTTTTGGTATCCCTGCATCCTGGGGCACGGTGGGCGATGTAAGAGACGACATTGACGATGAAACCGAAGTCTTTCCGAAGCTGTTTTTTGAGGTCAGCAATCCCTTCAACTTCCCCAAGTTCGAATTCATTCGTCTTGTGTCGGGAGTCCCGGGCCAAGGTATAGCCCCGCCGCCAATGTTCTACCCGTACTATGTGTTCGCAACCGGTGGTTTAGAGTCCCGTGCCGACCTGGAACGCCGGGCAGGCGGGCCGATTGTGCAAAACCTTAACCACAACTACACCCTCTCTGCCGCAGAGAAGACATATCTGGCAGGGCTAGGTGTTGATGCTGACACGCTGCTCGCGCAAATGAATGCGCGAAGAAATATCGACGCGCCTCCAGCCCAGCGGAACTTCCTCCGGCGCAATGCGGACTACAACGGAAAGGTAAAGAAGCCGGTGCTGACAATGCATACAATAATCGACGAGATTGTTCCGGTTTCAAACGAGTTGGCCTACGCAGCCACGAACGCGGCGGCCGGCAGGCAAGATCTTTTGTTTCAGACCTACACGAACGGCGTGGCCAGTATTAACGGCCAGTATCACTGCCAGTTTACCGGGCCACAGATTTTCTCTGCCATATTCGCGATGGACAGTTGGGTGCAAACGGGTGTCCACCCGACCGACGCGTCATTCCCCGCGTTTTTGGGTTTCGTCCCCGGTTATGTGCCGCCGCCTTTTCCACAACCCTAAAAGGATTGGGTTTGCAAGGAGACTACCGATGAATTCGAAGCCTGAGTTTAGAAGAAGACTCGATGGAAAAGTAGCTATCATTACCGGAGCTACCGGCGGTATCGGCGAAGCAACCGCAAAGCTTTTCCTTGAAGAAGGCGCGAGCGTAATGCTTGTTGGCCGTTCGGCGGAAAAGTTGCGCGAAACCCGCGAAAGATTGGCCACGGAGAACGGGCTGGGCGATTTTGTTGCCGATGCCACCGATGAGGAAGCGACCGCGGCGGCGGTCGCAGCGACTGTCGACGCATTTGGCGGCGTGGATATACTGATGGCAAACGCCGGAACCGAGGGGAAAATTGCTTTGATCGAGGATCAGACAGTTGAAAATTTCGAAGACGTTTTGCGTACAAACGTCGTCGGAGTTTGGCTTTCGATGAAGTATTGCGTCGAGCCAATGAAAAAGCGGGGCGGTGGATCGATCCTCGCGATCTCGTCAATCGCAGGCATGATAGGTTCGCCGACGCTTTCACCATATACCGCCAGCAAACACGCCGTCTATGGTTTGGTCAAAACAGCGGCTCTCGAATTGGGGGCGTTTGGTGTCCGGGTAAATGCCATTGGTCCCGGCCCGATCGATAACCGGATGATCCGCTCGATCGAAACACAATTATCACCGGACGATCCCGACGCCATGCGTGAAGGTTTCTCGCAATTGATCGCCCTGAAGCGCTACGGCGCTAACGAGGAGGTCGCTAATCTTGCTTTGTTTCTTGCCAGCGACGAATCCTCATACTGCACCGGCAGCATTCACATGATCGACGGTGGATTTACGGCAGCATGATTTAACAAGGACAGAACAATAAATGAAAAGAACAATAATGATTTTGGTGATAGCAATTGCCGTTTCATCGGTAGTATCAGGACAAACAAAAAAGGCCAAAACCGTTGAACCTTCCGTTAATACCCAGTCAGCCAAGCGTGCGCCGAAGGTATTGATGATCTTGGAGATAACCGTTCACGTTCCGACAATGTATGAACAGTATCGAATCGATGTCGCGCCACTCATTAAAAAGTACGGCGGCAAATATTTGGTGCGTTCCGGCGGCGTGGCTTTTGACAACGATCCCGGTACCAAAGTCACTCCGGTCGAAGGGAACTGGAATCCCGATAGGATAATCATCGTGCATTGGGATTCCGTCGAACAGCTTCAAAAATTCTCAAAATCGCCGGAGTATCTCGAAGTCGCTGAAATCAGAAAAAGATCCGCTACCACGAGATCGATCATAGTCAAGGAATATCTGAAAAATTAGAGCAGACTTTTGTGTCATTTTATTTGCTTTACGATTTTGCGTTTTGCGGAATCAATGAGGAAAACAATCTATGGAAGCGGTTGAAATATCATCGAAACGCGCGTCCGGCGCAGACCGGCAAATTGCTGAAAATCAGCAATCCGTTTCCGAGCCTTTACGCGCTGGCATGCTTAGCGGTAAGTTATCCGATCTATCGATTGATAAAAAATAAACCGTCAGCATGATCTGCCTCAATCAATTTTCGGGCCGTTGTTATACTTAACTCAGTCGGGCAGCCCGATCCGTCGCCGCAGATCCTGAAACCTTGGGTCCTGTCTGATCGAATCAAACGACCTCAGATTAAGCCTTAAAACGCCCGGGCCCCGCTGTTTGAAGGCTTCCTCGAGTCGTTCGATCGTCTGATCTCTTTCCCCCGCCTGGGCGTAAATTGTCGCGATCTTGATAAGCGCAGGGGCGTCGGGCTCACCTGCAGAAATACGTCGATTCCCGATATCCAAAAGCTTCCGCCAGTAGCCGTTTGCACCGGTCGACCTAAATGCGTACACCAATTCCTCGCGTTCGGCGGAGGCTTTCGCCGGTTCCTTCCCGACCAACACAGAATGTTTCTCATACTCCGCGGCAGCGTCGTCGAATTTACCTAGCTCTTCATAAACAAAGGCAAGCCTAAGATGAGTTCGTGCAAAGTTTGGATCCATTTTAACGGCTTTTTGAAGCTGCTCGACTGCGGGTCCGTAATCTCCGCGAGCGGTCAGGAATGTACCGACGGCGGTATTTATTATCAAAGATAAAGGGTCAAGGGTTTGCGCATATTTTATTTCGTTGACGGCGTCGTCAAATCGGCCCAGATCGAGGAGAAGTTCAGCGAACCAATGATGCGCGGTCGCGTAATTAGGGTTCAGTTCGATAGCCCGTTTGAACTCCTTTTCACTTTCGGCAAATTTCCAGTCGTATTCGTGAAGCACAGCGCCAAGGGTTGCGTGCGCCTCTGCGAGGGACTCATCGATAACAAGGGCTTTCTGTGCGGCCGAACGAGCCTTGGGATAAGCATCGTGCGACGCATCTGGCAAGTAGGCCGGCAAAACAACATAAGCGTCTGCGAGACCGGAATATGCAAGTGCATAGGACGGGTCAGCGGCGATTGCCTGCTGAAAGTAGTCGACACTCTTCTCTATATCCTCAATTGACCTTTTATTCCAGTGAAATCGACCCTTTAAATAAAGCTGGAACGCGTCGGAGTTTTGCGTTCGCCGCCTCGTGAGCATTTGTTCATGGCTACTGTCGAGCTTTCCGGATAGCCTTCCTGACAGGTCGCGCAAAACGTCGTTTTCCAACAACGCCAATTCGGTCGCGAGCCGTTCGTACTTTTCACCCCAGATCTGGTTACCGGTTGATGTGTCTACCAAGTCAACACTTAGGCTTACTAAGTTGCCGCGCTGCTGCATGCGGCCATTCAGAATCGCTTGTACGTTCAAGTCGGTTCCTAGCCGCTGGGCATCCAACTCTTGCCCTTTGAATCTAAATACTGAGCCCCGTGCCTTAACTGAGAGTTTCGAAAGCTGCGACAAACGGTTTATTAGGCTTTCGGTCATGCCATCGGAAAGATATTCGAGCTCCGCATTCCCTGTGGCATTAACAAAAGGCATTACGGCTATGGACTCGATTCGTGAGCCCGGAAAACCAAAGTACCAGATCGCGAACCCCGCAATTACGATCAAACTCACGGCAAAAAGCATAGGGTTTCTCAAGCGGGACCTTGGAACCGATGAGTAGCCTGAAGCTGGCGATGATAACGATCGGTTTGCCGCGTTTTCGGTGTTTGGCACCGAATCTCGCATAACGGTCGGACCCGAGAACATGTTTCCCGTGAGGCGGTCGTCGTACATAGGAATCGTCAAGTTGTGTTCATCGTCCGATGTCAGGTTGCGCCGCAGTTCGTGGAGTTCGATTGCTACATCCTTAATTGATTGGTAGCGCTCGTCGGGATCTTTTGCCAGACAGATATGAACTATTCTTTGCAAATAGTCGGGAATGTGTGGAGCCAGGCTGCTGATACTCGGCGGCTCATCATGAACGACCTTTACAAGCGTGTCGACCATGCTGGCGCCGTCGAAAGCACGTCGGCCAGTAACCGCTTCGAACAATATACATCCGAACGAAAAAATATCCGTCCGGCTGTCGATCAGTTGCGTCTTACCTCTCGCCTGTTCAGGCGACATGTAGCCGGCGGTACCCATTATCGTTCCAGGCTTAGTTTCCGAAGGAGCCGATCGTTGCGCTTCACCGCTCAGTTCGCTGTCTCCTTCCGATAGCAGGTCGATGGGGGCCGTTAATTTCGCTAAACCAAAATCAAGTATCTTTGCATACCCGTCATTCGTGATCATTATATTGTCCGGCTTAAGATCACGATGCAGTATTCCAGCCGAATGCGCCTTAGCCAAGCCCTCGGCAACCTGCTGCATATACCTGAGGATCTTAGGTAACGTAGGAGATTCATCCCGCAAATATCTGGAAAGTGTGCGGCCGTCAATGAATTCCATTGCGATGTAATTCAACCCATCCTTGTCACCAATTTCATAGATGTGAGCGATGCTCGGATGATTGAGAGAGGCAGCGGCGCGTGCCTCTTGTTTGAAACGCTGCATTCTGTCAGCATTCGAGGCAACCGATGATGGAAGGAATTTCAGCGCGACTTTCCGGCCAAGTATTGTGTCTTCGGCTAGGTAGACCTCCCCCATGCCGCCAAAACCTAGCGCATCAAGAATATGGTAGTGGCCGAATTCCTCATTTAAGGTTACTTTTCCGGGAATCTTATCGGTCATTTCATTGGCTAAAAACCTATTGTTGCATTGAATCTTAGCTCAATTCGCGCAGTTTGGCATTAATTATTACGTCGATACTAAGGTACCGAAATAACGTTAGATTAGCTGTTGGCTGCTGATTTGTAACTGCCGCCGTTTCGTTTATACCCTTCTTTTCCACCC
>JBAUGL010000002.1:0-23622 GCA_049679665.1 Pyrinomonadaceae bacterium | reverse complement strand
GTCTATGGGTTTGCTATATACATTAGGCCGATCGGCCGGCATACTGGCCGCATTTATTTTCTTCGCCATGATCGCGGGATGCGGCGCCGCAGGTTCGACAGGTGAGAGCCTCGGCAATGGTGCGAATATTGAGACAACACCTGTGATCGCCGTAACAACCGGAAGAGCCGAATCAAGGGACGTATCAGCCGCGGTACAGGCTACCGGAAGCATGGTCGCGGACGAGACGTCGGACATTGCCCCGAAAACGGCAGGACGAATCTCGAATGTATCGGTAAACGTCGGCGAATTCGTTTCGCAGGGCAGCCTGATCGCAAAGATCGACGACAGGGACGCCCGGCTTGAATTAGCATCCGCGAACGCGGCGGTCAAGCAGGCGATCGCGGGCGTGAGGCAGGCCGAGGCGAGGTTGGGTTTGACGCCTAACGGAAAGTTCAATGCCTCAACGATACCGGAAGTTAGGGCGGCAAATGCTGATTACGAACAGTCATTGGCTGAGCTTCGGCAATTGGAAACTAACGAGCAGCGATATCGTGAGTTGGTTGAAACGGGCGACGTCTCCATGATCGTCTATGAAAACCATCGAACGCTGCGCGACGTGCAGCGCGCACGAGTGAATAGTGCGCGACAGCAGCTCGACGCGGCCGTTAACGCGGCAAAACAAAACAATCAGGCCATTAGCACGGCCGAGGCATCGGTTGAAACTGCGAGAACGCAGGTGGCAACGGCGGAAAAAGCGATTGCCGATACCGTCATTCGAGCTCCTTATTCAGGATTTGTAAGCAGCAGGCCAGTGGCGGTCGGCGAATATGTGTCGTCCGCATCGGTTATCGCAACGCTTCTTCGAACCAATCCAATAAAGGTCGAGATAAAGATCGCAGAGGCCGACCTCCCGTTCGTGACCATTGGCCGAGGAGTTTCGATCGGGGTTGATGCATACAGGGACCGTAATTTCGCGGGAACCGTCACAGGGGTTAACCCCGCCATCGATCCGGTGTCACGCTCAGCAGTGATCGAGGCCGCGATCGAGAATGGCAGCAATTTGCTACGTGCGGGAATGTTTGCCACCGTTAAAATAAACAAGGAGGGCGGAAGCAAAGCAGTCTTTATTCCGAAATCCGCCGTTTATAACGACCAAAGTACGCAATCGCATAGGGTGTTCGTGATCCAGGAAGGAATAACAAAGCTTCGCGTGGTCCAGTTAGGGATCGAAGAAGGCGATATGGCCCAAATATTGACTGGCGTAAATGCGGACGAAATAGTGGCGACAAGCAATCTGTCCGAATTGTTTGAAGGGGCAAGAGTTAGCGTCGGACAGTAATATCGATCGATTATGCAATGGTTGGCTGAAATTTGTGTCCACCGTCCGGTTTTTGCGACCGTAATTGTTCTATTTCTGACGGTAGTTGGGGGCTTTAGCTTTTTCACTTTGGGCGTCGATCGCTTTCCAAAGATCGATCTGCCAACAGTATCGGTTCGCACGTCCAACCCGGGTGCTGCGCCGGAAGAGATCGAGACTGAGGTGACGGATATCATCGAGGGCGCTCTGAATACCGTTCCCGGCGTCGAAGAGATGCGCTCAACGTCGTCGCGCGGCAGTTCGAATGTAACTCTGACATTTAACCTCGAGAAAGATCCAGACCAAGCGTTTACCGAGATACAGCAAAAACTCAGCACGATCGTCAATCGGCTCCCGGAAACGGCCGACCCACCTGTTGCACAGAAATCCGATCCCGATTCGCAACCGATTCTAATGTATACGGTCAGCGCGCCGATGCGCGTGTCCGAGCTAACGGAGCTCGTCGAAAATCTCATCCAGGAACGCATCGAATCCGCGGACGGTGTGGGTGAGGTGTTCATGTGGGGAGCGCGCCAACCTCAGGTGAAGGTCCTTATAGATCCAGACCGACTTCGAGCTTACGATCTTTCTATCACCCAGGTGTCGAATGCCATTCGTGCTCAGAATCAGGAGCTGCCCGGCGGCAGCCTTGTCGAGGGGCCAAAGACCATGGGCCTGCGGACAATGAGCAAACTGACCGACGTTGATCAATTCAACGATGTTGTGATCGATAACAGGAACGGATTTCCGATCAAAATTCGAGACATCGGCCGTGTCGAGCAGGGAGGTGCGGAGCCTACATCCGCCGCATCGCTGGACAGCGTCCAGTCAGTTTCTATCGGGATCCGAAAGCAATCCGGCGCAAATACAATCGCGGTGATCGACAACGTCAAATCGCGAATGGCGGAGATCATTCCGAACTTGCCCGAGAATATGAAAGTCGCTGTTATTCGGGATCAATCCGAGTTTATTCAGAATAGTCTGACAGCGATCGAGGAGCACCTGGTACTCGGCGGACTTTTCGCGGCGATCGTCGTATTTCTGTTTCTGTGGAATTTTCGATCGACTATTATTGCGGCTCTCGCCATCCCGGTTTCGATCATCGCCGCTTTTGCCTTGATCGCGGCCTTTGGGTACACGCTCAACCAGATGACAATGCTTGCACTGACCTTAATGGTAGGCATCGTTATCGACGACGCGATAGTGGTCCTCGAGAACATTTACCGCTTTGTTGAAGAAAAGGGAATGGATCCTTTCCGGGCGGCGGTCGAAGGGACGCGGGAGATCGGGTTGGCGGTTCTTGCCACAACCCTCTCACTTCTTGCTGTATTCATCCCCGTTGGCTTTATGACCGGTATAGTCGGGCGGTTTATGTCGTCCTTCGGGCTCACTGCGGCGGCCGCTATAGCAGTTTCGCTGGTCGTGTCGTTCACACTCACGCCGATGCTGGCTGCGCGTTGGATAAAGCGTCCAAAGAACGCCCGAACGCTTCCCGATGATTCAGAGGTCACCGACGCGGACAGCCTGGGAACGAATGGCGGTTCGGTCCACGCCGCCGAAGCCGCGCATCGTTCGAAAGGCGGGTGGTTCTATCGGAAGGTTGACAGTGCATATACCTGGCTCTTGCGGTCCGCAATGCGATTTCGCTGGGCGGTCGTTCTCATTTGTATTCTTACCGTTGCGTCTATATATCCTTTGTATAAATACGTTGGGATGGCGTTTCTGCCGGACGAGGACGAGTCGGGTTACCAGGTGAATCTTCGGGGGCCGCAAGGCACTTCGCTCTCCGCGACGCAGTCGATGCTCGACCGGATCGCCCGTGATATTCGTGACGAGATTCCTGGGGTAAAGAATACGCTGGTCCTCGCCGGGTTTGGCCGCGGTTCCGGCTCCAATAACGGATTTATCAATGTCAGCCTGGTTCCAGTTGCAGATCGAAAAGAGTCACAGTCGGATCTGATCAATAAGACCCGCGCCATTACGAAAAAGTATTCGTCAAAGGACTATCAAGTTAGTGTCTCCGCGTCGTCATCGATTGCCGGAAGCATTGGGCTCGGCCGCGGAGGTTCCGGTGTTGGCTACTACATCGCCGGCCCAGATATGTCCCAGCTTAATCAATATGCGGAGCAGCTTGTCGAAAAGCTGAAACAAGATGAATTATTCCTGGATCCCGATACTTCGGTCGAGGTCGGGACACCGGAGATCAGGGTAATTGTAGACCGCGTAAAGGCTGCAGATCTTGGCGTTGAGGCCGGTGACGTCGCACAGGCGTTGAACATTATGGCTGCCGGACAGAATGTCTCGACGTTCAGCGAGGGCTCGGAGCAATACGACGTTATCTTGCAGGCCGACGAGAAGTTTCGGCGCGACAGAAACGATCTTAAGCATTTTACGGTCGCTTCATCGTTGGGCGGAACCGTCGGTCTGGATAGGGTCGTAAAGTTGGAAGAAGGCCTAAGTCCATCGTCGATCAGCCGCTTGAACCGGCAGCGGCAAGTAACGATTTCGGCCGGACTGCCGCCCAATGCTTCGGAATCTGATGCCCTCGCAAAGCTCGAAGGGTATGCCGCCGAGCTGAATATGGCGCCTCAATATCTGACCGGTGTCACAGGTCAGTCGAAGGAACTGCAGCGAGCTTACGAGTCATTTCTCTATGCATTCGTCCTTTCGTTCGTGTTTATGTATCTCATTCTCGCAGCACAGTTTGAATCGTTTATCCATCCGGTTACGATCCTGATCACCCTGCCGCTGTCTGTTCCGTTTGCTCTTTTGTCGACAGCAATTGCCGGTCAAACTCTCAATATCTTCTCGGCACTTGGGATCTTGCTCTTGTTCGGGATCGTTAAGAAGAACGCGATCTTACAGATCGATCATACGAACACGCTCCGGGCACGGGGACTGAACAGGTACGACGCGATCATCCAGGCGAATCGCGATCGGCTGCGACCGATCTTGATGACGACCATCGCGCTTGTCGCCGGCATGATCCCGCTTATTTTGGGTTCCGGAGCAGGCGCGGCCACAAACCGTTCGATCGGGATCCTTGTTGTCGGGGGCCAGACGCTGTGTCTGCTTCTAACTCTACTGGCCGTGCCGGTATTTTATTCGCTGTTTGACGACGCCAAGGAATCGAACGTTTTGCGCGGAGCGGGTTCCCGATTCCAAGCTTTCAAAGCTGGAGTTCTGAGGCCGGCATATGAACGCATTTCGGGGTTATTCACGTTTGCAAGCAGCAAAAGCCCTCGTAATGGCCGGGAGTATCCGGAAAATTCGAGCGATGCATATGCCGAACCGACGACCGGAAGTAAGTAGTATGAGGTTTGTTATTGCGACCATCCATAGACTTATCCGCAACGCCGTACTTATTTTTGCGGCGGTGCTGATTTACGGAGTACTTGCGATAAATTCTATTGTCGGCCAGGATGTACCGATAGCGCCGGCACCGACCGCGACCCCACTGTCCGTTAATATCGAACCTGTTTCGCCGCTGCAGCTGCCCGATGACCCTCCATCGGTAGCGCCTAATTTCGAGGCTCCGGCGCGGCCGCTGCCGGGCGCGGAACGAGTCGGAGTAGACGTTTCTAAACAGCTTCCGTTGTCGCTCGACCAAGCGGTCGAGATGGCGCTGGAGAACAATAACGATATCGACGCTTCGCGCAACGATGTCAAGATGGCCGAATTTGACCTTACCGGCGCTCGCGGAGTTTACGATCCACTGCTCAATTCGGATAGCTTTTACGAGAGTCGGACGACCCCGACGGCATCGACCATCGGCGGTGCGGTGAACGGCGCCGTGACTCTTAGCCAAATAGTTGGTTCGGCAAGCGTTAGTGGATTTTCGCCCTATTATGGCGGTAGCTACGATGTAACGTTCAACTCGTCACGAACGAATACCTCCAATCGAAACGCCACGCTGAATCCGCAGTACCCAACGGGCATTACCGCAATTTATACCCAACCGCTGTTCCGCAATTTTCGGTTCGACAATAATCGCCGACAGATCGAGATCGCCCGCAAGAACCTGAGTTTGTCGGACGCTCAATTCAGGCAAAGGGCAACGGAAGTGGTGGCACAGGTTGAACGCTCGTATTGGGACCTTGCATTCGCACTTCGAAATTTGCAGGTTCAGATCGATGCTGTAAAACAGGCACGAACGCAGTATGAGAGTAATCAGAGACAGGTATCGAAAGGTGTACTTGCACCTATAGATATCGTGGCGGCGACGGCCCAGATCGCAACGTTTGAGCAAAACGTTTTTAGCGCTCAGGAAGATGTAACACGCGCCGAGAATTCGCTTAAGACAATTATGCTGCCTGATCGTACCGCCGACATCTGGACTCGGCCGATCACCCCCGTTTCGCCGGTTGATCTTGAGCCCCCGCGGATCGGCCTTGAGGTGGCGACCGCCGAAGCGATCAAAAACAGGCCTGAGATCACCCAACTCGAGACCAGCGCCGAAATAAATGAGATCGACACCCGATACTTCCGGGACCAGGTGAAACCGCAGGTCGATCTCGTTGGCACCTATACGGCTGCAGGTCTTGCAGGTACGCCGAACGCAAATTCGGCTGGGGGCAACAGTGTTCCTGAGAATCTTCGGGGGGGGTACTTCAATTCGCTCGGCAATCTAGTGGCGCAGCGATTTCCGACTTATCGACTTGGGGTTCAGATCACGCTTCCTTGGGGAAATCGAGTGGCAAAGGCGAATCTGGGTCGGGCGCTTGTCCAATCTGATCGTATCAAGAACCTGCGCGCCCAAGCCGAACAAGTCATCGAGGCGGAGGTTCGCAATTCCCTCCAGGCCCTGAGGTCGGCGGAGGCACGACTATCTTCCGCTATTGCCGCAAGGGCCGCCGCCGATCAGCTTTACGAAAGTGAGCAGCGTCAGTTCCGCTCAGGGATCACTACTCTTTTTCTCGTTAACGAGCGTCAAACCGAACTGCTTGCAGCACGCAGCCGTGAATTGCAGGCTCAGACCGATTTGAACAAAGCGATCTCTGAATTCCAACGGGCAACGGGAACAACCCTATCGGCCAACAATGTTACGGTTTCGACCGGCGGCGTTTTGTCGAAGAGCAATAACTCGCCTTCGATTGTTCGGTCGTTCCGTACGAGCGCTAAAGTCGCAAGAGATTGATCACACACCGAACTTGTAGATAACGAAAATAAGGGAACTAACGGCAAATGGATCAGACCGTTATTGCTTCTTGATATTCTCCCCATGCGGCCCGCAGGCGGTTGCTGATCTCGCCGACGGTCACGCTGCTTTCGACGCACTCTAGAATACGCGGAAGAAGGTTTTCGGTCCCCGCCGCCGCCATTTCAAGTGAGTTCAAAGCGGCAGCGGCCCGATCGGGGTCACGTCTTTGACGAACGGCGCGTACACGCTCGATCTGCTCCCGCTCGATCCTTTCATCTACAGTCAAAATTGGGATCGTTCCGTCGTCATCGACCTGAAATCTGTTAACCCCGACGACGATCGCATCCTGTGTTTCGACTGCTCGTTGATAGTCATACGCCGCCTCCTGGATCTCGCGCTGAACATATCCCGTTTCGATAGCTCGAAGCATCCCCCCAAGCGCGTCGATTTTCTCGATATAACCGAGCGCTGCCTGTTCGAGTTTTCCGGTGATCTCCTCGACGGCGTAGCTTCCAGCGAACGGATCTACGGTGTCCGCGATGCCTGATTCGTGTGCGATGACCTGCTGGGTCCGAAGGGCAATTCTGGCCGCCGTCTCGGTGGGCAGCGACAGAGCCTCGTCCATCGAATTCGTGTGAAGGCTCTGAGTTCCGCCGAGGACGGCTGCCAGGGCCTGAATCGTCGTCCGCACAATATTCACCTCCGGCTGCTGTGCCGTCAGGGTTGAACCGGCCGTCTGGGTATGAAAGCGCAGCATTAGCGACCGAGGGTCTTTTGCCCCGAAGCGATCCTTCATAATGCGTGCCCACAGCCGTCGGGCGGCCCGAAACTTCGCGATCTCTTCTAGAAGGTTATTGTGCGAATTGAAAAAGAATGAGAGACGCGGTGCGAATTTGTCGACTTCGAGTCCAACGTTTATCGCCGATTCAACATAGCAGATACCATCGGCCAGAGTGAACGCGATCTCCTGGGAAGCAGTCGAACCGGCTTCGCGTATATGATATCCCGAGATCGAGATCGTGTTCCAGTTCGGTACCTCCGCTGAACAATAAGCAAAGGTGTCCGTTATCAATCGAAGGCTCGGTTTTGGCGGATAGATATAGGTTCCGCGGGCTATATATTCTTTTAGGATATCGTTCTGAATTGTACCGCTGACCTTATCCAGCGGCACGTTTTGCCGCTTCGCAACCGCGAGATAAAGACACAGCAGCGTGGATGCGGTCGCGTTGATGGTCATCGACGTTGATACATGATCAAGGGGTATTCCATCAAATAGCGCCAGCATATCTCCGATGCTGTCTATCGCGACGCCGACTTTCCCGACTTCGCCAGCCGCCAGTGGATCGTCCGAATCGAGCCCGATCTGCGTTGGCAGGTCAAATGCTACGCTCAACCCGGTCGTTCCTTGCGACAACAAATACTTATAACGAGCGTTCGATTCCTCGGCTGTCGCAAATCCAGCATACTGACGCATCGTCCAAAACTTTCCGCGGTACATTGAGTTTCTCACGCCGCGCGTATATGGAAACTCGCCCGGCTCGCCGAGATCGCTCTCGTAACTTACCTGTTTCGTGTTACTTGGATTGAAATCGTTAGGCAGTTCAATACCGGATGAGGTCTCGAATTTTTCACGTCTCTCTTTCATATCGGACTTAGATTATCACAGTCAGCGGTATCCGGAGCGACCATGGCCGGAAGCGTTTTGACTAATCGGAATCTGTCGAGTAGCATTTCTAGTAATCGCGGATCAGCCTTGAATTATTATAATTATTTTACTGAGATCGAGGAGACATTCATTCGCCGCCGCGGAAGGAATCTGCTTCTGAGCCCGTTGGATTGGGCGCTGATAGAAGATTGGCAGGAGCGAAAGATCCCTCTGCACGTTGCCATCCGGTCCATCGAATCGGTTTTTGACGTTTATGACAAACAGCCTGTTGGAACCCGCAGCATAAAGAGCCTTTTCTACTGCCGTGAAGAGGTCGAGTCACAATTTGCTGAATGGACGAAGATGCAGGTCGGACGCGACGCGTCCGAGGAAGCGATAGGATCGTCAGATGCGGCGTCAGATACATTTTCAGAGGATGCGATAACTAGCCATCTCGATAACGTAACGAACCGGCTTATGGCTGCGGCGGATGGGTCCGAGGATGGAGTGAGAAGCGCGATCGAACGCGTCCTCGAGCGACTCGCGGAATTGCGTCAAAGTCGTGAGTCGAATGAGCATCTGGAACAGTCACTTGAGCATTTGGACGCGGTCATTGACGAAAGCCTGTTGAAGTCACAACAGGTGTTGGCCGCTGCTAAGATCGTAACGTCCCAGATGTCAGCGTATAAGGTGCGGATGGATGCGGAAGCTTACCGGCGGACATTCGACCTTATGGTCATTAAGCGGCTTCGCGAACAGGCTGATGTTCCGCGTCTTAGCCTGTATTATCTGTAGATTGAAAGCGGAAGATTTTTTGAATGAATATGGAGACACTATGAGCAAACTCAGGATCAGACGGCTTGGCGTTCTATCGATGGCGAAGATGTATGCGGTTACAATGTTGGCGATGATGCTTTTGATTTGCATTCCCTACGGCCTGATCGTAATTGTCTTTTCGTTAGTCGGAGCAGGCAATGTCGGCGGCGAAATGGGATTTATGACAGGCGGGATGGGTGCTCTGATCGGGGTCGCGATCATGATCGTACTTCCGATCGTTTACGCGATATTTGGATTTATAGGCGGTGCCATCGGGGCTTTGATCTATAATCTTTTCGCCGGCATTATCGGTGGAGTCGAGATCGAAGTTGAAAACGTCTAACGCCGAGGTGCTCCACGAGCCTGGAGAAGAGCTCGACATAAAGATCGAAAAGATAATTCCACGCGGATTCGGTCTTGGATTCGGTGACAATTTAACGGTATTTGTGCCTCTTTCAGCTCCGGGCGATCGGCTGCGTGTAAGGGTCCGCGAAGTAAAAGGGAAGATAGCCTACGCTGATATCGTTGAGGTTCTCGAGCCGTCACCTGAGCGTGTAGAACCGGCTTGCGAATATTTTGGCACGTGCGGCGGCTGCGATTTTCAGCAGATGACATACGCGGCCCAGCTTGAAGCCAAGGTTGGGATCATCCGTGATTGCCTCCACCGTATTGCCAAGCTCGATGATGTTGACGACATCGTTGTGATCCCAAGCCCTCACCAGTTTCAATATCGTTCACGGGCCCAGTGGCATTACAATACAGTCGATCGACGGATCGGATATTACAAACGCGGCTCGCGTGATCTCGTCGAAATTGCATCGTGCCCGAAACTAACTCCAGAGCTTAATGACAAGCTTCATAAGATCCGCAAAGAAATTCAATGGGAGAATATTTGGACGCAAACGGGCCAGATCGACGCGGCCCATGGAAATAAGGGTCTGGTTTCGGTTCACTCTCCCGAGGTCAATGAACCGACGGCTGAGATAACGGTCACCGCCGGCGGCGAGACTTTTTTGTTTTCAGCAAAGAGTTTCTTCCAAGGTAATCGGTATCTTATTGATAATTTGATAGATACGGCGATCGTCGGGGCAAAAGGCGGAACGGCGCTGGACCTCTACTGCGGCGTGGGGCTGTTCGCGATCCCGCTCGCTCGAAAATTCGAACGCGTGCTCGGCATTGAAGAAAATTCGGATGCGATCGGATTCGCCCGCAGAAGTTCTGAGATCGCACGACTCGAAAATACCAAATTCCATGCCGACAACGTCAAAGCTTTTCTCGCGGCTCTGAATGACGACGATCCGATCGATTTCGTCCTGCTCGATCCTCCACGATCTGGCCCGGAAAAGCGAGTGATCAGCGATATCATTAGGCTTCGACCGGCTGAGATCTCATACGTATCCTGCGAGCCGTCGATATTGGCGAGGGACCTTCGTGATCTTACCGCCGCGGGTTACAAACTCCGATCACTAACAGCGATCGATCTATTTCCGCAGACGCATCACATCGAAACGGTTGCACGATTAAAGCGTTGATCCCGAAACTTTTTGCATCAAATCGGCGTTTGAATCACTGAATATTTAAATTACAATTGAACTATGCCGAAGAAAGAACCTGAATCGAGCGAATCAACCGCGGTGGCAAAGACACTCTTCGTACGATGCCGATATTGCGGGCAGAAGAATACTGTCAAATCCAGCTATAAGATGGGCGCCGCGAACTGCGGCCGGTGCAAATTGCCGCTTTCTAACGAGCCGCACAAGAAATTCGCCGATCTCGGCAAGCACGAATACATTCACCCGGCGGACAGCAAGGCCCTGGCAGCGCTCCGGGCTATTCCCGGCATCGATTCCGCATTGAAAAAACTCCTCGCGGTTACAGGTGAATCGGCTATTCGCGTTACTTTTATGGCATCCGCAGTGAAGGTCACACCGCAACAGTGTCCTGATCTTCACGCCAAGCTTCAGATAGCCTGCACCACGCTCGGCGTTGATATGCCGGACCTCTTTATCCAGCAGAATCCTGTGGTCAACGCGTTCACCGGCGGCGTTGAAAAGCCGATAATCGTCCTGCACTCGTCCTTGATCGAGCGACTTAACGAAGAAGAGACGCTTGCAGTGCTCGCGCACGAGGTCGGACACATACACGCTGAGCACGTGCTCTATCTTACGGCAGCCCAACTGATCCTGGCCGTAGCGACGATTCCACTTGCGTCTCTTCCAATTGCCGGGATCCTGAAGGATCTGCTTTCTGCAACGATGCGCGGTGCCCTTCTCGCATGGATGCGGCGCGCTGAGCTGTCTTGCGATCGAGCGGCCCTGTTGGTTGTTCAGGATCCGCATGTCATCGGCCGGACAATGATGAAACTCGCCGGCGGCACGTTTGCGTCAAAGATCGATTACGATCTTTTCCTCGAACAAGCCCGCGAATTTCAAAAGAATTACGATGAAAGTAAGCTTGATAAATTTTGGGCTGATATCATCAATGCCGGACTCTCGCACCCTTTCCCGATCTGGCGAATATCCGAGATACTAAAATGGGTGGAGGGTGGCCAATACGCCGACCTGATGAAAAAAGAATAGAGTGGACGTGCCCCTTTGGCCCCATCTGCCGTTTTCAATCTCGGTCAAAAATGTTTCAATGTAATTGGCAGAAATTCTCGATACCGTGGTGCCTTTGATCGGGCACTCGGGCGGGTTCCGGGCGTGTCCGTCTTGACAAAATCTCACGCCGGCAGAACATGGCACGCAGAAAATTCCGTCACGGCCCAAGACTAGAATCCTCAAACGATCGCTCATTTCACGAGTACCTTGCAAATCAGCCCGCACAGCTTACTACGCGTTCGGATCTCCTTCGTCTGATTCGCGGTGGCGAGGACACTTATCTCGAATTAAAGGTAAAGCTTTCCAATTCTGAACGGATCGCACAGGCGATCGTGGCACATGCGAACACGTCGGGCGGGACCATCATATTCGGTGTCAACGACCACCTGCGGATCGAGGGTGTGAGCAATCCGGAATGGGTCCAGGAAGAGCTTGCCCGGATCTGCCGAGAGGAGATCGTCCCTCCGATCGTGCCGATTCTGGACTGCATCGCTTTCGACAGTGGAAAACGGATCGTCGCGCTCGAGGTCGATGGAAAGCGGCGACCGTATCGTACTCGCGACGGCCGCTTTTACTTACGTTTTGGGGCCGAAAAACGGGAAGTATCGCGTGATGAGCTGTCGACGTGGCTCGATGAGATCCGCCCGCTCGGATTTGAGAATATCCCTCTCTCGACCGTCGTGGAAAAGGACTTTGACGATGGGCTCCTTTGGAGTTTTGCAAATGCCTACGAGGATGACGCGCTCAACACTTATCTCTACGAAACAAGCGATTTCTTGCGAAAGGATCTATTGCTGGCCGTAGGGAACGTTGACGAGTTTTTCCCAACCGTTGGTGCGGTGCTTCTGTTTGGCAAGAATGAACGCGTGGCGGAACTGCTTCCGCGATCGAACGTGACTTTGGCGCGATTCTCCGGCGACAACGGGAGTGCGCAGCTTATTGAAACGACTAAAATAAAAGGGAACTTGTTGACCCAATACGAATATATTCTACGATTCATTAATCGCTACGCCGATCTGTCGAAGGATAGCAAGAAAAGACGGCCGGAAGACCCAACTTCGCCCGTACGCTCGCGAAGTACCTATCATCAATTCTCCGTCCAGGAAGCAGTCGCAAATGCGCTGATCCACAGGGACCTTGGTATCAGGGATGTAGAAACCCGCATACTGATGTACGATAATTCGATCGAGATCATTAATCCCCGCCGGACGAACGGATTCGTCCCTCCCGCGTCTCGAGCAATACGCTATGGAATAACCCAACGGCTTAATCCGCAGATCGCCGCGATCTTTTCTCGCCGCGAATACGGCGCCCAGGTTCCGCGCGGCGGGCTGCCGATGATCCTTCGTCAATCACACCGCTTTTCGGGAAGACGCCCCGAGATCTACACGTCAAATGACGAGTTCAAATTAAAGATCCATGGAGCTTGAGTCGCCTCCGCCGTATGCTCATTGACCTTTCACCGCTTCGGGTTTCAAGGGACTACCGGCTGCTCTTCTTCGGGCAAATGATCTCGTTCTTTGGGTCGATGATGACCTTTGTCGTCGTTCCGGTCCAGATGTATCAGCTAACGGGATCAAGCCTTTTTGTGGGCCTCCTCGGCGCTGCCGAATTCGTGCCGATGTTTTGCCTCGCCTTTATCGGAGGCGCGCTCGCCGACGCGATCGATCGGAGAAAAATGCTCCGGCTAACCGAGATCGGCCAGACCGTAACAACAATAATACTCCTCGGAAACTCATTGCTGCCGCAGCCGCAGGTGTGGGTATTGTTTTCCGCCGCTGCACTTCACGCCGGCCTCGCTGGCCTGCAGCGCCCGTCCTTTGAGGCCCTGATCCCGCGAATAGTGCCGCCCGAAATGATGACGGCCGTCGCTTCGTTGAATGCGATCCGGTTCGAGATCGGATTTATAGCCAGCCCCATCCTCGGTGGAGCGTTGATCGCAAAATACGGCGCGACCCTCGCGTATTCGATTGACCTCGTTACGTTTATCGCATCGCTCGCCGCCGTTTGGCTCATTCGCGCGATTCCTCCTCCGCCGAACGCCGAACGCCCCGGTCTCGGATCGATAAAAAAAGGATTTCGTTACGCAATGAGCCGGCAGGAGCTGCTCGGGACGTACCTCGTGGATATCAATGCCATGTTTTTCGGCATGCCGAAGGCGCTTTTCCCGGCTTTAGCGATATCGCTCGGATCGGGGGCGTCAGTCGGCTTCTTCTATTCTGCGATAGCCGTCGGGGCACTGGTCGCGACGTTTACTTCGCGCTGGGCAGCGTGGGTTTACCGTCACGGGCTCGCGGTGACGCTTGCAGCGGCCGGCTGGGGTATCGCGATCACCGCCTTCGGTTTTATGAACAGCCTTTATCCGGCGCTCTTCTTTCTGGCGCTTGCCGGATATTTTGATATGATCAGCGGCATTTTTCGGCAGACGATCTGGAACCAAACCATCCCGGATCACCTTCGTGGACGCCTCGCCGGTATCGAGATGATCAGTTTCCTGACCGGCCCGATGCTCGGCGATGCTGAATCGGGGGTTGTCGCTTATCTTACGAATGTCAAATTCTCGATAATCTCCGGCGGCGTCCTGACGGTTATCGGAACTTTTCTCCTCGCCGTTGCGCTGCCTCGGTTTATCAAATACGACGGCCGTCAAGGTATCGAACACAAGCGTAAAGAAGAGGCCGAGCGCGTGGACGCGGCGGGGGAAGAATAGGCTAAGATAAATTTATGGCAATATTACGAAAGCGGCAGATCGAAAATCTTGAACAATTGAGTGGCGAGGAACTCGCGGCGTTTATCGATTCACTCCCGGCCAGCGACGAAACCATCACCGCACTCATCAATTATCTTGAAGATGAGCTTTACGATTCGGAATGCGATCACAGCCTGCAATATTCTATGCGGTTTATGATGGAAAACAGCCTGAATTTTCCGAAGATAACAAGTTGGTTAAACGAGAATGGTGGATATTGCGACTGCAAGGTGATGAAGGAGATCGCCCCGGTGTGGAGACGGAAATTTGGTGATGACTAGCTAGCTAAGCAGCTTCTTGAGGTACGCCCCCGTATACGACCGCTCGTTTTTCGCGACTTCTTCTGGTGTTCCGACAGCCACGATCTCACCACCGCCGATCCCGCCTTCAGGCCCGAGATCGATAACGTGATCGGCCGTTTTGATCACATCCAGATTGTGTTCTATCACCAAAATGCTTGCACCGTTGTCGATCAGTGCTCGAAAAGCCGCAAGGAGCCGGTTGATATCTTCAAAGTGCAATCCGGAGGTCGGTTCGTCAAAAATAAAGAGTGTGCCGGATTTTGATCTCTGGGCGAGATGCGCCGCGAGCTTCACGCGTTGAGCCTCGCCGCCGCTCAACGTTGTGGCCGATTGTCCCAGCCGAAGGTAGCCAAGCCCGACCGATTCAAGCACCTTAAGCTTTGAGGCCAGCCGTCCGATGTCCTTAAAGAAAAGCATGGCTTCGCGGATCGTCAGTTGCAGAGCCTCGTGAATGCTTTTGCCCTTGTATTTCACCTCCAAAACCTCAGATTTGAAACGCATGCCGCGACAGTCTTCACACGTTAGCTCCACGTCAGCCAGAAACTGCATCTCGATCGTAACCGTTCCGCTTCCCTGACAGGTTTCACAGCGGCCGCCGGGAACATTAAATGAAAAGTGTGATGAATTAAATCCTTTAGATCGCGCCTGGCTCGTCGCAGCATAGGCCTCTCGGATCGCATCGAAGGCCTTGATATAAGTTACCGGATTTGAGCGCGGTGTCCGCCCGATCGGGCTTTGATCGACGAGGATCACATCGTCTATCAATTCGCCTCCTTTGATCTCTTTAAAAAAACCAACGTGAGATTGCCATTCGCCGCGCTGCTTCTTTAGTCCGGCAAACAGCACGTCGTGGATAAGCGTAGATTTGCCCGAACCCGAAACGCCGGTTACGCATACCAGCATTTCCAGTGGGATCTCGGTCGAGACGTTTTTTAGATTGTGCTGCCTCGCACCGATGATCTCGATCATACGTGCTCCGGGTTTTCTGCGGGTGCGCGGCAATTTTATCTTTGAATCACCTCGAAGAAATCGTGCGGTCAATGATTCGTTGTTGCTCATTAATCCATCAAAATCACCTTGATAGACCAAATTGCCGCCAAATTCACCCGCGTAGGGCCCGATGTCGAGTAAATGATCTGCTGCGCGCATCGTATCTTCGTCGTGTTCGACAACCAGTACCGTGTTCCCGATATCCCTCAGGTTTTCGAGAATTCCGATAAGGCGAGCGTTGTCGCGGGGGTGCAGGCCAATGCTCGGTTCATCCAGCACATACAGTGTACCGACGAGCAGCGATCCGAGATTTGTAGCGAGCTGTATCCGCTGAGCCTCGCCGCCCGAAAGCGTTGCTGCCAGTCGATCGAGCGTCAGATAATCGAGGCCGACATCGACCAGAAATTTTAGACGCCTGCGGATCTCCAACAAGAGCTTATCGGCGATCTGTCTCCGTTCGTCGTCGAGTTCCACATCTTCGAAGAACCGATGAGCGTCTGCAATCGACATCGCAACGATCTCCGGTAAAGATCGTCCGCCGATCTTTACGGCTCGAGCACCTTCTCGCAGTCGCTGCCCCTCGCAATCCGGACATGTTGTATAACCGCGGTATTTTGCCAAAAAAACCCTGATGTGAAGCTTATACTTCTTGGTCTCAAGCCACGCGAAGAAGCCTTTGATCCCGCGCCAACCCTTAGTGCCGTATTGAATGGTTCGCCTTTGATCGTCCGGCAGGTCCGCGAGGGGCGTGTCGACCGCGATACCATTTGCCGCCGCGTATTTAAGCAGTTCTTTCTGCGCCCAGGCATGTTGGGGCCGCGTAAACGGCTCGATCGCCCCGCCTGCGATCGACAAAAGCTGGTTCGGAATGACGAGGTCGTAATCGATGCCGACAGTGTTTCCAAAACCCTGGCACGTCGGACAGGCGCCGAACGGGGAATTAAAGCTGAATAGTTGAGGCTCGGGTTCTTCGTAGGCAGTAGCGTCGTATTTGCAGATGAATCGGTCCGAAAATTTCAGTTCTTCACCTTCAACCGATCGGATCACGGCTGCGTGTCCCTCGCGAAAGCAAGTTTCCAATGAATCTACAAGTCGCTGCCGTATATCAGGTGCGGCCTTCAAGCGGTCGATAAGAACGAACGTCCCATCAAAATCATCGTAACCATAGTCTTCGGGCCGCTGAAGTTCGATCGTTTCGCCGTTTCGGTAAAGCCTTGAAAATCCCTGCTGGAGCAAAGATATGAGAAACGCGGTATTGCTCAGTGACTCCGAGCCGACGGCTTCCTTTTTACCCTTCCCTTTGTTTTTGGGTGAGCTTTTCAGCGTCGGATCGCTTTCTTCGCGTATCGGGAACATAACGAAAAATCGTGTTCCATCCGCCAGGCCGGCAAGTATTTCGTCCGCCGAAGATTCGGGCGAGTCTTTCTTTACTTCGCGTTCGCATACGTGGCAAAAAGTGCGGCCCGCACGTGCGTACAAGAGCCTTAGATAATCGTAGATCTCCGTCTGGGTTGCGACCGTCGACCGAGGGTTTTTGGTCGAGTTCTTTTGTCTGATCGCGATGGCCGGAGCTATGCCTGTGATCTCGTCGACATCCGGCTTGTCCATTCGCTCAAGGAACTGTCTGGCATACGCAGAGAGCGATTCAACGTAGCGCCTCTGCCCCTCGGCGTAGATCGTATCGAATGCAAGACTCGATTTACCCGACCCGGACACCCCCGTAATTACCGTGAGTTTATTCAAAGGGATCGAGCACGATACGTTTTTTAGATTGTGCACGCGGGCGCCGCGAATCTCGATCGCTTCTTCTTTTGTCTTTGCAGCACGCATAGTGAGAAAACCTGATCACTCGGCAAAATTACATTCTACCAATTGTCCGTTCGCTTATAAAGAGCCGGCAAAGAACCACTTGTTTATGGAGCCCCGTTCGGATAAAATTTGAAACGATGGTCTTGCCATTCGAACTCAACTTAAATTCCGTTGTGTGCCTGGTGATCGGCCTCGCACTGACCTGCTTTGGTGCATGGAAGGTTACGTCACGAAACCTCTACTTTGGCGGAGGACTTTTCCTTCTGGGGATCGGCATGCTCTGCCTGGCGGTCACGAATGGTTTTTCGGATGTGTCCTCTAGAGGGCAGTATATCCAGCGTCTCGGCCTGTTTACCTTCGTTACCGGGTTGATGGGCACCGCATACTATTTGTACAGAGGTTATTAGAGTAGAAAAACAAATAGATCGTCTCGAAACTTCCGCCGCCGCGCATGCGGCTGACTTACTTATTTGTTGATGTTTTCTTCGCGGTATCGTTGGCTGCCAGTTTCTTAGGCCGGAATTTGCGGTGCGGCGTCATCTGCTGGGCCATACGAACTCTTGCAAAAGCCAATGTCGGCGCGTAGTTTTGCGGTTTTTGTCCCTCAACTCCGGGTAGACTCAACGACCAATTCGATCTATCGGCATCGAGATTCAGCCCGAATCGAAGCTCGCCTGAGCGGTGTTCAAAGGGAACAAATTCGTAATAATTGCTTCCCCAGCTTTGCGAACCAAAACCATTCATCACAATATCGTCCGTAAACGTCGACCCCTGAAACGTCAGTATCGCGTTCGCCTTCTTGAGGTTCTTGACCTTCCAACTGGCCGAAAGCCCGCTCATCGGGTGTGCCTTGAGCGCCGTGCGAAAATCAAGGTCGAGAAGCTGCTTGGGTTCGGCGAGAAACTCCACAATGTCATGCTCGGAAAAACCGATCCCCTGGCCGTAATTAAGCCTCACGGATCTAAGGAAATTACAGCTTAGCGGAACACTCGCGGGTATTTGCGACACATTGTACCCGACGTGGACGGGCACGGCGAAGAGACTCAGTTTCTGCGGTATAAGGATCCCGTCCTTAGCAAGGAACCGCTCGCGGATATAAACAAACGACTTGACGACCTCCTCGCCGAACGCAGAGCCGCCGAACAATTCACTGACGATCACGTCAAACTTGCCGCGGATCTTGACGTCGTTCGAGTTTCCGTGAATTATCTCGATCTGGTTCGCAACGCCGTTTTCCTGCGCGTGCTTATGTATGAACGGTATAAGGCATTCTTCGATCTCGACCGCAACGACCCGTTTTGCGCCTAATTTCGCAGCCAAAATGGCCCAGACGCCTGTCCCGGCGCCGATGTCAAGAAAATTCGTCTCCGGGCCGACGTGCTGCTTGATCGCCTTATACAGCAGTTCATTACGAACGCCATCCGAGAGCATCGTTTGATGGTAACGAAGCACGGTGGGCAAATGGGCAGCGAAGTGTGCATCTTTTTCTTTTTTTTTCATTTGATGGTGGATTCGAAATATTCAATGATCGTATCGGCAAATTTCGCGGCTTCACCGCGATTGGTTCTTATCGTGACGGCGCCCGCGGCAACCTTGCTCAATACCCGAAGCGCGAATCTTGGGTCGTGCCTGATAGGGATCGTATGCTCCATAATTCCCATTATGGCTTCGGCGGGTGATAACGCTTTCGGCCGCCATCGGGCATATTCCTTGTATTTCGTTAGAAGCACCAAAGCTATTTCTGCTCTTTCGGTTCCGGCCACGCCTCCGAAATCCTCTACAGGGTGTTCGACCTGTGTGTACTTGCCGATCTCGCCGCGGATCGACAGCTTTTTCGCAAACGGATGGACGAAGCCATCGCGGTCAAGGACTGCGTATTCGTCGGAATAATAGACGGCCCCCCGCCGGACAAGTTCCGCCGTCAGTGCCGATTTTCCGCGGAAACTGGCGGCAGGAAAGATTATGGCCTTACCCTTCCAGCATACGCAGCCCGAATGCACGAAAACGTGGTCAAGTGCAAATTCTGCAACAGTTACGCGTATGCGTGAACCTAGTGTCTCAAGCATCATCTGCCGGGTCGATCGGAGACATATCGCTTCACCGTTCCTATAAGCGGAATCTCGTCCTGACTTGTTCCAGCGTACATCAAAACGATGTTTTACCTGGGTTTCGGGCGTGATCTCATACTGGCCCGGCAAAACCTCTGGCAGCATACTTCGAATTGCATCGATCGCCTCGTCCGAATTCGCCCGTACCTCGATATCGACCCCGTACGAACGAAAAAACAGAGAAAATCGCGGCCGGCGAGCGGAAATATATTCTTCTGGCTGAACTGCGGTAGAGGAGCTTTCAGTCATATCGTTGGCGAACCAGCGTAACGATAAAATTATATCAAGCACAGGAACTTTGGCAAATATCACGAGGGGGAGAGTGAGGGTGCACCTTGCGGTCAGGATTTACGGTTCAGACAGGAATCGTAAGATACGTCAAAACGAAAATCTTCTTTGCTGAAATCCGTTTATATGTTATAAGTAATCTTGTTACAGATATTTCTGTGTCTTCGGATTTTTTGATCTTGTATTGAAATTTTGTTTGAATTTAGCTCCGGGCTGCAATTTCTGCCTGGGCATCGGGACCTCGCGGGCGTTAAACCCTCGCGACTAACTAATCTGATTTCGGAGGAGAACTATCAATGGATAAGGGGAATAAACCGGTTAGCCGCAGTGAAAATATTGTGGTTCAGGAACTTGACGCCGAGGTTCTGATCTATGACCTTGACGCAAACAGGGCCTTTGCACTGAATGAAACTAGCGCAATGGTGTGGCAGAACTGTGACGGAAAGCGCACGGTCGCTGAGATCGGAAAAAAAGTCGGTAGTGAGGATCTTGTATGGCTCGCGCTTGCGCAGCTTAAGAAAGAAGATCTTGTCAAATGTGAGACCGACACGGTAAAAGAATTTTCAGGTATGTCGCGCCGCGATGCAGTCAAACGCATCGGGGTCGGGACGGCCATGGCCTTACCACTTGTGATGGCGGTCACCGCTCCGTTAGCGGCGCAGACACCGTCGTCCCCTGAAGTGTGTATGACGTGCGTAATGGACATTCTTGACACGCCGTGCACCACTGCTTGCCCGCCGGATGTACTTGGTACTTGCTTTGCAAATCAGGGCTGCGGCGGAGGACTTTTGATCGTGGATCCGTCGACGTGTGCTCAATGTCTGGCAGCGGCGGCGGCACAAACGCCACCCATGGGTTCGTGGATCGTCCTTTAATAAGATTATGCAGTAAGTGTGACTTAAGCCCCCCTTCTTTCGGGAAGGGGGGCTTTTTGATTTCCAGAGACTCGCGTATTTTGTGAAGTTTCGGCTAAGTGCAACAATAGGGTATTACCACCGCGTATCATACCCAGTAAAATTCTCCCGCCAGCCGTCGGCTTCCTCGGTGGCAAGGATTAAAAGGTTCCCTTCGAGCACAACTTTGGTATCGAATACCCGCCGTAGTCGGTAGGTGCGTCCCGTCGGCGAACATACGGTAAGAACGATCTTCTCCTCGCGAACCGCCGATACCGCGGCAGTCCTCCAGTCCTTTTTTGACCGGACGAGCAAACGGGCACCTATCGGCAATTGTCCAAGGGAGTTCACGGCCGGTTAATCCTCGAAAACCGAATCGCTCGATGAGCGGTTCTGGCTGACTGAATAGAGCCGCAGCCCGAGCGAGATCATAACGATCGAAATACCGATCCAGATAATTACCCACACAAATCCGGGCAGGCCCGTCGCGCTCGCCATGTTTGCCGCGTCAGTCTGGATATCCGAGCCGACAAGCGGGGCGTTGATGAAAAACAGCGTTTTTAGATCGGACAGGGAATTGAGCAGGCATTGGATGGCAAGAAACGCGACCGCAAAATTGGCCGTCGCGGCGCTTGAATATTTTGCAAGAGCGATCAATATCGCGGTAAGCAGTGTACCGGCTACTACAGTAAACACGACACTCCCCAGGCCCACTTGCAGCGAAAGGAAGTTAAGCATCGGGCTTAGTATCCCAAATATCAAGGTCATCGCGCCGACAAATATTCCCGAAGCGAGAAGTATCTTGTTTGCGGAGACCGCGCGGCGTATCAACACGAGCATCAGAACGCCGAAGACGGTCGTCCCCAAATATCCGGCGCTGGAAGTCAAAATATTCCCCAGCCAACCCGACGGAGCCGAGTAGACAGCACCGCTTCCATCTGAGGCGATCGTCAGGCTCTGCACGGATCCGCCTGTGACAAATGCAGTTAGCGCGTGGCTCCCTTCGTGGATAAATGTTACGAACAGGCGTATCGGATATACGAGATAATCCGCAAATGGAATAAACCAAAGTGCGATGGTGATCAGCGTAGCGATCAATAAAAGTTTTACTTGCGGCTTGGCGTCATCGGCTAATCTATATCTCATATTTCACTCCTCATGTATTTACGATTATACCACCGGAAAGTTCTAAAACCGTCACGATTACCCCGCGCTGCTCGTACCGCCGGTTTTTGATTCGAGGCGGATGTCGGTTATCACAATGTCTTTTTGCACGGCTTTGCACATGTCATAAACGGTTAATGCCGCGACGGAAACGGCAGTTAAGGCTTCCATCTCAACGCCGGTCTGCGATGCGGTTTTTGCTGTTGCTTCAAGGTAAATGCCGTAATCCGTGATCCGGGCCGAGACATCGACTCTTGCCAGATTTATTTGATGACATAGCGGAATGATCTCCGATGTCTTTTTTGCCGCCATTATACCGGCGATGCGGGCGATTTCAAGCGGGTCGCCTTTCGGGTTCGCCTGTGACCGGAGTGTCGAAATGGTTTCGGCCGAGAGCAAGATCTTTCCCGATGCAGTGGCAATGCGCGTCGTCGACGGTTTGTCGCCAATATCGACCATTTTTATATTCCCGGCTTCATCATAATGCGATAGCTCATTCATAAATATAGTATGTTAACGACCGTTCTCGCTTCTAGCGTCTTGCCGCGAGGAACAAATATAAGCGCTTGGGCCCTCGCAAATCCTATAAGATCTGACGATCCGTGCCAACGCAGGGGTTTTGCCAGAAGACTTCCGGCCTTGTCGGTTTTTAGCGTCGCGGGAAGATATGTGTCGCGTTCCTTAGCGCCCTTTGCGGCCGCGGGAAGAATGGCTTGGCCGCCCACCAATTCGCATTCGATGGCTCCCTGCATCTTCATTATCGCCGTCCTGACGAACAAAAGGAACGTCACAGCCGCCGAAACCGGATTTCCCGGCAGGCCAAAGAAAAGCGTATCTCCGAGCTTTGCAAACACTGTCGGTTTACCTGGCCGAAGCCGTACCCGTTCGAAAACGATCTCGGCACCCAGTTCCCGCAAGGCCGCCTTTGTGAGATCGTATTTACCGACTGATACGCCTCCCGTCACGATCACGATGTCTGACGACGAAGCCGCCCGCCCGATCTGTTTTGTTAGCGCCGAAATGTCGTCCTTTGCAATCGGAAAGGTCTTGGCAACTGCGCCGGCGCGCTCAACAAGTACCTTTAACGCAACGGAATTGGAATTCCTTATCTGATCCCGTCCCGGCCTCTTGTCCACGGGAACTATCTCGCTTCCGGTCGCAAGTATGGCGACACGCGGACTTTGCCCAACCTTTACGCGTGCATAGCCGAACGCGGCAAGGCTCGCGATCATCATGTCCGAGACTACTTCGCCCTTCGAAAACACTGTCTCGCCCTTCTTCACCTCGAAACCCTTAGGAACAATGAACTTACGCCGCTCAGCGGGTTCGCGGATCAAAACCCTCTCGTCTACTCTCTCTTCGCTCGTCAGTTCGGTCTTTTGTACCGCATCCGCACCTTTCGGAACCGGCGCTCCCGTCATTATCCGAACCGCCTCGCCCGATTTCATTTTATGATGCCAGCCGCTGCCGGCGGCCGATTCGCCAACGATCTTTAATGCGACGGGTGCGTCTCGTGTATCTCTTGCGATGACGGCAAATCCGTCCATCTGCGACCGGTCAAACGGCGGAAGATCAGTATCGGCAACGATGTTTTCAGCGAGTACGCGGCCGGCGGCATCGCCAATATCGACGTGCTCGAAGCCGATCGCGAGCGCCTGGCTTTCAATGATTTTGATTGCTCTTGAGATCGGGATCATAAAACGATTTCGTCCAATTTTATTGATAATAACACCCTCTTTTTTATTGGCTACCGACGAAAAAGCCGAAAACGCAAAAAAG
>JBAUGL010000001.1:0-6688 GCA_049679665.1 Pyrinomonadaceae bacterium | reverse complement strand
AATTCGGGCGATCTGGCAAAGGTCAAGAGTAGAAAGACTCCGACGGACATATTCAGGCCGTATGCAGGCAGTTTCAAATACAACGCTGCTGGTACGGTTTCGAGCATGAGGCTTGGGAACGGGAAGTTCGAGAATACGCAGTTCAACTCGCGGCTCCAGCCGACACAGATCGGGCTTGGTTCATCGGTAAACACGCAGAATCTGCTGAAACTCAACTACGGATACGGTGCGACTAACAATAACGGCAACGTGTTGAGCCAGACGATCACCGTCCCGACGGCTGGAAGTAGTCAAGGCTTTACGGCCGTTCAGAATTACACCTACGATTCGCTGAACCGATTGCAATCCGCAACCGAAAACATAGACGGTAGTCCAACACCGTCATGGAAACAAACTTTCACATTCGACTGCCATGGCAATCGGAGGTTTGACACCGCGAACACGACGACGCTTGCTCCGGGCTGCGCTGAAGCCGTTTGCAATCCGCAGATAGATCCGGCGACTAATCGTTTGATCGGCTACCAATCCGATAACGCAGGCAACACGAAAACCGACGCCAATGGCCAGACGTTCATTTACGACTCGGAAAACAAGCAAGTCCAGGTAAATGGCTCTGCCGGAACCATCGGACAATATTTTTACGACGGCGATGGCAAACGGATCAAAAAGGTTGTCCTCTCGACCGTCGAGACAACCGTATTCGTCTACGACGCTGCCGGAAAACTCGTCGCCGAATACTCAACCATCGTCGCTTCGCCATCAGAAGCGAAGGTCGCCTACCTAACCAACGACCCCCTCGGCAGCCCTCGAACAACAACCGACCAATTCGGCCAGATAATCTCGCGCCGTGACTTCATGCCATTTGGCGAAGAAATCGCACGTGCAGGCTACGGAACTGATTCCATCCGCCAAAAATTCACCGGCTATGAACGGGACAATGAGTCTTCGTTCAACTTCGCACAGGCCAGATACTACTACCCGATGCACGGAAGGTTCACTTCGGTCGACCCGGAAAATGCCGGAGCGATGGAAGATGATCCGCAAAGCTGGAACGGTTATGCCTATGGCAGGAATAATCCGGTTTTGTTTACCGATCCTGACGGACGGGAATATCTACTCTGTGACAAAGACCGAAAGACTTGCGTAACCCAGACTGACGAGATTGTGAAAGGAGCGCAGAGAAGGCTCCGTGATTCATTTCAGCAAACAGAGAAACAGGGGCACTTCGATTCAGGCAATGTTTTGGACGGCGATGGCAATACTATCGGCACATATGAGCGGATAAGCATTGATCGGGAATATCAGTTCATTTATAACGTTGCAGAACATTCCGCGAAAAAGGCAAAGACAGTTGGAGCATTGGTGGGAGGAGCGGTTCTTGGAGGTGTTGTAATTGGGGTATGTACCGCGACTGGGGGCGTTCCTTGCGCCGCAGCGGCAACCGCAGTGGTTACAGCAGCGAATAAGCTGGGGGTGCCTCAAAGAGTCAGGGACGCTCTAAGACGCATCAAGCAAAGTAATGGACGCTCGCCTTCGGGATACAAAGGCGGTCGAACGTTTCAAAATCGCGAAGGCAATCTACCAACCAGAGATTCGCGAGGAAATCCAGTTACCTATAAAGAATACGATGTTAATCCTCATACTCCGGGAGTTAACCGCGGAGGGGAGCGAATCATGCGAGGAAGCGATGGAAGCTCCTATTATACGAACGATCATTATAAAACTTTCAAGAAGATTGAATGAGAAAAGCAATGAAAGACGATATATGGGAACCGTCAAGCAAATGTAATTTCTATCTCGTTGACGCGACCCCTTCCGCGATCACAAATTGGGCATTGCAGATTTCGAATAGAAATCCATCGACGGAGATAAGCTTTGTGCGGGGCGATAAGATGAAAACGACTCAAGGATTGTTCGATGAATTCTCCGCAGCGATGCAGTTTCCATACTACTTTGGTGAGAATTGGGACGCTTTTCGCGACTGCTTGTTAGACCTTGAGTGGTTGCCTGGCGAGGCTCATGGCGTTATTGTGACTAATTCGCACAGCTTGTTAGAGGAATCGTCGAAAGACCTCGGAATACTATTTGACGATCTTGAGGAAGCCGGTTCCGAGTTTAAACAGCAGGGCAAGCGTTTCGTTACACTATTTCAATATGAAGGCGAGAAAAAGACCGAGGTTTACAAAACTCTGGAATCGGTCGGGCTGTTTTTTCAAGAGATTGAGATTAAATAAAGAACATCCTCTGACTTAGATTGGATATGCGGTTTTTTACATGACAGCCTTTTTGTGAGGCTGTCATTTCACGCAATTCTAAAACCAGACTAGTACGTAAAGAATAGTTGGAAAATGCGGTTCGGCGCTTGACAGTTTTTTAGGAATAGCTCCAATTCGATCTCGACTGCGGCGCAATACGATCAATACGGCAATCCGAACTTGACGACCGATGCCAAAGGAGTTCAGACGCATATAACATACGGTTCGATCAACGGTCATTCGGGACTCTATCCGACGCAGACCACCGCGGCTTATGGAACGAGCCTGGCGAGGTCGTCCGCTGTGGTTTACGATTTTTACACGGGAATGGTTACCACGGCGACAGATGTTGACAACAACCTCTCGGTGGTAACGGAGTACGACGCTCTCGGGCGGCCTACAAAGGTCAGGAGCGCAGCGGGGACTCCGCTTGAGGCGTGGATGCGGACGGAGTATAACGACTCGGAAAGGCGGGTTATCGTTCGATCAGATCTCGAAACCATCGGTGATGGCAAAAAGGTTGCGATCCAGCACTATGATCAACTCGGCCGTGTGCGCCTTTCGAGGACACTTGAGAACTCAGTCACCGAAGACCCAACCAACGAAGCGCACGGCATAAAGGTCGAAACTCGTTACCAAACCGGCAATCCGAACAGTTATCAAATAACTTCCAATCCTTTCCATGCAGCCTACGCCACACAGGCGACAAACGAGCCGACGATGGGCTGGACGCGTTCGAAGAGTTGGAACACGGGCCGCCACGCCGAAACCGAAACCTTCTCCGGCGCCGCTCTGCCCGCCCCGTGGGGAAGCAACACGACCTCAACCGGCATTGTCACGACCGAAACGGACGCAAACTCCACAACAGTAACCGATCAGGCCGGCAAACAACGACGATCGATAACAAACGCGCTCGGAGAGTTGATCCGGGTCGATGAGCCTGACAAGAACACAGGCCAACTGGGAACCGTTGCGAGTCCGATTCAGCCAACTTTTTATGCTTACGACTCGCTTAATAATCTTACGACGGTGACGCAGGGCGCACAGACGCGTTCGTTTGTCTATGATTCGCTTTCGAGATTGAAGCAGGCAACAAATCCTGAATCGGGGACAATAAGCTATATTTACGACGACAACGGAAACTTGACGCAGAAAACCGACGCGAGGGGTGTGCGGACAGATTATGTTTACGACTCACTGAACCGGGTGACGAATCGCAACTATTCAACGCCGAGCGGAACTCCACCGAACTATCAGGCGACGCCGAATGTCAGTTATTTCTACGACAATCTACCGAATTCGAAGGGCAAGCTTACTAAAGTTTCGTCTAACGTTTCGACAACTGAATACACGGCTTTTGACATCTTAGGACGTGTGACGGCTCACAAGCAGACAACCGATGGAAACGCTTACACCACAGGGTATGTTTACAATCTGTCGGGAGCTTTGATCGAGGAAACATATCCCAGCGGGCGTGTTGTGAAAAACGAATTCGATAATTCGGGCGACTTGGCAAAGGTCAAGAGTAGAAAAAGCCCGACGGAAATATTCAGGCCGAATGCAGGCAGTTTCAAATACAACGCCGCCGGTGCGGTTGCTTCGATAAGACTTGGAAATGGCAAGTTTGAGAACACTCTGTTCAACTCACGTCTCCAGCCTGTTCAGATCGGGCTTGGCTCATCGGCATCGACGCAGAATCTTTTGAAGTTGAATTACGGATACGGAACGAACGACAACAACGGCAATGTAACATCGCAGACAATTACCGTCCCGACGATTGGAGCCATCCAAGGATTCGTTGCGACACAAACCTTCACTTACGACAGCCTGAACCGTCTTAATAACGCGACGGAAACCATTGGCGGCACTCAGAGTTGGAAGCAAACTTACACCTTCGACCGTTACAGCAATCGCAGGTTTGACACCGCTAACACGACGACGCTTGCTCCGGGCTGTGCTGAAGCCGTCTGCAACCCCCTGATCGACCCAGCGACCAACAAACTCGTCGGTTACGTTTTCGATCAGTCGGGCAACACAACGATCGGTGCGGACGGTCAGACTTTTACATATGACGCTGAGAATAAGCAGGTTCAAGTAAGCAACGCTGGCGGAATCGCCGGTCAGTATTGGTATGACGGCGACGGAAAACGAGTGAAGAAGGTGGTTCCGTCAACAGGAGAAACGACTATCTTTGTTTACGACACCCCCGGAAAACTCGTCGCCGAATATTCAACTATCGTCGAACCACAAGCGACCGCCAAGATCGCCTACCTAACCAACGACCACCTCGGCAGCCCCCGAATAACAACCGATCAGTTCGGCCAGATAATCTCCCGACGCGACTTCATGCCATTTGGTGCGGAAGTACCGCGAGCTGCCTACGGAAGCGATTCTGTAAGACAGCGATTCACCGGCTATGAACGGGACATTGAGTCTGACCTCGACTTCGCACAGGCGCGTTACTACAACTCACAGCACGGAAGGTTCACTTCGATTGATCCGATAATCATTGCGCCGGATAGATTGACCGACCCGCAACAAATAAACTTATACGTCTATGTGAGAAACAATCCGTTGAAATACACAGACCCGACGGGCGAAGATATTTGGGTAAGCTTCCAGGAGGAAGAGGAATACGAGGAGAACGGCGAGAAAAAGAAGCGCACCGTAACTCGGCGAGTTCAATACCGAAACGGCGCACTGTTCAATCAGGACGGCTCGGACTACAAAAGCAATAACCAGTACGCTTTGAACGCGCTTAGCTACCTCAACACTCTTAGCCAGGACTCCGAATTGAAGCAGATGATTGGCGATTTGGTCGGAAGTAAGAGAATCCACACAATTATGAGAAATCCCGATGACCCAAGTGCCGATGGTGTGGATAAAACCGCAAACGGGACCAATGTCTTTTGGTCCGGCGAGGATTCGGCATATAGAGATGAGAATAATGATCGAATCCCGACCAAAGCGATTTTCTCTTTAGCGCACGAATTGCTTGGGCATTCATGGTTTGTGGATCGAGGACGCGAAAGACCCGGCGGGATCGAAGGCAACCCGCGTTTGATTCACGGCCGGTACGCTTACGATTACGTCCAGAATTTGGAAATAGATGCCGTGAGCGTGGAAAACAGAGCAAGGCGTTTGTTAGGAGCAGGCGAAAGGGTGCATACATCTGGGGCGGATGTTTCTGAGTATCTCATTCACAGCTTCTTATCTCCGAGAAGGCCGCCCACGCTGAGGCTTTCTCCGCGTGCAAGACCATAGCTTGAGGTTAGTGAGGAGTAAGTTATATGAAAAACATTCTGCTGTTCTTGTTTCTTCTACTGATGGCCCAAACATGTTTCGGTCAAAGCAATAAGTTCTTCGATACGATTCTGGAGTATGAGCGTTGCAGGGACTGTTATTTCCTATCCATCGATGTCGCGTCCGAAAAATATTCGGGAAATGTGGTGATCGAGAATGACGACTTATTTGGCTTTCTGAACAAGACGAGAGGGCTCGACAAAACACAGTACAAGGAGTTCGCCAAGGACCTGTTGGTAAATAAGAAAAAGCTTGTTTTGGACAAATCAAATGTGGAAAGCGACGGGACGTTTCTAAAAATAAAGGGTGTTAGTGAACACGAGTTCAGAGTGGTAAATGAGATCCCCGATATAGAAGCAGTCTCAGCGCAAGGTTGTGTCGCTTTCGTTAAGCACTACTTCCCTGCAGAGTCTATAGAAGCAGCAGTAGCCCCAGTTTCGGAAGATTGCAGGGAGTTCATCCGCAGACAAAACGACGATCTGCTGATGAAAAGCGGCCTATCAACAATGGAAAGGAGCGTCGTAATCAACAAGCTCTTCGAATGGGAAATCCCAACAAGAATGGATGATTATTCAGGCTCGCTGACCATTAGAAAAGTGGACTTCCGAAAACACGTTAAATAAGTAGTTAGCCGCAAACGATCAGCTATCAATACGATCCGAGTGGTAATTTGACCAAAAAGACCGACGCACGATGATCGAGACAAACTACATTTACGATCCGCGGAATCGTGTCACGAACCGAAACTATTTGGACGAGCGGACCGGTTCGGAAACGCCGGACGTAATTTACACTTATGGCACCGTGGCACCCGCCATAGGCAAATTGAAAAAGGTTGCGTCGTCCGTATCGACAACCGAATACACGGCTTTCGACATCTTAGGGAGAGTGACCGGGCATAAACAGACAACAGACGTGAACGCTTATCTGACGGCCTATGTCTATAACTTGTCTGGTGCTTTGATCGAAGAAACTTACCCAAGTGGGCGTGTTGTGAAAAATGAGCTCGACAGTTCGGGCGATCTGGCAAAGGTCAAGAGTAGAAAGACTCCGATGGACATATTCAGGCCGTATGCAGGCAGTTTTGTATACAACGCCGCCGGTGCGGTTTCGAGCATGAGGCTTGGAAA